>CAUQGN010000004.1:0-125556 GCA_963517565.1 uncultured Leptotrichia sp. | reverse complement strand
AGTTAGAAAGTTCCATTATAAAATTGATTCCTAATAATCCTATTATTGAAACAATGGCAGTATAAATTATTCCTATTATTCTGTGTTTATACAATTTCTTTTCGTATGTTTTTACTGAAAATAAAAAGACTACTGAAAAAAATGCAGTTGCTGATGTTGCTATTACTCCTGAAGGAATTCCAGAAAATAAAAACAGCATTATTTTCTGAATGAAAGTAAAGTTAAGTTTCATCTGTTTAAGAACTTCAAATGTTCCAATAATTGAATTTATAATAATTAAAACTCCTATGAAAATTATTATATAATACTTTATTTTATGAGATAATTCCATACTATTTTCATTAAAATAGTCTTTTATCATTTTTATAAAAATAATAGCTGATACAATTATTACAATAAGAGAAAATAATGTAAATATTGCAGCTAGCATTGTTATTTTTTCTTTTACATCTGTACCCCTAAATTTCATTATAAAAGAAAGATAATATTGCATATATATCATTCTCTTAAATAATACAAGAAAAACTGCTAAAACGACTATACCTGTTATTTTCATCAATCCTTGAAATACACTGCTGATATTCTCTTTTTCAAAATCTTCAAATTTTTCATTTAAATCATTTATTTTCATATATTCTCTTACCTCCGGAAATGCATATTTTTTTATTTATTTTCTATTTTTATGTAATATTAGCAGTAAAAGATTAAAATAAAATGAGATTTTTGATTTTTAAACTTAGCAAGGATCCTTTTCTCTTAAAATAGAAAACCTGTCTTTTCTATTTTGTATAGTAAAACCTATTTAAAACTGAACTAATTTATTAAATAAAACAGAAGTAACTGCTATTTCACGGATGTATTTATCTGTATTCTTTGGATTTTTCATATATTCATCAAGTTTTTCAGAATCAAGTACCTTAAATTTTCTTTTCCGTGTTCTTGATGAAAGATCTCCTGTTTACTTCTTAAGTTAATGTGCTGGAACTTATGTTGAACTTGAAATAATGTTTTTGTTTTTCCATTTTCGTAATAAAAATTTAAAATTCTTTTTCTATAATCTTTTTCATATGCCATAAAGTTGTTATATCATATTTTTAGGTCGGTTTTGTATAAGTTTCATTATAAAAAAGAGCGGTTCATAGTTATGAGACTGCTCTTGTTTTTTTATTTATCTTCTTTTTTGTCTTCTGTAATTTTATCATCTTTTTCCAAATCAATTCCAGAAACTGATTTTTTAAATTCTCGAATCATTTTTCCGATGGCTTCTCCTAATTCAGGCAGCCTCTTTGGTCCAAAAATAAGTAATGCACCAAGTATAAGGACTATGAGTCCTGGTGCTCCGATATCTCTAAAAATTCCCATTTTTAGTAATTCCTCCTTTTTTTATAAATATATTTGCAGACAAGGATACTCACTTCATACAGCAGAATCAAGGGAGCTGCCATTGTTAAATCACTTATGAAATCGGCAGGTGTTAATACTACTGCGAGTACTAGTAAAATAAAGTATCCATATCTTCTGTTTTTTATCAAATATTGTGGTGTTAAAATATGTAGCGATGTTAAAAAGGCTACAATAACTGGCAGTTCAAATATTATTCCAAGTGGAAGGGAAGTATGAATTATGAATGTCAGATAGCTGTTCGCTGTAAGCTGTATATTAAATAAATCATCTCCAAATGAAAGAAGCACGTTTAATAATGCAGGCGTTATGAAAAAGAAGCCAAAACATAGACCGCCAATAAACAGGATAAAGGTTGCAGGAACATAGGATAAAACTACTTTGGCTTCTCTTTCTTCCAATGCAGGACGTACAAATGCCCATATCTGATAACTTGCAAATGGAAGCGTCAGACTGAAAGCACATATTCCAGCCAGCATCAAATAAATGCTCAAAATATCGTTAGGCCCTAGAACAACTAATTTCTGATTAAAAGAAGCTGTTAATAATTTGTAAATACTAGAGCAGAATACTAGGCTTATCAGAAAGGCTATTATAAAAAATATGATTGTTACAATAAGTCTTTTCCTAAATTCACTTAGATGTTCTATAAGTGTCTGTTCATCAATTTTAGACATTTTTTATTCCTTTCCGATTGTTAAAAATATTTAAAACCTATTTATCTTTTCTTTTAAAAGTTGCAAATGCAATTATAGTTATTAAAATTAATTGGCAAATAAATACTTCCATATTTGCATAAATTCCCAAAATTTCTACCGTTGGAATAAAGTTTACTACATGTAGCGGTAAAATTCCTACAACTTGCAGCATATGAATACTTGTTCCAAGCATCTTGAATGCAAGGAAATATATCGTCCATGTCAATACAAGAAATATTTGATGTATTTTTATCTTTGAAGAAGCATATATTAGTACAAATGCGATTACAACTAATATTAGTATAGCACTCACGATACCAATAATCAAGCTCTGCAAAGAAATTAACGGTAAAATTCCCACATAAAATAGAATCGTTTCAGCACCTTCCCTAAATACCGCAAGAAAACTAAGTACAAACATTGAAATAAAACTTCCTGTGCTCAAAACAATATCCATTTTTCTGTCAATGTAGTCTTTCCAAGATTTTAGAGATGACTTGCTATGTAGCCAGAAACCAATACCAATCATCATTATAACTGCAAAAATTCCTACAATTCCTTCCAGAATTTCACGGTTTGTTCCTGAAGATACCGCAGGGAATAGTGCTTGAAGCATAAATGCTATAATGACACTTGCTAAAATTCCGAAAGCAGCTCCTGCATATACCCAACGTAATCCTTTTTTCTGATTTGCAGCTTTTAGACTGCTTACTAATGCCAGAACGATAAGAAGTGCTTCTACACCTTCACGAAGAAGTATAAACATTGCGTCAACAAATGTATATTGTGCTTTTGTATCAATTTGTGATAATTCTGTTATTAATCCTTGTAGTTGTTCCTGATATTCTTTTTCAGCACCTTTTACCATAATTATTGGAGTTTGAGTTTCCACTTTTGTGTATAATGATGAATTTCTTGTACTTACATCGCCTTCAACAGTTGGCCATACTTGAATAAACTGCTTAACTTTTGATTGTCCTTTAGCTTTATCTCCTGTTTTAAAAGCATCTAAGGCATCTTTTAGCATATCCACAGCTTCTTTCAACGTGATTGTGCTCGAAACATTGTTTTCTATTTTTTTTCCATCCAGATAATCCTTTATAGCAGACTTCAATTCATTGAAAGAATTCATTGTGCTGTCATAGTCAAAGGGCTCCACTTCCATAGAGCTTCTAAGAAAGGACATGGCAGTTTCCACTTTTCCATAGTAAGGAATACTTCTGCTTCTTATAAAACTTTCATTTCTAGTCCATACGCCATTAAATTTCAGATATTCCTTTTTCATCAGTTCTACATTTTTAGACTGAATTGCCTTTTCTAGGACATCCAAAGCAGGATACATTCTTGACTGAAATTTTTTCTTTTCCTCGTTATCATTAACAGGATTTTGCTCCTTTTCAAAAGCAAGCAGTGCTGTTGTAACTTCTTTTAGGTCATTTTCTGATAATGCTGATTTTTCCTTATTTAAAAGCTCCTGTACTTTTTTTCCTTGTGTTGAATCAGAATTTTTTACTTTTTTAAATTCTTCCCTGATTTCAGAATAAAGTTTTTTTGCTTCATTCTGATTGCTATTTTTTATAGCAGTTGTTGTATCTGTTATTTTTATATAGAGGTTACTGTAACTTTCCTTTGCAATAATATTTGTAAAAGATAGCATAAAGCACAAAAATAACATTATACTTATTTTATTCAAATAATTTCTGCCCAATATACTCTCCTTCCTTTATTCCGCCAAAGCAGGCAAAAATACCCGTTCCAACGTGAGTAATGTACTCGTTCAGCTTATCATCATTTCCTAAACTGTTCTGAATTTTTATGAATTGATCAGGATGTTTTTGGAAACATATAAATAGCAGTCCCGCATCAAACTGTCCGCTCACTTCGTCTATTCCATTAGAATACGAAAAGGCACGGCGTGCTATTTTTACCTCAGCTTTTTTTGCAAGATAAACATGTGAATCAATGGGAAGAATTGGTTTTCCGTCTGGACCTTTTTTATTTATGTCAATTGTTGCAAATTCATCTGTTTCTCCAAATGGAGCGCCACTTTCCTTATATCTTCCAAATGTATTCTCCTGTTCTTGTAAATTAGTTCTATCCCAAGTTTCAAGATGCATCTGAATACGTCTTACTATCATATAAGTTCCATCTTTGAGCCAGTTGTTCTTGTCATACCATACAACATTCTTAAAGTCGTTATTATTTTTAGGATTTTCTGTTCCATCTTTAAATCCAAAAAGATTTCTAGGTGTTTCTTTTCCATTTCCAATGGGAAGAAATCCAGCTTGAGTCCATTTTAAAGTAATTAAGGCACGTCCTTTACGAACAAGATTTCTCACAGCGTGAAATGCTACCTGCGCATCATCTGCACAAGCCTGAATACAAATATCTCCGCCTTTATACTTATCTTTTATCTGATCTCTTGGAAAATGTGGCAAATCTTTAAATTCATCTAATTTTTTGTTATCCAATTTTAATTTATCGAGAAATGAGGGGCTTATTCCAAAAGTTAATGTCAAGCGATAGGGGTTTAATCCAACAGTTTCTCCTGTATCTATAGGAGGGACAAGGTGATTTTTCAGTTCAGGAGCGACTAGTTCGCCTTTCATAAGTTTTTGAGAATAATCAGTCCAGTCCTTGAACATCTTCTTTATTTCTTCCTTGTTCAAAGAGTGCAGATCTAGTACTGCAAAATAAACATTTTTCTGAACAGGAGTAGCGATTCCTGACTGATGCCGCCCATAAAATGAGATTTTTTCATCTCCAACAACTTGATTTGCCTTATCGTTAAACATATTTGCAAAAATTACGCCAGCTCCACTTGCTCCAATTGCGGCACCAGCTCCTACCATTCCAGCTTTTTTAAGAAAATCACGTCGTGATATTTTTTTATCAAACCATTTTTTATTATTTTCATCACTCATTATTTTTACCTCTTTTTATACTGTAAGTTATTTAGATGTCCTTGATAATCTAAATGTTAATTTTAGCAAGGGAGATTAACCCCTTGCATGATAATACTTAAATATATTAGTTATCGAATGAATCTATTATTTTTTAGGAGTTGCATCCATTACGATACCCATTTGTGATAAAGGTTCTCCCAGTTTTGTAACTGCTTCTGCTAGCGCTTTTGTATCCTCAGGCTTCAATTCTGTATATAATTTGTAATGCTTATCATCAGTCATATATTTATCAAGAAGAGCATTTACAGCTTTAAATTCAGTATCTAAAGTTGTTACAAGTTTCGCATCTTTTTTCTCTAATTTAGGTCTAAATAGTTCAAATATTTTCTGAGCTCCTTCAATGTTTGCTCTAAAGTCATACAAATCAGTATGTGAAAATACTTCTTCCTCTCCCGTAATTTTTTGAGTCGAAACTTCATTTAATAAGTCGATAGCTCCTGTAACCATTAAATCAGGTGTTACTTCGATTGTAGCAATTTTTGCTTTTAGTTCCTTAATGTCGTTTACAAGGTCATCTGCATATTTTTCAGTCCCTTTTGTAGTATTTTGTTCCCATAATATTTTTTCAATTCTATGAAAGCCTTTCCATCCTTCTTCATTTTTAAATTCTTCCTTAAAGTCAACAAGACGGTAATCTATCTTAATATCAGATTCTCCAAAACTTTCAGCGATAGGCTCAGATCTTTCATAAGCCATACGGATTAAAGGATAAACTTTTTTAGCTTCATCCAATTTTCCTTCCTTCAACAATTTTGCAAAGTTTTCTGTATCTTTTAAAAGCATGTCGATCTGACCTTCAACATATTTCTTATATTCAGCAGTTTCCTTGCTCAAATCAACTTTCTCTTGATTAACAGATTGTTCGGCCGTTGTTCCAGCCTTTCCTTCTTCTTTTCCAGCGCTCCCTTTTCCGCAGCTAACTACTGCTAATGCCCCTATAATAAGCAATATTCCCATTTTTTTCATAAAAAATCCTCCTAAGTTTTAATTTTATTATATGTTTGAGTTTACTGTCAAACTACTTAAAGTTAATGAAATTTAAAATAGTTGCAAGTTTTAATTTCAATATCAAAGTAGCTTTATTATAATTATACTTTGAATTTATTTATTTGTAAAGCAAAATTATTTGATTTTCAAAATTTTATGTAAAATATATGATAATTAAAGGAAATACATATTGAAAAAATGGATATGAAATGATAAAATTTATTAAACATCATTATAAAAATTTAGAAGGAGAAAATAATTATGAAGAATAGTCTAAAATTTTTGCTTGCTTTTTCCATTTTTCTTATTTCATTTAGCATTTTTGCAAAGGGCTCATTTCTAAGAGGAGAGGGTATTTCATTCACTAAAAAAATTCCATTTGAAAAGTTGCCTGAAAATCTTGAACAGGATATGAAAAATGGTACAATGGAATATTTAAAGAATCAGCAATGTCTGATATCAACTTACAGAACTTTTTATAAGGATTCCAGCCTTAGTCACATAAATATTTATGCAAATTGTATGGAAATAAGCCCTGAAAAACAAGTAAACTGGGATTATCCACAAGTTTCAGGTAATGCTGAACTTAAGACAATTCATGTTTTAGGAAACGAATTTGCAAAAGAATTGCTAAATGACTTAAAAAATGGTAAAAGTACGTTTTTTGGAGAAAAACTGGCTTACTACAAATCTTCACATCAGAATTACAAAAAAAATGAGTATTTTTATGTAAAATAAGAAAAACTTAGTAAATAATGTTAAATCCTGTTTAATAAATAAAAATTCATAATAAATCTACATTTAAATAGGATAAACTTAAAATATTTTGAATTTATTAATTTATTTTAAAGCATAAAAAACAGGAGACTTATTAAATATCTCCTGTTAATTTTTTTGGATATTTTGTTTAGGTTTAAAAATACAGGCTTGTTTAAAATTTAGAATAGAACTTTAAGCCCTAAGCCACCTTTAACATTTTTTCCTTTTGTTTCATATCCAGTATTAATTGTCACTCCAAATCTATCATTTCCTATTCCGATATTTAAATCTGATTTAAAGTTTCCTTTTTTATCCTCTTTTTCCCCTCTTATTTTATACCATTTTGCATCAGTATAGTTTACTCTTAGACGATTTTCACCATCTCCAATTTTTCCTAATTCAGCTTCATATCCAAATCCTAATGAAGTTGTGAATGCGGCTCTTTTTCCAAAAGGCTGCTTAAATTTGAATTCTATTCCCGCTTCAGGTTTTACAGAGTAATAGTCATCGCCTTTAACTTGCAGTCTTAATTGACCTGTTTTTTCCTTAATAGTATCAAATTTTCCATATCCAAGTTTTAGGCTTCCATAAGGACGGATGCTGAATCTTTGGCTGGCTCTAAATTCTCTTGCAAATTCATTTTTTATTGCTGCACCGTATCCTGTGTAGTTAGATTTTGCATTAAATATATCATCAACTACAAGGTATCTTCTGTTCATTTCACTTCTTGAAACAAATCCTTCCAATGCAACTGTCCAGCTTGTATTTTTATTTTTTCCAAATATTTTTGTATTGTAAATTCCTGCTTTGGCTAAAGTAGTATTTTCTTTTGATTTACCAATATCTTTAAATTTGAAAGTGTTGTTGACTATACCTCCGTACCAACCACGGCTTTCTCCTATTTTAAAAGTTTCATTCTGATTGATATAGGCTATTCCGTAAGCATTGTATGTATGGTCTTTTATTCCAGCAGTATCAGTCTTGTACTCTCCTCTAGTTCCAAAAGATGTTATTTTGTTTGAATTTTTAGAGAAGTTTCTGTCTTTAGACAATTTACCTATTTCATCATCAAGTATAGTGCTTGTTTTATACAATCTTTGATTAGTATTGGCATATTGCCTACCAATCATTTCTTCTGCTGCTTGAGCCCATAAGATGTTTTGGTTGTCTCCAATACTGTTTAATTTGTTAAATAACATTTTTTCTCTTGAAGCCAGCGAATTTAGCCCATATCTTGCTTCCACTCCGTATAGATAGTTGTAGGTATTGGTATCTTTTGCATATTTTTCATAAGGAACTTTTACCATTGTTACAGATTTTTCATTTTGATCATAAGACGCAAACCAGTGCAATGCTCCTGAATAAATGTTTAACTCTATTTGATTATTTGTAAGCAGCGGCTCCATTGTAGATCTTAATGTTTCCCAAGGCACTTTTATTGTCTTGTCGTTTACTTTTTCTGCCGCTTCTGCACCTATTACAACATCAATTTTTCCTCTTGGGTTAAATCCAGAACCTTCGATTCCACGAGTTCTTCCAAGTGTGTCAACATACACACCAAAGTCTGTGAACATAGCGCCTCTTACAGGTCCATTCAAATCTGGTGATACAAGACGTGCATCTTGGACTACTCCGTCTACTAGTGCTCTTAGTGTACCGTTAACAGGTTTTAGTTCAACTCCTCCAACTGGAAGTTTTGTAGGATCATAAGCGTCTATTTTTAGATATTTGCTTGCTAAATTGCTTGTATTTATTGTAGCGCCTGAAGCATTGACTTTGCTATCTAAAGTGGTTTCGCTGTCATTTTCGCCAAGAGTTTGTCCATCAGTACTTTGTGAATTAGCGTGCTGTACTCCTATAGAACCTGTTCCGCTAATGATAATATGTCCATAGTTTTTAATTCTTGAATTTTCTACACGTATTCCAACTCCTGAATTTGCATTGATTTCAATAGTACCTCTGTTTTCAAATGTACTTCCGTTTAAGGCAATAACTCCCATTATATTTTTTACGCTGCTATTTGTTGTGTAATCATTGGCAGTTCGGATATTTCCATAGTTTACTCCAGTTGCTCCGGATGTTAGATACATTCCTGTCATTTGTTCAATAGGGCTTGCTGTAGTAGAACTTGAAGCGTTTAAAATAATGTTTCCGTGATTTTCAACTCTTGTTCCATTTCCGCTACCGTACATTCCTATGCTTCTGTGGGAGTTTACTACGATATTACCATTATTTATAAGTGAAACGGCTCCTTGTCCTGCCATACCTATTGAATATTTACCGTTATCAGGGTCATCATCCTCTACAAGACTCTTTGAGACAGTTATTGTTTTTCCAGCGTTATTTATTCCAGTACCGCTTCCTGTAATTAGAATACCTACATTTTGTATTCCAGAGCCTTGATTAATATCAGCGTTATTTGTTATAGTTGCACCGTCTTTTCCGTATAATGCGACATTATCATCGCCTGTCATTGTTACAGTCTTGTTATTTGTTACAGCGCTTCCATTTTTTGCATAGATATAAACGCTGTCAGTTCCAATAGTTTGAGTTCCTGTAATATTACTATAATTTCCACCTTCTAAAGTAAATCCCATAGCAGAAGTTCCGAGTGACAGTTCTGTTAAGTTATTGTCTATTATATTAGCGTTAGAAGCAAATACACCTGCCCCTTTAGTCCCTATGTTAAATACAGTTCCATTGTTTATAGTCACATTTCCGCCAGTTTTGTATATTCCAGTACCTTCTGTACCAACATTTAATGTTCCAGATATGTTTGCGTTTCCACCATTTGAATAAATTCCGATAGATTTAGTTCCAGATGTTACAGTACCTGTATTTGTAACTGTTGGAGCATACATCGCAATCGCTGGGCTTGAAGCATTAGTAGAATTTCCAACTTTAATTGTAGCGTTATTTGTTATAAATTCTGTTGAGAACATACCAATTGAATTATTTCCTTGTAAATCTATATTTGTATTGGCATTAGTGAATCCTTTGTCAGAATAGATACCTTTTGCGTCATTTCCAGCTCCTGTTATTGTACCTCCGTTAAGATTTACAACAGAAAGCCCTTTTGCATTTATTCCAAGTCCGTTATTTCCTAAAACAATGCTTCCGCCGTTATTATTTATCGTAGAATTTAAACCATAAACCACAACTCCGTTATTATTTGCTGCAAAGTTTATAGTTCCTCCGTTTAGAGAAATAACAGAATCAGTTATTGTGTTGTTTCTGTTTAGAGCGATTATTCCATAAGGATTTTCACCTTCAGCGTTAATAGTTCCTGAATTGTTTAATGAGATTTTTCCTTCTGTAACTGTGCTGTCTAAGTTATTTATTCCGTATAATCCAACCCCATTTTTACCAATTGTAACAGTTCCGCTGGCATTGTTGTTTACAATAGATCCTCTAGCCCCTACAAGTCCAACTCCATTATCTCCAGTATTTTTAACAGTTCCGTTATTGTCAATAGTTCCAAAATCAACAATGGCACCGACAACGCCAGCCTGATTTGTTAATTCAATAACATTGTTATTTGTTATTTTCAAGTCAGCCGCAGTAACTCCTGTTGTCTTGTCCTGACTTTGCGCAATGGCATATTTTATATCATTTGCGATATTTTGTCCATTGTTAGTCATTTTTTTGTTTACATTTACATTTGAAGCGATAGCGTCTGTCAAGTGGTAAGCATCATCAGCATCATTTAAGTTAACATCCCTGTCTATATTTAAAGTGGCGTATTTTGTAGTCAGGAATTTATAGCCAGTTCCAGTTATTGTTGCTACTGGAGTATTAGAACTGTTTCTAAGCGGTCCACTTGAAGGGGGAGTAACAGAAGATAGATTTATTGCGCCTCCACCAAGTATAAATAGTCTTGAACCACGTTCCATAGTCAGATTTAACATTCCGCCTGCAGGATTTATACTATCAAGGATTGTCGCAGGTGAAGAAGCGCTTGTATCATAAAAGGCATTTCCGCCAGTCTTTATAGTAGCATTTACATTGCCGTCATTGATTTTAAGTCCACCAGTTCCAACTTTATAGAATAATAATCCTCCATCTTTTACTGTTGTTGTCAAGCTGTTCAAATCCATTGTAGCATTTTTTGTAAACATTGCTACAGCGCCGCCTTCAACTTCGATAGCTCCTTTAAGATTTGTTTCAGCAGTCGTATCAAGCGAATGAGAACCTTCCGCATAAACTCCAACGGATTTTTTACCTTTTACTTTTATTTTACCTTCATGTAAAATAAATTTTCCTCTGTTATAAACTCCGATGTTTCCTTCTCCATCTTCAATATTTATTACTGAATCAGTAGAAGCCAGACCGTATCCTTTATCAGTTGCTAAAGTAGAGCTTATATCGATATACATTCCGATATTATTTTCACCTTTTTTAATGTTTATTTCTTTAGTGTTTATTACTGTTCCCATTTTTATTGATCCAGGAGTTCTTCCACCATCGCTGCTTGTATTTGCATTTCCTGCAATGGCTGCCATACCGATATTTTCACGTATATCTTTATTTTCTAGACCTGCAACATCGCCAATATTTATTTTATTCTGATTTTCTACAACGGCATCCCCGCCGCTTGCAAGCATACCGATATTTTTCCCTTTAACTTTTCTAATTTCATTTGGAGGGGTACCAATTATCAATTTATCACGAGTGTCTCCGCCTTTTATATTTATAGTTCCTTTATTTATACCTCTTTGTCTAGAATCTGCTCTGTTTAAACTGGTATTTCTTTTTTGTACTCCTGGACTAACTGTTGATCCGTCATCAGAATCGTGATCTACATATTCTCCAGTTTCAATTCTCATCCCAATATTTTTTTCATTAAACAGGTCATTATTGTGAGGTTCTGCATTTCCTTCTATTTTTCCTAGGTTTATAGTCGCATTTTGTTCATTAGTTAAAGTATCTTTAAATGTTGTCTTCAAGAACATTCCCATATTTCCTGTTCCAGCGACATTTATTGTACCGTAATTTTTTACCGTATCTCCTGTTGATACAGGTTTTGGTGAAGGATTAACAACAGTGGGTACTGTTCTGTAACGAGGATCGACAAATCTGTCTGGGTTTGCATGAAATGTATCACGTCTTGAAAGTTCGCTATAGTCTATATATCCTTGCTGATTTTTATCTTCTATTACAGCCATTCCTGCTGATGCTCCGTCTAAAGAGTTAGTTTCAGAGTACAGTCGATTTCTAAATTCTCCATATTCATTATATCCAGCGACATTTATTGTTCCTGTACTTCCATTTGTTATAGAAGAGTGAGCTGTGTCTATTCCAGAAGATACTTTTATTCCATAGCTTTCACTGCCAGTAGTTGTTATAACATTTGTATTCATGACTTCAACAATTGGTGGAACACTGTCTTTGTAAAACCATGCTGCTGGATAACATCGGTTAGAAGTTGGATCAGATCCGTGAATACACTGATAAGTAGTATATTCGTACTCAGCTATAAAATCTTTAATTCTGGTTCCTGAATAAGGAGAATATATCTGGATACCTATTGACTTGTCTCCATGAAACTCTATTTGTCCATTATTTATAAGTTGATATTTGTCATCTATTGTTCTATTGGAAGTCCAATAATTAGGTAGTGTGTAATAATCATTAGGATTTGAAGAATGCAAGTTGTAATCCAACGTATATTCGCTATATTCTCCATCTTCCCTAGTTAAAATCATTCCAACTTTAGCTCCTAAATATCCTTTTGAATTTCTATATACATCTATACAATTGTCATCTGTACTTCCAGTAGGACAGTTGACAGAATTTAAAGGAGTGTCAGCACTTTGAGCAGTATATTTTAATGTTTCAAATATATTGGAGCCATAAATTTCTTCCCAGGTTTTCCAATTGTATATACCTAAATTAAGCAATTTTCCATGAACTTGTGAATAACTTTGTCCTGGTCCCAATCCACCAATAGCAGTATGAATATCATTCTCATTTGTATCATTTATTTTTGCTGAATTTAAAAGTTTTCTACTTTTATTTCCTATTTTATCATACTGTACTTCCAAACCAATAGTCAAAGGTCCTCTTAAATTTAAAGTTGAATTATTTGTTATACTTCCACCGCCTGCAGCATTATCTAAAGTGGCAACTCTGCTTCCACCTATTAAAAATTCCTGGGTATTAAAATCTCTTTTAGATATTTAGTCAGCGTCAGAAACAATGTCTGAATAATTTTCAGAATCTATTGTAATGTTATTATCTATTGTTAAATGTCCTGGAACTGGATTATAAGGATCACTTGTATCTGACTGTACATCAAAATAAATTTTAAATAATCTCCATTGTCCGTTTGCTCTTGTATAATCTTCAAGATTCCAAGAGTATCTCAAAGTTGGATCATTAAATTCAGTAGCGTTAAGACCAGGATTAGCAGCATTTATTTGAGTTAATAAAGCAGAGGAAGTAATATTTCCGCCACCAACACTTCCCCAGGTCAGTCCATAATCTTGACGATATCGAAATCCTGCATAAGCTCTATCTTCTCCAATAAGAGGGCCATATCTTCTTGGATAAGGTGGTAGCCCCCCACCGCTATAATCTTCGTCATGATCATTACGGTAAATCCATTCAGAAATTTGTTCATCTATCATATCGCAGCCATCTCCTGATAATGCATTACAATATGAACCTAGATTTATATTGAATGTCTTTGCAGTTCTAGCTTGGATTGGCGCTACATTTGGAGGAGTTAATTCCAATTTAGGAACGTTTACTAGAGGCAATGCAGGAGCATTTATATTTATGTTTGCAGGAGGATTTACTATAGCCTCTTCTCTTACAATTGATTTAGGAGTAATTCTACCTCCAACTTTCATAGTTACGATAGGCTCTGGCAATCTTCCTAGTTTCAAAAGTCCATAATCTGACAAGCTAAGTCCAGTTCTGTTACTGTCTAGTGCAGATCTTCTATTTGATTTTAGCCCTAGATTTTTAAACAATTCTCCATTTCTGTTGGCCATATTTTCCCACCAGGTACCTTGCTGGAATCTTCCTTCATAGGAATATTTTAGACTTTTATCACCAGTTCCTTTAAAAAATCCTCTCCAGTCAGTGTAGCTGTAAGTTGTTCCAAATTGCCATGAACTCCAAGGAGATTTTATTACCTGATCTCCTTCTTCCATTAGTTTTATAAGTTCCATATTTGCATCATTTAATAATTTATCATTTTCAGCTCTTGTTTTCTTTAGTGACTGCTTTAAGTTATCCATTGAAGAGCCTATTTGCTTTTTGGCTTTAGTTATTGAATCTTGAGATTTTTTTATATCAGGAGAACTTGTTTTTGATGAAAACAGCAATGTTCTCATTATTAGGAAACATAAAAGCAAACTTTGAGTATATCTTATGTTTTTGCATCTTTTTGCTAGAGTTCTCAGTTCTTTCTGAATTTGTTTTAAGTTATTGCTCATAAAATTCCTCCAAAAAAATTATAAAGTCTATTTTAATATAATATATTAAAGTTTTTATATCAGGAGATTTTCTGAATATTATAAAGGTAAACAGAAAAATCTCCCTTTTCAATCAAAGTTTCGTTAATTTATAAAATATTTTGAATTAAAAAGTTTTGATTATAGATTTATTGAGGCATTTCTCCTCCGTGACAAGGACCTCCTTCAGGTGGGCATCTTCTTTCACCTTTGTCATTTGAGAATCTTCGCCCAATTTTTACACCAGGCTTGACTGTTCTGTTTCTTCCAGGTCTAGGTATTGCAGCTTCTGCAACTGTTGAAATTAGACCTGTTAATAACAGGCTAAGTAACATTGTTTTCATGATTTTTCTCATTTTTACCACTTCCTTTGATAAGTTTTTTTGTAGATTATTTATAAATTAAGTAACTTTGATTTTTTTAAAATCACATGGATATCTTAGATATTGTATATATTTCTATTTTACCATATAAATTTATTAAATTCTACATAAGGATATTAAAGTTTTTTTTAATATTTTTTAGATAAACGATTTTATAGGACTTCATGGTTTTAAATATATTTTGTTTTAATAGTTTGTTTTTTAATTAAAATATAATTTTTAGATTGTAATATTATAAAAATAAAGTAATTTTTTTATTAATTTAAAATAAAAGATATATCATTTTAAGCATTGATTAAAATTTTTTAGTAATGATAAATAAAGTGCTTTTGTAAAGAAATAAAAACCTTTCTTAATAAATTTTTAATAATATTGAATATGTTTTTGGATATAAATAAAATTATTTTTCAAAATTAATGGAAAAAAAATTTTAAAAATGATACAATATCTCACAAAGGTAAAAAAAATTTTAAAATTTAATTTTGATGTTTAAAGAGGTATTTATTATGGAAAGTTCTGAAAAATTGGAAAACGAGGATAATCTAAATAGGAAAAATCAAGTTAAAAAAGTTAGAATTATAAAAAATGGATACGGAGATGAGGCTTTATTAAAGGATTTTTATAAATATCTGAAAGACAAAGATATTCAGGAGGTTTTTGGAGTTGAAGAAGCAGATCTAATAATTTCACTTGGTGGAGACGGCACAATGCTCATAGCCGCAAAAGAAGCTATTACTAGAGATATTCCTGTTCTTGCAATAAATATGGGTTCTCTTGGATATCTTGCAGAAGTGAAGCCGCAAAATGCAGCAGTAATGCTTCAAGATTATGAGAGTGGAAAATATAAGATTGAGGAAAGGGCATTTTTAGAAGTAAAATATGAAGATAATATTTTTTATGCACTAAATGAACTTGTAATAACAAAAGGAGGGCATGAAGCGCATCTGATACAAGTAGAAGTTTATTCAAATAACACTTTTGTGAACAAGTACAGGGCAGATGGAATAATCGTCGCAACTCCTACAGGATCAACAGCTTATTCACTTTCAGCTGGCGGATCAATCGTTCACCCTGGACTAAATGCACTTTCAATAACTCCGCTTGCTCCACAAAGCCTTACAGCACGTCCAATAATTGTAAATGGCTGTGAAGTCCTAAGTTTCATGGCAACATCAAGAGATGACGCAGTCCACCTGAACATTGATGGAAACCAATGGTTTCAAATACAGCCAAATGATTTAATATCTGCAAGATTATCAAAGAAAAAAATAAAAATAATAAAGCCTATAAACAGTGATTATTACAGTATTCTTCGACAAAAACTTAAATGGGGAGATTCTGTTTTATAAAACTTAGATAGTAAAATTAATCTAAATAATTAAAGAATTTTATAAAAAATAAAATAGTGAAAGGGAAGAGATGTTAAGGGAATTAAGATTAAATAATTTAGCAATAATCAAAAAATTGGATTTAGAATTTAATGAAAAATTTATTGCATTAACTGGAGAAACAGGTGCTGGTAAATCAATTATTCTAGATGGAATTTCACTATTAATTGGTGAAAGAAGTCATACAGATATGATTAGAAATGGGGAAGAAAGCCTTTTTGCAGAAGGTATTTTTGAATTGGATGAGAATCAGAAAAATAGGCTCAATGAACTTGGGTTTGAGATAGATGATGATGAACTTATAATAACACGGTATTTTGACAGGAGTGCCAAGTCAAAGATTACAGTAAATGGTGCAAGACTTACTTTATCAAGGTTAAAGGAACTTATGGTAAATATTATTGATTTAGTTGGGCAGCATGAACATCAGTTCTTGTTAAATGAAGAATATCATTTGCATTTACTTGACAGATTTCTTAATGACGAGGGAAAAGAACTTTCTAAAAAGATTCGTGAAAATGTAAATGAAATAAAAAAATTAAATTCGAGAATAAGGAATATTGAAGAGGAAAAAGAAAAAATTGCAGAAAAAAAAGATATTCTAGAATTTCAGTTTAATGAAATTAATAATCTTAATCTAAAGGAAAATGAAGATGAAGAGCTGGAAGAAGAGTATAAGATACTTTTCAATGCTGGAAAAATTAACGAAAAGCTGGGAGAAACTTCAGAACTTTTGAAAGAGGGAGAATTTTCGATTTTATCAGCGCTTGGAAGGGCTAAGAGAAATTTGGAGCAGCTTTCGGATTTGTCAGAATCTTATAGCGAATTATACGATAAGATTGAGTCTGTACTTTATGAAGTGGAGGAAATTTCGTATTCTGTAGATAATTTTGCTGGAGATGTCGAGATGGATGATGATAAACTGGAAAAAATTGTCGAAAGAATTGATGCGATTAACAAGTTGAAATTAAAATACGGCTCAACAATTACTGAAATCCTTGAATATAAGGATAAAATTGAAAAAGATCTGTCGTTAGTTAATTTTGAAAATGAAGAACTGGAAAATTTAAAGATTGAGAAAAATGAACTGGTAAGCCAGTATTTTCAAGATAGTGAAAAACTTAGCCAAATTCGTATGGAAATTGCAGAAAGTCTTCAAAATACAATTGATATTCAGCTAAGTGATTTAAATATGGAAAATGCAAAATTTAAGGTAGAAATTACAAAAACTGAAGAAATAACAACGCATGGCATAAATAATGCAGAATTTTTAATTGCAACAAATGTAGGAGAAACATTTAAGCCACTTGCTAAGATAGCCTCAGGAGGAGAAATCTCACGTATAATGCTTGCTCTTAAAACTGTATTTTCAGCTGTTGATAACATTTCTGTACTGATTTTTGATGAGATTGATACTGGAATTTCTGGAGAAACTGTAAGAAGAGTTGCAGAAAAGTTAAGAGAACTTTCGAGAAATACCCAGATTATCTGTGTAACTCATTCTCCACAAATTGCTGGAAAAGCACAGCAGCAGTTTTTTATTAAAAAAGAAATTGAAAATGGTCTTACAGAAACAAAAGTTCGTGAACTGAATACTGAAGAAAGAATAAGAGAAATCGCAAGGATTATTTCAGGAGATAACATTACTGAAGCGTCTGTTAATCACGCTAAGGAGATAATGGGGCTATGGGACAAAAAAGTACTGATATAGATAATATAAATAATGAAAGCCTGAATATAGATAAAAAAAATTTAAAAGAAGAAAAATATGATAATGTAGAGAATAAAAAAAAGGCTGATAAAAATACATTACGTGAAAATAAAATGCAGATTAGGGAATTTCTTGATTTTTTAGAATATGAAAAAGGAAGTTCGCAAAATACGGTTACTGGATATAATCGTGATTTAATACAGTTTTTTTTATTTGTAAAAAAAGACTTTTCAAAAGTTAAGCAGCAGGATATTTTTGATTATATTGAACATATGAATGAAAAATTAAGACGAAATTCGGTATTAAGGAAAGTATCGGCAATAAAGACGTTTTACAGATTCTGTTATTTAAATAAAGCAATAAAAAAAGATCCAACAGGAATGATAAAATCCTTAAAACGTGAGCACAGGCTTCCTGAAATACTTACTCTAAAGGAAATGAAGCAAATTGTAGACAACTGCCCTCATACACCTCATGGGATGCAGAATAAGCTTATTATTAAATTTCTAATTGCAACAGGTGCAAGAATTTCAGAAATTTTAAATCTGGAAGTAAAAGATGTGGAAAATCAGGAGTATGAATTTATAAAAGTGCTTGGAAAAGGCTCTAAATACCGTATAATACCAATTTATGACAGTCTTGAAAACGAAATAAAAAATTATCTGGCTGTTTACAGGCCAAAATTAAAAAATGCAAGCGAAAGTTTTAAGATTTTTCCAAATACACGTAGGGAAAAGTTCTGGAAGGACTTGAAAACTATTGCAAAAAATACAAAAATTGAGAAAAATGTCTACCCGCATATTTTCAGACATTCGCTTGCGACAATTTTACTTGGAAATGGTGCAGATGTACGTATTGTTCAAGAAATACTGGGACATGCCAATATTACAACAACAGAAGTTTACACACATGTTGAAAAATCCAAGTTAAAAATGATATATAATAACATAAAACTGGGAGATGACTAGAAAAATGAAGGAAAACCGTGAATTAAAAAAACAAAAAGATGAAAAACTAAGAGTATTGCTAATGACGATTACTGCATATTTTGTATTTTTTATTATAAAAAAAATGGATATAATAACAGAATATTTAGGAATTGTTATGTTAATTCTGCTATACATGTATGCAAATTATAATTTAATAAATATGTTTTTCAATAGTAAGAGAACAACTTTTAAAATATATGCCTTTTTATTACTAGAAGTGATTTATTTATTTACAGGAAATATTTCGATGGCAGGTTCGATTATATACGCTATATTATTTTCACTTCTAATTTTTTCAATAAGAAAAGATGAAGGAAGGGAAGAGATTCCTAAAATAACAAAATTTGTATATATATTTTTTATATTTAAAATTGTTTTTGTATTGTCAATGTTAATTTTTTAATTTTATAAATATAGAAAATATTGCCTAAAATAAAAATAAAGACGCTTTTTATTAAAAATAGATAAAAGTTGAAAAAATAGTTGAGAAATATATAAAAAAGTAGTATAATGACAAAATACTGTAAATTTTAATTTTGAGTATATTTATAAATATTAAGATTTAAAAAATATAATGTTTTAAATGAAGTGGAGAAATAAAAAAAATGGAAATGGTTAACATTAATAGAAATTGCAGTACTGATGTTATGAAATGTGTAGAAGATGTGACGGATAGAGCTGTAAATGCTCAAGTTGAAAAAAATTTATTCCTTGGAGAATACAAAGAAAGAATTATAAAAGCTCTTACATTCCAGGAAATAAATGAAAAAGGAATTTATTATGAGATAGAGAAGGCTCTGGAAAATAAAGATGCAGCCAAAATGGTTATTTCCCGTCATGTAGATTTTAATAATATAAAAAAATATATTGAAATAGCAAAGCAAAAGAAAATACCGTATAAGATGATAGATAATCTCGTATCTATGGGGGAAATAGCCCTTGTTGTCGTTGCAAAGGACGCAATTACTCATGAAGCTGGAGATGAGATTGTTGTAACTTCTAAACTGGAAAAATGTCATTTGAAGCACTTGCCAGATGTGTATTATGAAGCTATGGAAAGTGGAATCTGTAATTTTCATTTAGATATAATAAAAAATGAGATGCCGGAATATGCTAAAAATTATAAGGAATTAACATTTATGGACAAACTTTTTGGTTCAAGATGTCCGATATGTCAAAAATTAGGAGGAAAAAAACGTGGTTGATGGATTTAGAATAAAAGGAAAAACGCCATTAAATGGAGTAATTAAAGTAAGCGGCGCTAAAAATGCAGCACTCCCAATAATTATAGCAACACTCGTTGCAAAAGGGGAATACATCTTAAAAAATGTGCCAAATTTACGTGATATTAGAGTAACAATGAGACTACTGGAAGATTTGGGGATGGAAACTGAAAAATTAGATGACAACACTTATAGAATTGTAAATAATGGATTTAAAAGAACAGAAGCAAGTTATGAAATTGTAAAACAGATGAGGGCATCATTTCTAGTAATGGGACCGATGATTGCAAATTTAGATGAAGCCGTTGTTTCATTGCCTGGAGGATGTGCAATTGGTTCAAGACCAGTTGATTTGCATTTAAAAGGATTTGAACTGTTGGGAGCAGAAATTACAAGGGTTCACGGATATATTCATGCAAAAGCGGATAAATTGAAAGGTGCTGAAATTCCATTAGGTTTTCCAAGTGTAGGGGCTACTCAGAACATTATGATGGCAGCAGTAAAAACTCCTGGGAAAACTGTTATTTCAAATGCGGCAAGAGAACCTGAAATTGTTGATTTAGGAAATTTCTTGAATAAAATGGGAGCAAAAATAACAGGATTAGGAACACCAAATATTGAAATTGAAGGAGTTGAAGAACTTCATGCTGTGGAATACTCAATTATGCCAGATAGAATTGAAGCAGGAACTTATGTAATTGCATCATTAGTTACAGAAGGAGATTTAAAAATTCAAAATGCAAGACTTGAAGATTTAGGAGTATTTAAATCAGAATTGGAGACAATGGGAGTAAAATTTGAACAGGATGGAGACGTTTTAACTGTAATAGGAAAAGTTAAAGACTTGAAGCCATCAAAAATAAAAACTTTACCACATCCAGGATTCCCAACAGATATGCAGCCTCAAATGATGTTGCTGCAAACTCTTGTAAATGGAGGAAGTTCAATGGAGGAAACTGTATTTGAAAACAGATTTATGCATGTGCCTGAATTTAATCGGATGGGAGCAGATATTACTATAAAACATGGTGTAGCGTTTATAAATGGAGGGCTTCCACTAACAGGTGCAGAAGTAATGTCGTCAGACTTGAGAGCAGGAGCAGCGCTAGTTTTGGCAGCACTTGCAGCAGATGGTGAAACGATTGTAAATAGAGTTTACCATATTGACAGAGGATACGACAAACTGGAATTAAAATTAAACACAGTCGGTGCTCAAATAGAAAGAATTAAACTAGATGTTTAACAGAATATAATTTAAATTATTAAAAGTCCTTAAAGTTAAAGGACTTTTTTTGTTACTTTGCTACAATATTTTTGAAAAAATTTTATAAAAAACAAATTTAAAAATTATGGTTATTTTATAAAAATTTTAGTTCAATTTAAAATAAATATAATATTAGACTTGAAAAATTAAAAAAGTGTAGTATAATTAGAATGAAAATATTTATTAAAAACAAAAATTTGAAAAGAGGTAGAAAAATGGCACAAAGAATTATTTTGAACGAAATTTCGTATCATGGTTTTGGAGCAATAAACCATATCCCAGAGGAAGTTAAAAAAAATAAATTCAAAAAAGCGCTTATATGTACAGACAAAGGGCTTTTAGAATTTGGTGGAGTATCAAAAATTACAGATTTGCTGGATAAGGAAAATTTAGCTTATGAAGTTTTTTCTGATATTCAACCAAATCCAACTATTGAAAATGTAAAAGATGGTGTTGAAAAGTACAAATCTTCAGGTGCTGACTACATTATCGCAATTGGTGGAGGTTCACCAATGGATACTGCAAAAGCAATTGCCATTATTATAAACAATCCAGAATTTTCTGATGTAAGAAGTCTTGAAGGTGTTGCAGACACTAAAAATAAATGTGTACCAATTATCGCTGTTGCGACAACAGCTGGAACTGCTGCAGAAGTTACAATTAACTATGTAATCACAGATGTTGAAAAAGACAGAAAATTTGTATGCGTTGATCCACATGATTTACCAATTGTGGCAATTGTTGACCCTGGAATGATGACAAGCATGCCAAAAGAACTTACTGCTGCAACTGGACTAGATGCTTTAACTCACGCAATTGAAGGATTTACAACAAAAGCTGCTTGGGAAATGACTGACATGTTCCATTTAAAAGCCATTGAATTGATTGCAAAATATTTGAGAAGCGCTGTAAATAATGAACCTGAAGGACGTGAAAAAATGGCACTTGCTTCATATTTGGCTGGAATGGGATTCTCAAATGTAGGACTTGGAATTGTACACTCAATGGCACATCCGCTAGGAGCATTTTATGGTACTCCACATGGAATTGCAAACGCAATAATTCTTCCGACTGTAATGGAATACAATGCTGAATTTACTGGAGAAAAATTTAAAGCTATCGCAAAAGCATTCGGTGTAAAACATACAAGAACAATGTCACCAGAAGAATATAGAAAAGCTGCAGTTGATAAAGTAAGAGAACTAGCAAGCGATGTTGGAATTCCAAACAATCTAAAAGGAATTATGGATATAAAAGATTTGGACTTTATTGCTGAATCTGCATTAAATGATGTTTGTACAGGTGGAAATCCACGGGATACAAATTTAGAAGACATAAAAGAATTATATAAGAAATTATTATAATTTTTGAATTATACTAAATTCCATTTAAAATAGTGATAAAATTTTATAATAAATGTATTTGATAATTTCAAAAAATTAAATCTACTCCTTAGTATCCATCTAAATAATTTTTATTTAGATTTTGAAAAAGTGTTTATTATTAATAAATATTTTTTCTATAACTTTTATGTTTTTTCTTTTTATAAAGCAAGGGAAATCAGTCGCCATTTCCCTTGCATCCCTGGCTTGTCTAAGCATTTTTTTGAAATAAAAATGAAACTCGCTAACGCTCAAACAATCATTTTCATTCCAAAAAAATCACGACATTTTTACATTAAATATAAAGATTGTTATGTTTAAATTTCAATTTTTTAATCTGTTAAAAATATAAATAGGAAAATATTTAAATTTAATTTTTTAAATACTAAAAGATGTATTCTAAAATTTTTTTATTTATACAAATTCTCAATATATTCACTTCTTCTTCCATTTTCATCATAAACAAAAATTGGCATTTCAATAGAAAATCCTTTCTTTGCATCTTTTATTGCTTCTAAAAGGCAAATTTTTGAGTTTTCATTCCATTTTGTATAGCAGTTTTTCATTCGTTTTGGCTCTAAATTATATTTTTGTAAAAGTGATAGAACTTCTACTAGTCGTTCGCTTCGGAATACAATTGAGAAACTTCCCATATTTTTTAATAAATAAGAAGAAATTTTTATTATTTCTTCAAGTGTTAAATTAATATTATGTCTTGCGTTTGCCAGTTGTTCCAAATTGTTTGTTTGGGAAATATCGCCAGTAAATTCAAAATATGGGGGATTTGTAACGATAGTGTCAAATTCGTCACGGTTAAAAATATTATTATAATTTTTTATATCTTCGTTTATTATTTTAACCTGATTTTCAAATTTATTGCCATTAATATTTCTTACGGCAATTTCTGCCATTGTTTCTTGTAATTCTATGCCTGTAATTTGAGCTTTTGACCGCTGTGCCAGAAGTAAAGCGATAATTCCGCAGCCAGTCCCAATATCAAGGATTTTTTTAGTTTTTCGATTAATTTTTACAAAGTCTGCAAGCAGGACAGAATCAAGTGTAAAATTTTGAAAGTCATTTCGTTGAATAACTTTCATATTTTTTATTGGAGTAACTGTTTCTTCTCCGTTTTTTTTCATAAATGTAACTCCTTTTTCTTTTTATAGCAATACTATTTCCTATTTAAACAGCAAATATTAAATATTGTAATTTATGACAAAAATAAAAGCGGAAAATAATTCCCGCAATTAAAATTTGTAAATTTATAAATATTTATTATAATTCTCCAGCGTAGTTATGATGAACTTTTTGAACATCATCGTCATTTTCCAGAGTGTCAATTAATTTTTTAAGTTTTTGCAAATCCTCTTCGCCAAGAGTATCAACTTCGATAGACGGCAAATATTGAATATCTGCTTCCAGCAATGTGTATCCTGCGTTTCTTAAAGCATCTGCTACAGCATCAAAGTTTGCTGTTTCAGTTGTAATATAAAAACTGTCTTCCAGAGTTTCCATATCTTCCATTCCAGATTCAAGTGCGACTTCCATTAATGCTTCCTCATCAATATCATCAGTTTTTTCAATAATAATCTCACCTTTTCTTCCAAACATATACGAAACTGATCCAGAAACACCAAGATTTCCTCCATTTCTATCAAAAGCCACTTTTACAGATGAAGCAGTTCTATTTTTATTATCAGTAAGAGCCTCTACGATAATAGCAACTCCTGCTGGTCCGTATCCTTCGTAATTTAACGTTTCAAAGGCTGTCGAACCGTCAGTTCCTGCTCCTTTCTTGATTGCCCTGTTAATATTGTCGTTAGGCATATTAATTGCTTTTGCTTTTTCGATTGCGTGTTTTAGGGCTACGTTAAATTCAGGATTTTCTCCGCCTCTTGCTGCCACTGTTATAAGTCTAACAAGTTTTGTGAATGATGCGGCTCTTTTTTTATCCTGTGCTTCCTTACGCCCAGCTATTGTACCATGTCTTCCCATTTTTTCCTCCTAAATTAATTATATAAAAATTATATCATAAAAAAAAAGTCTAATCAATGGGGAAATTAAAGGAAATTTTGAGAAATAGAAATAAATTTGTAAAAAACAAAGGAATAAGGTAAAATATTGTTGGATAAAAAGTAATTTGAGGAGGAAATTAAAATGTTCAATTTAAAAAGAATACTCTTAAGTTTAATGTTGTCAATGGGAATTGTGATGTTTGGTAAAAAAACTCATATTATAACTGTAACAGCAGGAAAGACTTTGAATAATATAATTGCTGGGAAAGGTTTAAGCCTGGATAAGGGAAATGGTGAAAAAATGAAGTTTCTGTCCTTAAACCCTAATGGAAATAAAAATTATAAGATAAATACAGCAGGAGTGATGTTTGATTATAATAATAAAAATGTTAAGAATTCATCAGTAAAATTTGCATTTGGATTTGATATTCTAAATAATAATATTGAAATTGAAAATGTCAAAGTTTATGTTGCTGTACCCAATGAAGGCGAAAAATTGCTTGTAGAAGCTGTAATGCCTAAAGGGGCTAAAAAAATGAAAGATTCTAAAAAGGGGCAATATATCCAGGAAATGGAATTAAAACGGGGATCAGTTTCTCGAATAGGTGATATAATCGTAAACGAATATAACTGGATGGCTCATTCCGATGTTATTGGAAAAGCAGATCCAAATCTTTTGATGTCTAGGACTTCAAAGAATTATGCATATCTGTTTAAATTTGTAATAAAATCTAAAGGAATGATGGAGGAAGTTATTTATCAGCCAGCATTATTAAAAGTAAGGCTGATAGGAGCACAAGCAATTTAAGAAACTTTAGTAAAAAATATTGAGAAATTCATATAAAATAAATATAAAGACTGACCTGTTTTAAATGAACAGATCAGTTTTTCATTTTAGAAAATTGTATTGCTAAAATTTTGTAAAAATTATATAATAAAATTGGTTTATTTAAATTAAATTTTTTTTAGATTTTTTTGATTAATAAAATTTTTTTATAATGTATATGTTTTTTTCTTTTTTTAGCGTAAAGGGGATCAGTCACCATCCCCTTTACAATCCCGGCTTGTCTAAGCATTTTTTGAAAATGAAATCGAAACTCGCTGGGTAAAACTTCGCTCACTTTCGTAAATACAGAGTAAATTTAATTGTATAAAATAAATTTGCTATATAAAGTTATGGCGAAAGAAACACATAAATGTGTTTAGTCGATTTTATTTCCAAAAAATCACGACACTTTTTAGTTTAATTATAATGGTTAATTTAACTAAAACAAAAATTAGTAAAAATTTTGTCAAAAAAATATTTGTTATGATTTTTCGAGATTTTAATTTTTCAGTAAAAGACAACTTGTTTGAGCTTTTCTATCATATTTAAATTGATAAAACTTTGCGAGATTAAAATAACTTTTGTTAAAAGCGAGTTTTGTCTTTTGCTGTAAAATTGAAATTCGGTAGCGGGAGTGCAGAGGTATGGCGTCTGATACCTCTGCGTTAAAAAAACTAATATTAAATAAAATACGAAAAAACCTTTATTAACTAAAAAAACTTAATTTAATAAATTAACTTAATTGAAGAATTTAAGGAAAAGATTTAATAACTAGAATTTAGGATAAAGATGAAAAATGTTAGGGGGCATAGATAGAAAAATGAGTACGAAGTATTTAAAGGTTAAGCCATCGGAGGATTTTTTTAGGAAATATGGAATTAAGAATTTTGAGATTGAGTATGTTAATTTATTTTCTAAAAAGAGAGAGATTGAAATATTTGTGAGGGTTCATAATTTTGAAGCACATAATGAGATACAGGATTTGAGGCAGCTGCTTTATAAGAGTTTTGAGAATGGGCTAAAATTGAAGATTAAGATGGATGTCAATCCTGAGCTGATACAAAAGAATGTTATTGGATTTGTAAAATTTGCGATTGAGAATTATAAGCATGAGAGCAAGAGGTATCAGTATATTTTTGCAAGTTATGAAGTGGAAAGTTTGGAAAATACGGTGTTTATAAAATTACCGTCGCACCACCTAATAGAAGAGGCCAAAAGAACTGAGGCAAAGGAAGAACTTACAAGAAAAATTTATGAATGTATGGACGATTCGATAAAAATTGAGTTTGTAAATGGGGATTTTGAGGAAGTGAAGGCTAAAATTAAGGCTCAAAATGAATTGAATTCGGTAAAGGCAAGTGAACTTCCAAAGTATGAAAATGTTAGTATGAGCAATGGTAATGGCGTTAATTATGGAGGAAACGGGAATTTTAATAATGGAAATAACGGAAACGGTTATTCAAATGGCGGAAATGCTAATGGAGATAGTAACAAAGGTATCTACAAATGGAAAAAAATTCCTGATATAGATGCTATGCCGTTTTCTACACTTGATATTTTGAACAATGGTGATGATGTAGCACTAGAAGGAAAAGTTTTTAATGTAGATATGAAGGAAACTAAGAATGGTAAGCTAATGTGTGATTTTATGATTACAGATTATACAGACTCTGTTAGCTGTAGAATATTTTTTAACACAAATGAGGATATTCAGGTAAAACTTGGGGAGTGGGTAAAGGTTACTGGAAGTTTTGAGGCGGATATGTATAGTGGCGAAAAGTATGTGAGAACGCAAAGAGTGGAAGCTATAGAATCTAAAGATGTGAAAAAAGAGGACAACGCTCCGAAAAAAAGAATAGAACTTCATGCACATACGAATATGAGTGAAATGAGCGGAGTTATGTCGATTAAGGATTATGCAAAAAGAGCTAAAGAATTTGGGCATAGTGGGATTGCTGTGACAGATTACGGAGTAGTGCATTCATTTCCGTTTGCGTTTAAGGAAGCAAATGAGGATTTTAAAGTTATTTTTGGGATGGAGGCGTATGTAGTCGATGATGAGCAGGACTTGATTACCAATCCTAAGGATAAGATGATTGAAGATGAAATTTATGTTGTATTCGATATTGAAACGACGGGATTTGATCCGTTTAATGACAAGATAATTGAGATTGGGGCTGTGAAAATGCGTGGAAGGGAGATTATTGGAGAATTTTCTGAATTTGTAAATCCTGAAATTCCAATTCCGCCAAAGATAACAGAACTTACAACGATTACTGATGAAATGGTTGCAAATGCTGAAAAAATAGAAACTGTACTTCCAAGATTTCTAGAATTTTGTACTGATACAACGGTAGTTGCCCACAATGCAAAATTTGACGTGGGATTTATCAAGCAAAAAACTATAGAGCAAGGACTTGAGTATTCTCCAAGCGTAATTGATACGTTGCCTTTGGCTAGAACATTGCTTCCTGATTCGAGAGGATATGGGCTTGCTAATTTGGTAAAATATTTTGGGATTACGCTTGAAACTCACCATAGGGCTGTTGATGATGCGAAGGCTACTGCGGAAGTTTTTCAGAAATTTTTAAATATGATTTTAAGTAAAGGGATTTTAAAACTGATTGAGATTAATACGGATTTACAGCCGAATATTCAAAATTCTGAAACATTGAATACGATGATTTTGGTAAAAAATCAGGCTGGGCTTCGTGACCTTTACGAGCTTGTATCACGTTCCAACATAGAATTTTTTGGAATGAGAAGACCTAGAATACCCAAAACTCTGTTAAATAGCATGAGAGAAAATCTCTTAATTGCAAGTTCGGCTTCCGCTTCTGAAAGAAATAAGGGAGAACTTGTAAATCTTTATTTACGTGGGGCGGAAAAAGATGACATTGAGGAAAAAGCGAGATTTTATGATTATATCGAGATCCATCCACATACAAACTATGCTGACATGGTAGAAAGAACGAGCAAGGAAATTGAAAGTTACGATATAATAAAGGAAATGAACAAGTATTTTTATGAACTTGGAAAAAGTCAGAATAAAATTGTAGTTGCCACAGGGGATACACATTATCTTGAAGAGCGTGAAGCAATTAACAGGAATGTTCTTCTTTTGGGAAGTGGAACGATGTGGAAAACTGAAACTTCGGAAGGTGTGAGAGGATATGAGTTTTTTGATAGAAAATTGTATTTTAAAACTACCGAAGAAATGTTGGAGTCGTTTAATTATCTGGGAGAAGAAGCGTCTCAGGAAGTCGTTGTGGAAAATACCCATAAAATCAATGATATGATAGAACAGGTGCGTCCAATTCCAACTGGATTCTATCCGCCGAAAATTGATGGGGCAGAAGATGAAGTAAGGGAAATGACTTACAAGAAACTTGAGGAACTTTATGGGGAAAATATTGATGAAAACCTGAAGGAAAGAGTGGAAAAGGAGCTTAATTCGATTATTCAAAATGGATTTGCGGTGCTTTATCTGATTGCACAGAAACTTGTGCATAAATCGGTGGACGCAGGTTATCTTGTAGGTTCACGTGGTTCGGTTGGATCTTCAATAGTTGCCTATCTTATGGGAATTACCGAGGTAAATGGACTTTATCCGCACTACAGATGTCCGAAATGTAAGCATACGGAATTTATGAATGAAGAAGGAAGTGGAGTTGACTATCCTGACAAAACTTGTCCAGAATGTGGTACAAAATATATAAAAGATGGACATGCCATCCCATTTGAAGTGTTTATGGGATTTAATGGAGATAAGGTGCCAGATATTGACTTGAACTTTTCTGGAGAATATCAAGGGGAGATTCATAAATATACGGAAGAGCTGTTTGGAAGTGACAATGTCTTTCGTGCTGGAACGATTTCTACGCTTGCCGAAAAGAATGCTTTTGGGTATGTGAAAAAGTATCTTGAAGAAGTCGAAGGAACGCCTGAAATAAAGGAAAGAAAAGCAGAAGTTATGAGAATTGCAAAAGGCTGTGAAGGAGCTAGAAAAACAACTGGACAGCATCCTGGTGGAATGATAGTCGTTCCAAAGGATAAGTCAATTTACGATTTTTGTCCAATCCAGCGTCCAGCAAACGATATGAAATCAGCTTCCAAGACAACCCATTTTGATTATCACGTAATGGACGAACAGCTTGTAAAACTGGATATACTGGGACACGATGATCCGACAACACTTAGAATTTTACAGGATTTGACAGGTGTTGATATTTATACGATTCCGCTTGATGATAAGGAAGTAATGAGTTTATTCAGCGGTACAGAAGCACTTGGTGTAACTCCAGATGAAATCGGCTCTCCGACAGGTACATCAGGAATACCTGAATTTGGTACATCTTTCGTAAAACAGATGCTAGTTGACACACGTCCAAAAACTTTTGCGGAATTAGTCAGAATTTCTGGACTTTCACATGGGACAGACGTTTGGCTAAATAACGCACAGGATTACGTAAGAAGCGGAATTGCAACCTTGAGTCAGATTATCACGGTGCGGGATGACATTATGAATAAACTGATTGACGATGGACTGGATAAATCATTAGCCTTTTCCATAATGGAATTTGTCAGAAAAGGACAGCCTACGAAAAATCTTGAAAAGTGGCAGGAATATTCTAAAACGATGAAAGAACATGGTGTGGAGCAATGGTATATTGATTCATGCGAAAAAATAAAATATATGTTCCCGAAAGGGCATGCGGTGGCTTACGTAATGATGGCAGTAAGAATCGCTTATTTTAAAGTGCATTATCCAATAGAATTTTACACAGCTTTCCTAAATAGAAAAGTTGGTGATTTTAAAATGACAACAATGTTCAGACCAGTAGAAGAATTGAAGCGTGCGAAAATGGAAATGGACAGAAAAGGAACTTTAAATGCGAAGGAAAAACAGGAATTATTTTTATATGAAATTTTAATTGAAATGCACTACCGTAAAATCGAACTGGAACAAATTGACATCTATAAATCAGAAGCAAAACTTTTCACAATACAGGACGGAAAAATCAGAATGCCATTAATCGCAATGGATGGACTGGGAGAAGCTGTTGCTGAAAATATTGTTTCTGAACGAAAAGTTGACTTTTTATCAATCGAAGATTTAGTAAAACGTACAAAATTGAATAAAACGATTGTGGAACTGATGAAGGAATATGGATGTTTGAAGGATTTATCAGCAACAAATCAGCAGACATTGTTTTAGAAAATAATACAAAATTAATTCCGTTTTCAATATTGACAATATTCTAGTCTGTGTTTTTTAAGCATAAAATATGTTATACTAACCCCCATTTAAAAATAGGAATAAATTTTCATAATAGAGTTGTTTAATAACTAATTCATAATCATTAAATTAAATTATTTTTTAGATATTTTGATTAATAAATATTTTTTCATATTATTATGTTTTTCCTTTTTATTTCCGTAGGATTGCTCATTGCCGCAAAATCTACAACCTATGGCTAGTCTACGACATTTTTCTGCACTGCCAAAAAACTCGCTATGCTCAGACAGTTTTGCCAGCACAGAAAAATGCTCCGACAGATTAGCTTATGCTAGACTCTGTTTAAAAAATGAAAATTATATTTTAATTATTTGAAAATATTAAATAAGCAAAATTTCGTTAAAGGAAAAATAACTGTCTGAGCGTAGTTTTAACGAAGCGAGTTTTATTTTTTCTTTATAAGAAAGTTTTGCGTAAAGCGGGGTAGTTCGTAGAACGTTTCGCCATTATCTCTAAGTAGCAGTCAGTTAAAGATGTTAAAATAGCTGCTATTGCGAAAAAGGACATGGCGTTTGATGCCCTTACGTAAAAAAAACATTTATTAATCGTATATTTATAAATAAAATTATAAAAATCTTTAAGATGGATACTTAAAAATTAGATTCACAAAACTACCAAATTAATTGTTATAAAATTTTATCTCTATTTTACCTGTTATCTTTAATATAATTTAATTCTCCATTATTTTGCATTCTTCCAAAATTGAAGATTAAGTCTCATATTTATCCTTGTAAAGATAGTTTTTTAAAAAATGAAAAAGATGAATTGCTGTTAAAAATATTGACAATTATAAAAAGATATAATATGATGTATTTATGAGAAGTTGATGTTAATTAGAATTGTAGGTTAATTTAGGGAAATAACCTCACTTGTAGAAATTAGTAACTAATATGAATTTCTAAAGAAAAAGTTATAAAAAATGAACAAATTATAAATGAATATCGGAAAAGTCTTTTAATTAATAATTCGTGGCTTTTTCGATTTTTATATAAATAATAAAAAATACAGGAGGATGTTAGGATGACGGATATTGAAATTGCTCAAAATGCGAAATTGAAAAAAATCGGCGAGATTGCAGAAAGTATTGGACTTACAGAGGATGATTTTGAGCCTTATGGGAAGTATAAGGCTAAGGTTAGTTTGGAAGTGCTGAAAAAAAATGCAGGAAAAAAAGATGGAAAATTGATTTTGATGACAGCTGTTACTCCTACGCCTCCAGGGGAAGGGAAGTCTACTGTTACTGTTGGATTGACTCAGGCGTTGAACAAGTTTGGATATAAGTCAATTGCGGCACTTAGAGAGCCGTCTTTAGGGCCTGTGTTTGGGATGAAAGGTGGAGCAGCTGGTGGTGGAATGTCGCAAGTGGTACCTATGGAAGAGATAAATTTACATTTTACAGGGGATATTCACGCAATTTCGGCTGCACATAACTTGATTTCTGCGTGCATTGACAATCATATACATTTTGGAAATGAACTTGATATTGATGTGAATAATATTACTTTTAAACGTGTGCTTGATATGAATGACAGAAATTTGAGAAGCATTGTCGTTGGGCTTGGACCAAAAGTGAATGGGGTACCTCGTGAAAATTCATTTCAAATAACGGTTGCTTCGGAAATTATGGCGATTTTCTGTCTTGCTGACTCTATTACTGACTTGAAGGAAAGAATTGGGGAAATAGTTTTTGCATACAACAGAAAAGGGGAAATGCTTAAAGTTAAGCAGCTTAATATTCAAGGGGCAGTAGCGGCATTACTAAAAGATGCGATAAAGCCTAACTTGGTACAGACTTTGGAAAACACGCCTGTATTTATTCATGGTGGACCTTTTGCGAATATTGCACATGGATGTAATTCGTTGCTGGCTACAAAAATGGCATTGAAATTGTCGGATTATGTGGTTACGGAAGCTGGATTTGCGGCTGATTTGGGAGCTGAGAAATTTTTGGACATAAAAGCTAGGCTTGGGAACTTAGAGCCAAATGTTATTGTAATCGTTGCGACAGTTCGTGCGTTGAAGCATCACGGCGGAGATAAGGACTTGAAGTCGGAAAATATTGAAACATTGACAAAAGGGCTTGTAAATCTTGAAAAACATATTGAAAGCATGCAAAAGTACAATTTGCCAGTTGTTGTGGCAATTAACAAATTTATAACTGATACTGACGCTGAAATTCAAGTGATAAAAGACTTCTGCGCAAAAATGGACGTGGAAGTTGCCAACTGCGAAATCTGGGAAAAAGGTGGAGAAGGTGGAAAAGAGCTTGTGGAAAAAGTTATGAACGCCATTGAAAAGAATGAAAAATCAGATAAAAAATACACTCCACTCTATGATTTGAACTTGTCAATTCAGGAAAAAATAGAAAAAATTGCAAAAGAAATTTATGGAGCGGATGGAGTGAACTTCGCACCAAAAGCACTTAACAATATCAAAAAATACGTAGAAAACGGCTACGATAAATTGCCAATATGTATCTCAAAAACACAAAAATCATTATCAGATAATCCAAATCTGCTAGGACGACCAACAGGCTTCACAATTACAGTCAACGAAGTAAGATTATCAGCTGGAGCAGGATTCTTGGTAGCAATGGCTGGAGAAATTATAGATATGCCGGGATTACCGAGAAAGCCCGCGGCAGAGTTAATTGACATTGATGAGAATGGGGTAATTTCAGGATTATTTTAAATTTAATATATAGAAATAATAGAATGGAAAAACATAAAAATGGAAAATACAAAAGTAAAAATGCGAAGACGGGACAGAGAAATTACAGACAACGAAAAAATAAAGGAAATTATAAAAGCCTGTGACTGTTGCCGTCTTGGCTTAAATGACAACGGAAAAGTCTACATTGTCCCACTAAATTTTGGCTTCACCCAAGAAAACGGGAAATACACATTTTATTTTCACGGTGCAAGAACAGGACGAAAGCTTGATATAATAAAACAAAATAACTACGTAGGATTTGAACTTGACACAAATCACGAAATTTACACAATAGGTGATAAAGCCTGTAATTATACCGCCAGATTTCAAAGTATAATCGGAAATGGGAAAGTTGAGATTATTGAAGATTCACAGGAAAAAATAAAGGCGTTGCTGGCACTGATGAAACATAATACTGGAAAAACAGAATGGGAGTTTGACGAGCAAATGCTGAAGGCAGTTTGTGTGTTTAAACTTGTAGTTGAGGAGATGAGCTGTAAAGAGCATGAGTAGACGAAAAAACTATAGAATAGATGACGATGGAGGTTATTACGCAATAAGAGGATTTTTATACCAGTATGATAAATATATATGGGAACTATTAAATAGTTCATCAGATACTTCCATAAACATTGAAAATATACAAGATATAGATAGTGATAATTATGTAATGCAAGTGAAATATAGAGAAAGTATTAATTATTCTCCTAGTGTAATTAAAGAACCTATAAAAAAATTAATAGAAGTTTTTACAAAAAATAAAAATAAAAACATTTATTTATATGTACATTTTAAAAATAGAAAACCTGAAGAGAAAATTATAAATCTTTCAGAATTAGAAAGTATTTTAAAGGATGAAATTAAAGATTTTTCAAAAGAAGAATTAGAAAAATTTATTGCTAAATTTAAGATATATTTTTCAGAAGATTATATATCACAATGGGAAAAAATTATAAAAAAAATAAAAAAAAATAAAAGTATTCAAACAGAAGAAGCATATGTTGTGTATGCGATTATCAGAAATTTAATATTACAAATAGTATTAAATGAAAATAAAGAAAATAGAAATTTAACTAGAAAAAAAATGGAAGATTATATAGATAACTGTAGAACTATTACTTTTGAAAGCATGTATAGAGAAATGTTAGGAGAAGAAAAATTTTTAAAAGTTTTAAAAAAACAATATTTTACATTTAAGAAAGCAAATATAAATAAATTTGAACGTTTATTTATAATAAATGGGAATGAAAAAATGAATGAAAAAAAATTATTAGAAAATATATCAAGAATTATATCTGAAAAATACTATAAAAAAGATAAATCTCCAGCACCATACATATGTTTTCGTGGATTTGAACAAGAGATTATAAATCAAATAAAATATTCTTTTTATTCTACTGATAAGAAGAAATACTCATTTTGTGATGGAACCCTTTTTAATGGAGATAAATTTCATTTAGAAGTTATTAAAGACACTAAAAAAGATGTAGAATTAAAATTTATACTGGAAGATTATTTAAAAGAAATAGAATTTAATGAGGAGTATGAATTTTTTTTGGATGAAGATAAATATTCAGACCGAGAAAATATTAAAATTCGAATTAATAAATTGGAAGATATAAAAAAATTAATAGAATAAAACAGTAATTTGAAAGGAAATTAAATGTCAGAAATAAATGCTTTGGTAACAGGAGTTATGCCTAATAAAATTAAAATTAGTATAAAAGAGATTAAGGATTTTACTGTATTTGAAGAAAAATTTAGAGTAGGGTCTTATTTGAGAATATCGGATTCTTATGATTGTGCTATTATTGGTATGGTAGAGACTTTTATGATTAGTCAAGATAATGAAGAAGGAAATAGCAGATATTTATTAGAAGCAGTTCCTATTGGGTTTCTTAATTTTGAAAAAAAATTTATAAGAGGTGGAAATAATATCGCGATACCTCCAACAGATGTAAAACCAGCAAGAAAAGAAGAAATACAAGCAATATTTAATCAGATAGAGACAAACAAACGTTTTTGTTTTGCAAGTTTATTACAAAATATTGAAATAAATGTTCCAGTTGATGGAGATAAGTTCTTTAACAAACATTTTGCTATTGTTGGATCTACTGGATCTGGTAAATCTCATACAGTTGCTAAGATACTTCAAAAAGCAAAAGAAGCTAAAAATAGCGATTATCAAGGATTAAATAATTCACATATTGTAGTTTTTGATATACATTCAGAATATAAATCGGCTTTTCCAGATGCAAATTATATTGATGTATCAAATTTAAATTTACCTTATTGGCTGATGAATGGCGAGGAACTAGAAGAATTGTTTGTTGAAAGCGGTGAAAACCAAGCATATAATCAAATAAATATATTAAGAAAACTAATTACTGTAAATAAGCAAATGAAAAATCCTCAAATTAAAAACATATTTTTTGATACCTCTGTAAAATTTTCTATAGAAGAGATTTTAAATGCGATAATTAATTTGAGTAAAGAAACTAGAAATGCAAAAAATTCAATAGAAATAAAAATAAAAGAACAAAATAAAATTTATGAAACAGATGAAAATAAATTTGCTGATTATTTTGAAAAAATTCTAGTTTTTGAAGATTTAAAACACCAACATGTAAATAAAGGAACATATAATGACGGAAGTTTAGAAAAATTTATTGAAAGAATAAAAAATAAATTATTTGATAAAAGATTGAGATTTTTATTTGATAAAGATTCAACAGATAAAAATTTAGAAGAAATTTTAAGAGATTTAATAGGATACAACAAAAAAAATTCTAAAAATATTACTATAATTGATTTAAGTGGCGTTCCATTTGAAGTTTTAAGTATAACAGTTTCTTTGATTTCTAGGCTATTATTTGAGTTTGGGTATTATCTAAAGCAAGAAAATTTGGGAAATAGCACTCCACTATTACTAGTGTATGAAGAAGCACATAAATATGTTCCAAAAATAAAAGCATCAAAGTATAATTCATCTAGAATAGCTATAGAAAGAATAGCAAAAGAAGGAAGAAAGTATGGGATTACATTAGCAATTGTCAGTCAAAGACCTTCAGAAATTTCAGAAACTATATTTTCACAATGTAATAATTTTATTACTATGAGATTAACTAATCCTCAAGATCAAAGTTACGTAGAAAAGTTATTACCTGATAATATAGGAAATATAACAAATTTGTTATCAACATTAGGAAGCGGTGAAGCATTGATAATAGGAGATTCAATTATTATGCCATCAGCGGTAAAAATAGAAGAATGTTCACCTGAACCAAATTCAAAAGATATTAATTATTTTTTAGAATGGAAAAAACAATGGAATGATATTGATTTCAAAAATATAGTAAAAAAATATGAAAATAAATAACAAAGAAGGGTTTAAAAAATGTCAAAAAAATATGATTTTGAAACAATCTTAAGCAGAAAAGGGCAAGGCTCGTACAAATGGGAGCAGATGTATGAAGTGTTTCCAGAGCTGGAAGACGATATTGTTCCGTTTTCTGTGGCGGATATGGAGTTAAAGATTGCTCCCAAGATAACGGAAGGGCTGAAAAAGTATATTGATGAAGCGGTTTTGGGGTATTCGGGGACTTATCCGAAATATTATGAGGCTGTTATAGGCTGGATGGAGAGAAGGCACGCTTTTAAGGTGGAAAAAGACTGGATTTTGTGTACTCCTGGAGTGGTTTCGGCTATATATGTTGCGGTTAAGGCTTTTGCGAAGGAAAATGAAGGTGTGATTACGTTTACGCCTGTTTATTATCCGTTTTATAGCGCGATTACTTCAAATAAGAGAAAATTGGTGGATTGTGGATTAGTTGAGAGTAAAAATGAGAATGGGGAAGCCAAGTATTCTATTGATTTTGAAAAATTTGAAGAGTTTGCAAAAGATAAAAATAATAAAATATTGCTTTTGTGCAATCCTCATAATCCGCTTGGAATTGTGTGGAACAGGGAAGATTTGGAAAAAATTGGGAAAATTGCGGTTGAGAATGATTTGACTGTGATTTCTGATGAGATTCATTTTGATATTGTGATGAGTGGGTATAAACATACGGTTTTTCAGACTTTATCAGAGGAACTTGCTGAAATTACAATAACGTGTACTGCCCCTACAAAGAGTTTTAATCTAGCTGGAGCAGGAATCTCAAATATAATTATCAAAAATGAGAAATTACGTAAAAAATTTAAGGCTGAAATGGAAAAAATGTCGATGCATGTTTTTTCAACATTATCATATAAAGCATGTGAACTGGCTTATACAGAGTCAGAAGAATGGTTAGATGAATTTTTACTGTTAATTGATAAAAATCAGAAATTGGTAAATAAATTTTTTGAAGAAAGATTTGTAGATTTGAAGGCACCACTAATACAAGGAACTTATTTACAATGGCTAGATTTTCGAGCATTGGGGCTTAAAAATACAGAACTCAAAGAATTTATGAATAAAAAAGCAAAAATATTTTTTAGCGAGGGATATACGTTTGGGAAAACAGGAGATGGATTTGAGAGGGTAAATCTGGCTGTGCCAACAAAATATTTGGAGAAAATGCTGGAAAGACTTTATGAAGTGTTAAAGGCAGAATTTCCACAATTTTCTAAATAGAATTTGATTTTATGTTTTACTTTTTTAGGCATATTATGGTATAATGTACGAGAAAATTAAAATTTTCTACTTTAAAATAAAAAAGGATGGAGAGATATTAAAATGAAAAAAGTGGGTAACTTTTGGATTGACAAGTGGAAATATTCTGAAAAGGATGAATGTAGGAGGGGAAATTGTGACAAAAAAATTGGATAGTATTATTGAAACAGGAAAAGAAAAATTTAAATTGAAAAAATGGAAAAAAATGGAAATTGGAGTACTGGCATTGGTTAACACAGTTATAGGATTCAATGCGAGTGCAGAGCCACTAAACATGCCAAAGGAATATTCTGAAAATATTACAGTAAAAGGGCAGGAAAAGGATGTATTCGATTATGACTTTAATAGTGATGGCATAAATGAAAAAGTTGTCGTAACTTACAATGCTGTGGATAACTTGATTGGAGCGGTTGTGTCAATTTACACAAATCAAGGAGGAAAGGATATTCTAACATATCAAATAGCATTTGATAAAAAGTTTGATGTATTAGAATTTCAGGCAATGCAAAAAATGTTTGACAAAGTCAAAGAATATTATCCAGAATATTCTAAAAATATTCAGCCTAATGAAACCAGATACATTAAAATTTATGGGGATAATAGAAATAACGATATAATTTTTGATAAAGTAAAATTTAATAATCATGCACCAGAAAATACAAATAATTTTTTATTTATAAAAAAGGGGTCAAGTTTATTAGAAGCACCAAACGGGAATGCTGTAGCACATCTTAGTTTTAGTGAGAAACCTGAAATATTATTTGATATGGTATCAGATGCTGCAAATAGCCAAACAAAATGGTATTTTACAGAATTTACAAAAAGAGCCAGTACAAATGTAAGCAGAAAAACTAACAAAGGTAAGGATGGCAAGGCTGTTGCAGAAAATCCAACAACTGTCAGAGGATTTATAGCAGGTAATGAAGATACTGTTTCACCAAGAGGTTTTTACTGGGATAAAATGATTAAAAAAATCGAGATTGTAAATAAATTCATTGATACAACAACTAAAGATAATGAAAAATTGTATATTATTACTGAATACAAGCCTTTATCACGTGATAAACCTAGTGAAAAGGACAAATTTGGAAATAAAAATAATCAAAGTATCATAGGTTATACAAATTCTAAAAAAGAAGGAGAAATTATTAATATTCCTGATCAGACAATTTTTAGAATAATTGGTGAAGAAAATAATATGTTAAAAATAGAAACACCATTTTATGGTGGACCTTACTTCATTGAGAAAAAAGAAGAAACATATAAACAAGTAGAAAATATAAAAGGTAAGGTAAATAAATTTGTTGCAATTGATCCACAGAGCCAAACTGAAGCACTATTCCAAAGAAATCCTGAAACTGAAAAATATGAAGTGGTAACATATTCTTATGTAACAACAGGAAAAGATGGATGGGGATCATATGAAACACCACATGGAGCATTTTTAATAGCTTTCACAAGACCGTATATGACATTTACAAGACACGCAAGAGAAGGGGATAAAACTCTTCCTGGAAGATCAGACTTGACTATCGGAGGAAGTGCTAGATATGCAGTAAGGTTCAGTGGTGGAGGTTATATGCATGGAATTCCTGTAGGACTTAATTTTAGAGGTTCAACATTAAATACAGGAGCAGCTCATAAAATAGGAACTTATAAAGATTCTCATAAATGTGTAAGACATTTTGATGATCAGATTGAATTTATTGTTGGATGGATAAATGCAGACAGTAAAATCAAGGATAGAGATAATACAATACCTGAAGAGCCTGTAATAGCAGTAGTTTTATAAGATAACCTTAAAATAAACAATAAGGAGAAATAAATTTATGATAAATAAAATATATTTACAAAAAATAAAATTTTCAATAGTGGCATTGATAATACTTTCTGTAATATCAACTAATACTTTTTCAGCACCAAAAGAAACAAAAAAATTAGAATGGAAGCAGATTTCGCTGGAACCTGACTTAGATGGAGATGGCATTAAGGATAAAATAGATGTGGATTACGCAGTAGAAGGAAATAATGTGTATTTAAAATTTACTCCATATGTATTTAATGAAAAAGCTAAATTTACAAAAGGAAAAAGTGTAGAAAAAACAATAACTAAATCTGAATTTGAAGCAAAACTTGATACTTTTATAAAAGGATTTATAGCAGAATATCCTAAAAAAGGTGGAGTTCCATCTGCACAAAATCAAAAAACACAGACTCCAAAACCAGAGAAAAAACAAGAAATAGTATTACCAGCAAAAGAGACTAAAACTAACGAAACAGACAAAAAACCTGTTTCGCAAAAAAAAAATACAGAGGATTCTAAAGGAAATCAGAAAAACAGCCCAACCGTAGAAAATAATAAGCCAGAAGAAATTTTAAAACAATCTAATATGGAAAAGGCTCAAAATTCTGTAATTGAAAAAAAAGAAGATGAACCTAAAGAAAAAGAAATAAAAGAGACAGTAGAAGAACGTAAAAATACAAATTCATTGAGAGGGCAGTATTCATATGTTAAGGAATTTAATAGTCAAAGACCAAAAAATTTGACATTTAATTTTCAATATGATAAGCATTCTCCAAGAGAAATGGATGAGTTTGTATTTGTAAAAACAGCGACAAGCATAAGAAAAGAACCAAATTCTAATGCTAAAGCCATAAAGTCAGCAGCATATTCTCATAAATACAGAACAACAGGAATTGTTAAAACTAATATTGGAAATAAATCAGATGAATGGTATGAAGTATTTTTTGACAATCAGCTTGGGTATATTCCAAAATCAGCTGTTGAAAAACGTGAATTTGACTGGAACGATATGATGAAAAAAGTTGATAAAACAAATAAATTTATAAAAAATGCAGTTTCATCAAATAAAAAATTATACGTTTTAGATAACTATATACCTCTTGGCGGAAGCAAGTCAGGAAATAGAGATAAATTTGGAAACCGTCCAAATCAAAGTGAATATGGATATACTGATAAGAGTTTTAAAGACTACATAAACATTCCAGATAGAACAATTATGGTTATAGAAGAGGAGACAGATAAATACATAAAAGTAAAAATAGATGCTTATGATAATGGCGTTTATTATTTAAAGCCTGCTGCAAGAAAATATTTAAAAGATGCGGGAATTAACGGAGAAATAACAAGATTTATCTATGTTGACAGAGGCAGTCAGAATGAAATGGTTATAGAAAAAGCTGGAGATAACTGGAATGTAGTAACTTCTTCATTCGTAACAACTGGAAAAGATGCTGGAAACTCATTTGCTACACCTTACGGAACTTTTTTAATCGCTTATTCTAAACCTGTAATGCAGTACACAGGTTCAGATAACAAGGCAGTTGTAGGAGATGCAAAAAATGCCGTAAGATTTAGCGGTGGAGGTTATATGCACAGTATACCATCGGTGTTTGAACCAAAAAACACTAGAGAACAAAGGAAGGCTGCAACAGCTAAAAAAATTGGAACTTATCCAGAATCTCATAAATGTATAAGACATTATGATGATCAGATCAAGTTTATCTACGATTGGTTAGGAAACTCGACACCTGGACATCCAGAAGGATTTAGAGTGCCTAGTGTTCCTACAGTTATGTTAGTTAAATAATAAAAAATTAATTCAGATGTTTGGGAAAATCCATCTCTAAAAAAAACCTTTTGGAAACACATATTATTCAAAAGGATAGTGTGTGTTTTTTATTTGTCTAAAAAAATAGGGAAAATTTAATTAAATAAAAAATAAAAATTATAAGGAGGAAAAATTTTGGAATTTTTTAGGAACTTTCAGTTTGGAGTAAATGAATTAATGTGGTTAGGATACTTGCTGCTTAATTTTACAGCAGTTATCTTGGCTTATAGATTCTGGGGAAAGGCAGGACTGCTTTCAATTGTACCGCTTTCAATAGTTATTGCAAATATTCAGGTTGGGAAGATGATGACCTTGTTTGGTGTGAATACAACGATGGGAAATATTGCATTCGGCGGGATTTATTTGGCATCAGATATTCTTTCTGAAAATGAAGGGAAAAAGTATGCTAGAAAAGTTGTTTCATTAGGATTTGCCTCAATGTTGTTTACAACTTTTATTATGCAAATTGTCTTAAAAATACAGGTAGCGCCGTCTGACAATATGCAAGGTGCACTAAGTCAAATATTTGGATTTATGCCAAGACTCGCAATAGCAAGTGTAACTGGATTTGCAGTTTCACAAGCATTTGATATATGGTCTTATCAGGCAATCAGAAAATTACGTCCAAGTTTTGAAGATATTTGGATTAGAAATAATGCAAGTACAATGTTGAGCCAAATACTTGATAATATAGTTTTCTCATTTATGGCATTTTTAGGGGATTATCCATTAAGTGATATAATTGTAATTATATTTTCAACTTATTTCCTAAAAGTAGTAATCGCATTATTGGATACACCGTTTGTATATATTGCAACAATTTGGAAAAAAAACGGAAAAGTAAGTGAAGATTAATGAAAAGGAATAAAAAATGATAAGATATAGTGTAATAAAAGAAAAAAATCCTAGAGAAATAGTACTTTTAAAAGGATTTAGCTGTGCATATGGAAAATGTGCATTTTGTAATTATATTTTGGACAATACAGATGATGAAGAGGAAATGAACAGAATAAATTTGGAGGCGATTAATCAGATTACTGGAGAAACAGGAACTTTGCAAGTTATAAATTCTGGATCTGTTTTTGAACTGAACGATTTTACGCTTTCTAAAATTAAGGAAGTTTGTCGTGAGAAAAATATAAAAATATTGTATTTTGAAGCGTATTTTGGGTATATAAACAGGCTTAATGAAATTAGGGAATATTTTAGTGAGCAGGAAGTGCGGTTTGCTATTGGAATGGAAACTTTTGATAATGAATTTAGAACAAAAGTACTTACCAAAAATTTTGTTACAAATGATAAAGTTTTGGAAAAAATAAAAAAAGAATATAAGATGGGACTTTTTATGATTTGTATAAAAGGGCAGACAAAAGAAATGATTTTACGAGATATAGAACTTGCTCAGGAGTATTTTGATGAAATAGCCTTAAGTATATTTGTGAATAATGATACAAAAGTGGAGCGGGATGAAGAACTTGTAAAATGGTTCTTGACAGAAATTTATCCAGAGTTAAACAAAAAGAAGAATATTGAAATTCTAGTGGACAATAAAGATTTTGGAGTATATGTACAATAAAAAAGGGGGATTATTCCCCTTTATTTTTTGAAACTCCTATTCCGTTTTCAAACATATCAATTTCATTTTCCAGTTCCTTTAAATCACTTCGGACATAATGCTCATTGTTAGTTCCAAGTCTAAAAGTACGAACTAGCGGATTATTTTTATGATTTACTTCAAACATATATTCTTCCACAATCATTTTTTTCCGATTGCTAGTCAAATCATCTTCAAAATCTATAACAAGTGTCACATTCAAATCAGAAAGTTCACTAATATCAATTCCTTTTTCATTCACTAAATAGTTCAAAATACTTTGCTTTATTACGAATTCAAGTTCTTCTTCAATTATTTCACGTGGTTTTTCAATATTTTGCGTTAAGTATAAAATAGCCTTATCTAAAAAAATCATCTTTTTCCCTCCTTTGATAATTATATTTTTTATTATATCATAATTCTTAATATTAAATCCAATATTTAAAAAAATTTTAGAAATTCAATAAGATATTTAAATATAAAAATAGTTTTAAAGTTCAGATTAAATATTGTAATTATTTATACTAGGCTTTATTTGAAGAAAATGATATTTTAATTATTTGAAATTATTAGGTTTATATCCTTTATTAAAAAAGTTTGTAATAATTTCGTTATTTAAATGGGGTTTAGTATTATACTGGTTAGATTAGTTGGATTCTGAGAAAAAGAAAATATAATATAAGCGAAACTGATAAAAATAATTATTAATTTAATAAGCTATATTAATTTTTACACTATCAATTTTAAAAAAAAGTAGAAAAAAAAGCAAAAATGATTTATAATATAGCGAAGTAATAATAATTTTAATAATTTAAAGTTATTGGAATATATAAATAGATATTTATTAAAATATAAAATTAGGAGAAGATATGGCTAGAAAAATTAGTATAGAAGCCGATAGCTTGAAAAAGATATATAAAAACAGGGAAGTTGTAAAAAGTGTGAGCCTGTCGATGGAAAAGGGTGAAGTTGTAGGACTTCTTGGGCCTAATGGAGCAGGAAAGACGACTACCTTTTATATGATTACGGGGATTGTAAGGCCTAATCATGGCAGAGTAATGTATAACGGGGAAGAAATTACAAATTTGCCGATGTATAAGAGAGCTAGGCTTGGGCTTGGTTATTTGCCACAGGAGGCATCTGTCTTTAGGAACTTGACTGTGGAGGAAAATATTGTATCAGTTCTTGAAATGCGAGGAGTCAACAAAAAAGAAAGAATTGCCACAATGGAAAATCTTATTGAAGAATTTAAATTGTCTCATGTAGCAAAAAGCTTGGGATATGCACTTTCCGGAGGGGAACGTAGACGTGTGGAGATTGCTAGAACTATTTCTACAAATCCAGACTTTATACTGCTTGATGAGCCTTTTGCGGGAGTAGATCCGATTGCAGTTGAGGATATTCAGAATATAATAATGCAGTTAAAGGAACGTGGGCTTGGAATACTGATTACCGATCATAATGTGCGTGAAACATTGAGAATTACGGAAAGAGCCTACATAATGGCAGAAGGTACAATTCTGATTGCAGGAACAGGACAGCAGATTGCAAATGACGAAACAGCGAGAAGAGTGTATCTAGGGGATAACTTCAAGTTAGATTAAAAGAGAGGGATAAGATGATAGTAGATATAGAAATAGAAAATGTGAAGTCTTTTAAAGATAATACAGTTTTTTCAATGGAAGTTGATGACGAGACAGAAATAGGAAATAGTTCGGAAATAAAATTAAACAGTAACAAGACTATAAATATATTAAAAACAGCTGCATTATTTGGAGCAAATGCTAGTGGGAAATCTAATTTTATTACATCTTTAAAAATATTTAGATATTTTTTATTAGTTCAAGGGAAAAATAAATTTAGAGAAGAAAGTTTTAGATTTGAGTCAGAAAATAAAAATTCAATATTAAAGATGAAAAATATAATAGATGGTAAAATTTATGAATATTTTTTGGAATTAAATTTCAAAGAACAAAAAATAATAAAAGAAGAACTAAGTATTGAAGATAATATAAGAAATTTTATCTTTATAAGACAAAATAATAAAATTAAAGAATATAATAAAAATGTATTTTCAAACCATATAAAAACTATTGAATTCTTAAATGAAACTTTAAATGATTCAGACAGTATATTATCTAGGATTAAGGAATGGAAAGTGCCGAAAGAAATAGAGAAGTATATAAATTATTTAGAAGATTTAATAATAGACAATCGAAATTACAATATTGGAAAGTTTATCTATACGAAAACAAAAAGTAAAAAAGTAGTTTTAAAATTTTTGAATACATTTGGAATTAATGTTACAGATATAGAAGTACATAGAGAAAAAGATGAATTTTTTATAGAAAGATTAAAAGAATATGAAAGTTTTAGGAAGTTAGATGATGAAAAAAAAGAAACAATATTATCAGAAATAGAAAAATATAGGTATCATATTGATTTTATATATAAAGATTCTAAAAATAAAAAATATAAATTAACGTATTCTGAACAATCAGAAGGGACCAAAAGATTGTTGTTAATGTTTTTGCCAATATATTATGTGTTAAATAAGGGTGGAGTAGTAATAATAGATGAATTAGATAAAACGTTACACTATAATTTAATAAAAAAAATAATAAAAATGTTCAATTCAATTGAAAATATCCAAAATGCACAGCTTATATTTACTACACATAATTTAATGCTGTTAGATTTTAACTTGTTAAGAAAAGATCAAATATGGTTTTTAGAAAATAATAATGTATTAAAAGGAACGGAACTCTATTCACTGTCAGATATAAAAAACTATAAAAAAGATAAGTATTTATTAAGAGATTATTTAAATGGGAATTTTGGTGGAATACCTAAATTAAAGGATTTTGGGATTGATGTATGGCTAGAAAAAAAGGAATAAATAACCAAAATCGAATAGTAACAAAAAAGACATATTTATTTTTTTTAGAAGGATCAAAAAATTGTAGTGAAGATAAATATATAAAAGAATATTATAATAATCTAAAAGATAAAGCAGTAGATATTGAGTTCAAATTTATTCCTTGTGGGGATGGAAGTTGGAAAAATATAGAAAGAGAAATAAATAAAGAGAAAAGAAAAAGAAAAGATAAAAAAGATCCTGAAATTTGGTGTGTTTTAGATAAGGATAAAAATGATTTAGATATAATTGATAAAAAATGTAAAAAAAATAATTATAAATTAGTTTTTTCTAATCATTCTTTTGAAATTTGGCTTTTATATCATTATGAAAATATAAAAATAGGAGAATGTAGTCAAAAAAATTACGAAAGAATTCTTACTAAAAAACTAAATAAAAAATACGAAAAAGGCGAAGGAATAAAATTTTCGTATGAAGATACAGAAAGGGCTATAAAACAATCTAAAAAGATACATGAAAAATATAAAAGATTGGAAGAAAAAATAAATAATAGTTTTAATTGTACAAATTTTTATATTATTTTAGAAGAATTTAAGGAAGTTTTTAATAATTTTGAATTAAAATAATGAGAAATAATAAGAACTAATAAAAGTTTTGAATTGTAATTAAAGAAAGGAAAAAAAATGACAGGAAATGAAATAAGAAAAAGTTTTGTAGATTTTTTTAAATCAAAAGAGCATAAGCATTTTGAAAGTGCATCGCTTATACCAGACGATAAGAGTTTATTGCTGACTGTAGCAGGGATGGTACCGTTTAAGCCGTTCTTTTTAGGAGAAAAGGAGGCACCATTTAAAAGAATCACTACTTATCAAAAATGTATTAGAACTAATGACTTAGAAAATGTAGGAAGAACGCCTAGACATCATACATTTTTTGAAATGTTAGGAAATTTCTCGTTTGGAGATTATTTTAAAAAGGAAGCTATTGAGTGGTCTTGGGAATATATAACGAAAGTATTGAAACTGGAAGAGGACAGACTTTGGGTGTCTGTGTATAAAACAGATGATGAGGCTTATGAAATCTGGAACAAGGAAATTGGAGTGCCAGCAGAGAGAATTGTTAGGCTTGGAGAAGAGGATAACTGGTGGGCAGCAGGACCTGTGGGATCTTGTGGGCCTTGCAGCGAGATTTATTACGATACTCAGAATATGGGAAAAAATAACGAAGAAGCTAACAGAAAGCCAGGAGATGATGGAGATAGATTTTTAGAAATCTGGAATCTGGTATTTACTGAATGGAACAGACTTGAAGACGGTTCACTTGTGCCGCTTCCAGAAAAGAATATTGACACAGGGGCAGGGCTTGAGAGAATTGCTTCAGTTGTACAAAACAAGGATAACAACTTTGATACGGATTTATTTACAAATATTATAAAAGGGATAAAATCTATACTTGAAATTCAAGGAAATGAAAGTGAGGAAGCAGTAAAAATTATTGCTGATCACGTTAGAGCCTCAGTATTTTTGATTGGAGATGGAGTGTTGCCATCAAATGAAGGACGTGGATATATTTTAAGAAAAATTATAAGACGTGCTTTTGGAGCTGGAAGTTATGCAAAACAGAAAGTTTTTGAAAAAGAAGATATATTTCTTTATAAATTAGTGCCTTACGTTCTTGAAACAATGAATGAAGCATACCCAGAATTAGCGGAAAAGCAGGAATATATTGAAAAAGTTATAAGACTGGAAGAAGAAAGATTTGCAACAACTTTGAAAAATGGAACTGAAATGCTGGAAGAAGAAATTCAGAAATTAAAAGCAGCAAATCAGAAGGAATTGCCAGCTGAACTGACTTTTAAGTTATATGATACTTTTGGATTCCCGTTTGAACTTACAAAACTAATTTTGGAAAATCAAGGATTTGAAGCATCGGAAGAAGAATTTGAGAAAAAGCTGGCAGAGCAGGTACAGCGTTCGAAGGACAGCAGAACAACAATTTCTGATATGATAAAAGATGAATTTATAGATGAATTTTTTGAAAAACATGGGAAAACAGAATTTACTGGATATTTACAAAATTTTGAGGAAAAAAGCACGCTTTTACATATTGCCAAAAGTGAAGGAATTTCAGGATATGAGATGATATTTGACAAAACGCCATTTTATGCTGAATCTGGAGGGCAAGTTGCTGATACAGGAATTATCACTTCTGGAGAATTTGAAGGAAAAGTTGTAAATGTGGTTAAAAAACACGATGTCTTTATTCATCAGGTTGAAATCACAAGGGGAATTGCTCCAGCGGTAGGCGTAGAAGTGAAAATGCAAATTGATGTAAACCGTAGAAAAGATATTCAGAGAAATCATACAGCTACACATATTTTACACAAAGTTTTAAGAGAAAATCTAGGAACACATGTAGAGCAGTCTGGATCGCTTGTGGATGATGAAAAATTAAGATTTGACTTTTCACATTACGAAGCAATCAGTCCAGAAATGATTGAAAAAATTGAAAAAGGTGTAAATGACATTATTTTATCAAATTTACAAGTAAAAATAAATTATGAAAATATTGAAGATGCAAAAGCAAGAGGGGCGATGGCACTTTTCTCGGATAAATATGGAGATATAGTCCGTGTTGTTGAAATTGACGGGTATTCTATCGAGCTTTGTGGAGGAACACACGTTAAATCAACTGGAGAAATCGGATTGTTCAATATCGAGTCTGAAAATGGAATTGCTTCAGGAACACGTAGAATTACAGCTACAACTGGATATAAAAGTTTGAGTTATGTAAACAAGCTTGAAGACAAAATAAAGGAAATATCTGATATTTTTAGAACAGACGAGAAAAATGTTGTCGATATTATCGAAAAATATATTGGAGATATGAAAGCTGCAGTAAAAGTACATGAGGAAATGCAGACAAAACTGGTAAAATACGAAATTAATGAAATGCTTGAAAATGTTGAAGCAGTAAATGGTGTGAAAGTGCTAAAATCTTCATTTGAAGATAAAAATGTTGATGAACTGAAAGAGATTGTAGACAGAGGAAAAGAAAAAATGCAGTCTGGAATCATCATTTTGGGAACAAATAACAATGGAAAGGCAGTTTTTGTAGTTGGAGTTACAAAAGACTTGATTTCAAAAGTAAAAGCTGGAGAAATAGTAAAAGTTGCAGCACAAGTCGCTGGTGGAAACGGTGGAGGACGTCCTGATTTTGCACAGGCTGGTGGAAAAGATGGAAGTGTTGTAAAAGAAGCTGTTGAAAAAGCATTTGAATTTGTAACTGAAAAATTATAATAAATTTACTTTTAGATATACAGGTTTAGGTTTTTACTAAAGCAGATGTTATTAAGTAAGGGAGTAATCTCCCCCTTTCAAGATAATCTAAAAAATAATTTTATTAAGTCTATAAAATGGTAAATTGTTTAAGAAGTGAGAAATAAAAAATGAAGAAATTTGTTGGATTAGATGTGGGAGATGTCAGAATTGGAGTTGCAAAATGCGACCCTTTGGGAATTCTTGCAACTGCTCTCGAAGTAATTGACAGAACAAAGACAAATCCTGTTGAAAGAATAAAGGAAATACTAGATGATGAAGGCACAAAAAAAGTTGTAGTGGGCATGCCAAAGAGCCTTGATGGCACAAAAAAACGTCAGGTGGAAAAAGTGGAGGAATTTGTGGAAGAATTGAAAAAGAGTATTCCAAATATTCAGATTATCTTTGTGGATGAGCGTTACACAACAACAGAGGCTGAGCATTATCTAAAAAACTATTCCAAAAAGAATGGAAAAGAACGTAGAAAAGTAGTAGATATGGTTGCAGCGTCAATAATTTTGCAGAAATATCTTGACACATTGCCTTAAAAAGTCTAAATATAAAATTTTTAATTAGAATAACAATTAAATTTTATTATAAGCGCTGATGTATTTTAAAATAAGCAAAATTTCGTTAAAAGAAAAATAGCTGTTTGAGCTTTTGGAATAAATTTTGAAATATATTTAATTATTTATATTAAAAATAATTGAAATTGAAAAGCGAGTTCTATTTTTCTTTTATAAGAAAGTTTTGCGTAAAGCCGGGATGCAAGGACATGGCGTTTGATGTCCTTGCTTAAATAAACTTAAAAATAAATAAAACTTAAAAATAAATAAAACTTAAAAATAAATAAAACTTAAAAAGTAATAAAAATATATTTATTTTAAAATATATTAAACATATTTATAAGAATAGATATTTAAATAAAAAAAGAAAGGATAAAAAAATGCAGAATAAAAAATCACATTATGTTTGGTTACTTTTGGTAATTTTTGTTCCAGCTCTTATTTTGTACTTTAATAAAGTAAAACTGGGACTTGATTTACGTGGTGGAACATCGGTTGTATTACAGGCACAGGGGAAAATTGAGCCTGATACAATGAGTAAGGTTAAAAATATTATTGAAAGACGGGTAAATAGTATTGGAGTTGCTGAGCCTGTTATTCAGCTTAGTGGAAATGATAAATTGATAGTGGAGCTTGCAGGGATAAAAGATCCTCAAAAGGCTATTGAATTGATTGGTACGACAGCAAAACTTGAGTTTAGAATAAAAAATAAGGATGGTTCTTACGGGCCTGTTTTATTAGAAGGTTCTGCATTAAAAACAGCGGGAGTTTCTAAAGATCAGGTTGGGATGCCTTCTGTAAGTTTTGAATTAAATTCACAAGGAGCAAACACTTTTGCTAAGATCACAAGGGAAAATATTGGAAAACAGCTGGCAATAATGCTTGATAACAAGGAACAGTCAGCACCTACAATTAACAGTGAAATTAACGGTGGAAGTGGAATTATAACTGGAAGATTCTCAATGGAAGAAGCAAACAATCTTGCAAATCTGTTAAAATCAGGGGCACTGCCTGTGGAAATTAAAATTGTTGAAAATAGAACGGTTGGAGCAACGCTTGGTGTAGATTCGATAAGACAGACTGGAATAGCTGGGCTGATTGCCTTAGGTGTAATTTCAGTATTTATGATTGCTATTTATAAAATACCTGGAATTGTTGCAGATATTGCACTTTTAATAAATGGAGTTCTAGTTTTAGGACTGCTTAGCGGAATCGGTGCGGCGTTGACACTTCCTGGAATTGCAGGATTTATATTAACGTTAGGAATGGCAGTTGATTCAAATGTAATTACTTATGAGAGAATAAAGGAAGAATTACGGCTTGGGGAATCGCTTCATGATGCAGTTGAAAGAGGTTATGAAAATGCCTTTCCTGCCATAATTGATGGAAATTTGACTACAATGCTTGTGGCGGCTGTCCTGTTTTTCCTAGGAACTGGACCAATTAAAGGATTTGCAGTAACATTGGCACTTGGTGTGGTTGCTACTGTAATTACAGGAGTATTTGTTTCAAAAGTATTCTTAAAACTGTTTATAAAGACATTTAACATAAAAAGGGAACAGCTGTTCTGGAAAGGAGCTTTAAATGAAGATTAATTTAAAAGTTATACAACGTAGAAAGCTTTATTTAGGTATTTCAACTATAATGGTTGTAGTTTCATTGATTTCGCTGTTTGTAATAAAGCTAAATCTTGGGGTGGATTTTAAAGGTGGAGAATTAATTCAGTTAAAATATGATAAGAAAATTGATCAAAATGCAGTAAATGAGACATTAAACAGTTTAATTGGAGAAATTCCTAAATTAAAGGCCAAAAGAGTTCAGTTTTCAGATACAGACAATACTGTTATCATAAGAACAGAGCAGCTTGATAATACGCAAAAAACAAAAATAATGTCAGAGTTAAGTAAAAAAACTGGTAAATATGAAGTTGTAAAAAATGAAACTGTGGGAGCAGTAATTGGTAAGGAATTAACTGCAAATGCAATTCAGTCTTTAATAATAGGAAGCATCCTGATTATTATTTATGTTACTATAAGATTTGAGTTTGTTTATGCTCTGGCGGGAGTTATAGCACTTATTCATGATGTTATTATTGCCTTTGGAGTCATTGCGATACTTAAATATGAGATTGATACTCCGTTTATAGCCGCAATTCTTACAATTTTAGGATATTCTATTAACGATACGATTGTCGTATTTGACAGAATTCGTGAAAATATTCAGAAAAATAGAAAAGGTAAAAATAAAACGGTGGAATCATTTGATTTAGTTATTGAAAAATCAATAAATCAAGTGTTCACAAGATCGATTTATACTTCATTGACAACTTTATTTTCAGTAATTGTACTTCTGATTTTAGGTGGAGATACATTAAAGACATTTAGTATGACGCTATTTGTTGGAATGCTTGTTGGAACGTATTCATCAGTATTTGTAGCAAGTCCTTTGGTTTATATAATGAAAAAAGGTAAAAATGAGCCAAAAACTAAAGACGTTATAAAAAGTTCTGGTAAAACAGTAAATGGGTATGATGAGAAAGATAAAGTACTGGTATAATTAAAAATAAAATGATAAATTTAGAAGGTGAATTGAAAAATGCGATGCTGGGCAGAAATAAATATAAATAATCTATATAGCAATGTTGATGAAATTGAAAAAATTGTAGCAAAGGATAAAATAATAGCAGTTATAAAAGCATATGCTTACGGGCATGGAATGCTTGAAATCTGTGACGCCTTGATAAAAAAGGGAATAAAGAACTTTGCGGTTGCAACAAGTGATGAAGCGCTTAAAATAAAAGAACTTCATGATGATATTATGGTGCTGATATTGGGACCTGTGGAAAATGAATATATGGATTTGATTGCTGATAAAAATATTTATTTTATGGTGACAGATTTTGAGGAAATAGAATATTTGGAAAAAACAGGGAAAGAAAATGGGAAAACTACAGATGTGTTTATAAAGATAGATACAGGAATGGGGCGTGTAGGCTTTCAGGAAAGTGAGACTGAGAAACTGAATAAAATTCTTAAAAATTCCAGTCATATTAATCCAATAGGAATTTTCTCGCATTTTTCATCATCTGATAGCAACAAAGACTATACAAAATTGCAGGAAAGCAAATTTAAAGCAATGTGTGAAAAAATATCAAGTGGGATACCATCAATAAAATACAGGCATCTGCACAACAGTTTTGGAACTTTGAAATTTCAGGACAGCATAGAAGATTTTGTAAGAGTGGGAATCATACTTTATGGGGGAGTTACAGATAAAGAAACGGCTCCATATAGATTTAAGCCAGTAATGTCTCTTTTTGCAAAAATTAGTTATATAAAGACATTAAAGGAAGATAGTTTTATAAGTTATGGAAATACTTATAAAGGAAAAGCTGGAAAGACTTATGCTACAGTTTCTATTGGATATGCTGACGGAGTAAGGCGTGACTTGTCAAATAAAGGCTACGTTTTTTATAAAGGATATAAATGTGAAATTGTAGGGCGTGTCTGTATGGACCAGCTTATAATTTTACTTCCTGAAGAATTGAAAAATGAGGCTAAAAAAGGCGATGTTGTGGAATTTTTTGGTGAAAATATAAGCGTTGTGGAGGTTGCTGATTTTTGTAACACTATTTCGTATGAGATTTTATGTGGAATAAGTCAGAGGGTACCTAGAATTTATGTGGAAAAATAGAGGTAGGGAAAATGATACTGGATATTGGCTTTATAGTTTTACTGATAATATTTATGTTTCTTGGATATAGAAGAGGATTTTCTTTGGAATTTTTTAACATGTTTAAATATATTTTTATTATTTTTGTAACAAATTATATTTGCAAGTTTTTTTTAAATTCAGAGAAAATTAAACCTCAAAATCAGTTAAAAATTTTTGTTATTATAGTTTTAATCCAATGTATTATCTATTCTGCCGTTCTTATAGTTAATAGAAAATTTTTAAAAAGTATAAAAATAAAAAGATTTGATAAATTTTCTGGAATGATATTTGGAATAATGAAATTATTCTTTGTGGCAATTATTGTGTATATTGCAGTAATTACAGGGGCTATAGGAAGTAAAAGAATACGTGGAATAAGGGACAAAAGCCTTTCTGTCCAGTTTATGACAAGGCATGCATTAAAATTTGCAGATTCTTTTCCAAAATTTATAAAAAATGATGTGGAAAGATATGTTGTTAGCCAAAGAGAGAAGGAAGTAGTAGATGATGTCTTAAATGATTATAAAAATCGAAAACCAGATGAATTTGAAAAGATAAAAGATATTGAATAAATAACTTGGTACAGAATCAAAAAAAATACAAAGAAAAATAAAAAAGGAAAATTGATAAAAATGAAAATAATTGACAGATATATTTACAATTCACTTTTTTTGCCGTCAATATTTGGAATTAGCATATTTACATTTATTATGATGTTAAATGTAATAATGGAAGTTATGGAACGTCTGTTTGCGAGTGATTTGCCATTTATATCTATAATAGACTATCTATTTTATGCTATACCGGGAGTTCTTGTGCAGACAATACCTATGGGAGCATTTCTTGGGGTTATGCTTGTTTATGGAGGACTTTCAGAAACGAATGAAATTGTTGCAATGGAAGGTTCTGGAATAGGACTTTTCAGAATAATTCGCCCAGCATTTATTTTTGGGATAATATTGACATTAGTCGGTTTAGGGCTCGAAATCTATGTAAATCCTCGTGCCTTAAAGAATATAAATGCGCAGACAAAGCAAGTTCTGGCTTCAAAGCCGAATTCATTATCAGAAGAAAAAGTTTTTTTGACAAATGAGGAAAAGGGTTTTGGGTTTTATATTGATGAAGTAAATAATGAAAAGGCTACGGCTAAAAATTTCCTTATTATAAATAAACGTGGAGACAATCCATATCCTATAATATTTCTTGCGGAAAATGCAAAATTTGATCCAGGAATAATAAGATTAAAGAAAGTAAAGGGGTATGCCTTTGATAAGGATGGAAATAGCCAAGTTTCGGCTGAATATCAGGAGCAGGAAATACCAATCACTACTTTTTTTAGGGAAAATAAGAAAGAAGTTAAAAAAAGCCGTAAGGAAATGAACATAAAAGAACTAAATGAGTTTTATAGACAGAATATAAAAAATCCTGAAGAAAAGGAAACTGCACTAAAGGCGGAGGTAGAAATTTACCAGAGACTTATAGGACCATTTGCAAGTACGTTTTTATGCTGGCTGGGAGTATTGCTTTCGGTAGGGCATAGGCGAAGTGGAAGAGGAATAAGTTTTGGAATAAGTTTAATCGTTATATTTGGTTATATAGGAATGGCAAGCTATGCAAAGATTATGGTACTAAAGAATAATGTGCCTGCAAATATTGCAATGTGGGTTCCTAATTTTGTTTTATTTATATTATGTGTATATTTTTCAATAAAGAAGTATAAAGGAAACTAATGAAAGGAGGAGTATGAATAAATTAGATAAATATATAATTCTAAATTATGCAAAAAGTTTTGTTTTAGGAATGATGATGTTTTTCCTGATATTTTTGCTGGCTGAGAGCATCAGTCTGACAGGATGGCTTATGGATGCAAAAATGAAAGGTGGAGATGCTATAAAATATCTTAGATACGGAATACCTGAAATTATAACAAATACTGCTCCTCTTGGAGTATTGTTAGGAAGCCTTTTATGTATAAGCAAAATGGCAAAACAATTGGAAGTTGCAGCAATGAAGACAAGTGGGATAAGTTTTGCAAGAATAGCCCTTTTTCCAATGATTTTTTCATTTTTTGTAAGTATGGGAGTATTTTGGTTAAATTATGATACTTTAGGAAAATCAAACACTAAAAAGGAAAATTTGAAATCTTTAAAAATAGACAATAAGGAACCAGTCAAGGCGGAAAAAAAATTTATTTTTGTAAAAATTGACAAAAAAACAGTACTTTTTAGTGAATATGCAAATAAAAATACTGGAACTATGGAACATATTGAAATATTGAAATTTGAAAAAGGATTCAAGGAAATAAGTAAAATATACACTTCTCCGTTTGGAAAAATTAATCCTAAGACGAATGAATGGACTTTTAAGGACCTAAAGGAATATGACAATAAAACTAATTTAATGAAGCCTGCTGATACGAAAAAATTTAAATTTATAGCAAAAATGGAAGATGTTCTGGCAAGTCCAGTAAAGGCTAAAAATCTTACAATGCCTGAATTACGTGAAAAGGTAGTTTATTTTACAAGAGTTGGAGCAGATTCCTTAAATTTGAGAATAGAATTTTATTATAGAATATCTTTTGCATTATCTTCATTCGTTATGTGCCTAATCGGACTTTCACTTGGAAGTAGGTATGTAAGAGGAGGAGCAGCCTTAAATATAGGATTATCTGTAATAATTGGTTACGCCTATTATGGTGTCAGCACGATTTTACGTTCAATGGCAGTATCTGGAGCAGTTCCAATTTATGCAGCTTGTTTTATTCCATTAATTATATTTTTAATAGTTGGAATAAAGTTATTTAGGGATTCTGAATACTAACGAGGATTTTTATCTCTATAAAATGAAAGTATGTTAGAAATACTTATTTTTTAAGTTTTATTTTAATTATCAGGATAAACCTTTACTGCAAGATAAGGATTTGCGGCAATGAGCAATCCTGCAAAAAAAAAGAAGAAACATAACAAAAATAGTAAAAACTGTTATTACGAAATAATAGGTATGTATTTAATACCTTTGCATTAAAAAATTAATATAAATAGACAAAAAATAAAATAAATACTAATTAGAATAAAATGAAAAAGAAGGGAATGGTATGATAGAGAAGATAAGGACAAATAGTGGAATAGAAGTTATTTTTGATAGACTTGAAAGTATTTCTACCTGCTCAGTTGGAGTATTTGTAAAAACTGGTTCACGAGATGAAAGTGATACGGAGGAAGGAATTTCACATGTGCTAGAACATATGGTATTTAAAGGGACTCCTACTAGAAATTATTTTGAAATTTCTGAAGAAATTGACTATCTTGGGGCAAACGTGAATGCACATACGACTAAAGAAGAAACAGTTTTTTATATAAATGCCTTAACACAGTTTTTAGGAAAGTCTGTGGATATTTTGTTTGACATTGTTACAAATTCTACGATTAATGAAAAGGAACTGGAAAAAGAAAAAGATGTAATCGTGGAAGAAATTAAGATGTATAAGGATTCGCCAGATGATCTGGTATTTGAAATGAATTATGCAGACAGTATAAATGGGCAGTATGGAAAGCCTATTATTGGAACAGAAGCTAGTGTAAAAGGCTTTACTGCAGATGAAATCAGAAAATATTATAAGGAAAGATACACAAAAGACAATATTTTGGTTGTAGTTTCTGGAAATTTTGATAAAAATGAGATTGTTCAGAAAATTGATCAATATTTTTCAAAATTAGGAGATAAAAAGATTGATAGACGTGATAAAATAGATTTTTCATTTAATGCTGGAAAGAAAATAGTCACAAAGGACATAAACCAGGTTAATATTTGTATTTCTCATCAAAATGAAGACTACAACAGCAAAAATAAAATATATACAGATATTTTAGCAAATATAATTGGTGGTTCAATGAGTTCCAGACTTTTTCAGGAAATCCGTGAGAAAAATGGACTTGCCTATTCTGTTTACACATATAATCAATATTATTTATCAGGAGGCTTGACATCAACATATATTGGAACGAATCTGGAAAATTATGAAAAGGCAATAGAAATAACGCTTTCAGAATTTAAAAAGTTACGTGAAAATGGAGTAACAGAGGATGAACTTCAGAAGGCAAAAAATAAATATATGAGCAGAATTGCTTTTGCAATGGAAAATCCACGTTCGAGAATGGGAATTTTGGGAAATTATTATATTAGAAAAAATGAAATTCTAGATTCTGAAAAGATGAAAAATGAAGTCAATGCAGTAAAACTTGAGGATGTAAATAATTTTGCAAGAACTAAATATTTAACAGAGAATATTACGATTTTGGGAAATATTGGTAAATAAAGAATTAAGAATATATCAGAATTTTTTAGAATTTAGTCAATATTAGATTTAAATAAATAATTATTACTAAAAATAAGAGTTAGGAGAAAAAAATGTTTCAAAATCAAAGATTAATTGACCGAATAAAAAATAGTATTTTTCGGATGGATAAAATGATTTTATTAATCGTTTATGCTCTTACAACAATTAGTACGGTATTTGTATATAGTGCAACAAGACAAAATGGAATGGTTGCTAAAAATATTTTGTGGATTGGAATAGGGACAATACTGGTGTTTATTATAGCCTCAATCGATTATAAAATTCTAAAGCTGTATATTTGGCATATTTACGGAATAGGAGCAATTTTATTGCTATTAGTTCGATTTGCAGGGAAAAAAACGCTTGGAGCGCAACGTTGGATTGCATTGGGGCCATTTCAGCTGCAACCATCAGAATTTGTAAAAGTGGGAATTATTTTAATCATAGCATACTGGATTGTAACTAGATACAGAGAGGGGATTAATAATTTAAAAGATATTGTGGGTTCACTGCTTCCAGTATTGCCACTTATTTTATTAATTTTGATACAGCCTGATTTAGGAACAACATTGATAACTATTTCTGCATTTTTGTTTATGATTTTTCTATATGGTGCAGATATGAAGCCAATTTGGATAATAGGGATTGTAGTAGTGCTGTCAGTTTATCCAATTTATAAATTTGTTTTGGATGATTATCAAAGAGATCGTGTAGAGACATTTTTACATCCTGAAAAAGATAGAAAAGGAAGCGGATGGCATGTGATTCAATCAAAGATTTCTGTTGGAGCAGGAGGAGTAATGGGAAAAGGAGTACTGCAAGGCAGTCAGAGCAGATTGGAATTTTTGCCTGAAGCGCAGACAGATTTTATTTTTTCAGTATTGTCTGAAGAATTAGGCTTTGTAGGATCTTCATTAGTGCTATTCCTTTATTTTATGCTGATTTATGAAATTATGCGGATAGCACGAATTATTCAGGATGACTTTGGCCGCCTCATATTATACGGCATGGCAGGAGTAATATTTATGCATGTAATTGTAAATGTGGGAATGACAATCGGACTCGTTCCAGTTACAGGTAAACCGTTGTTGTTTATGAGTTATGGTGGAAGTTCATTCTTAGCTTCGTTTATAATAATAGGAATAGTTGAAAGCATAAAAATTCATAATAATTAAGAAATGGGGAAAATCTTGGAAAAAAAGGATGTTGTTGTAAATTCTGAGATGGAAGGAATGCGGCTGGACCGATATTTAAGAAAAAATTTTAAGGATGAGCCGCTTAGCAGAATTTTTGGGGCGATAAGAGCTGGAGATGTTAAAATCAATGGAAAAAAGTCAAAGGAGAACTATCGTCTCTTGTTAAATGATAAAATTACAATAAGAAATTTGTCTACAGGAAATACTGAAAAAATAACAGGAATTGAAAATTCAGGCAAAGTAAGAAATTTGAAGATTTCAGAAAACGAATTGCAAAAATATAAGAATATGATTATTTTTGAAAATGATGATTTTTTTATTGTTAATAAGAGTGCAAAGGTTCCAATGCACAAAGGAACTGGGCATAAGTACGGACTTGCTGAAATTTTTAAGAATATTTATAAAAATGAGAATATTAATTTTGCAAATAGATTAGATTTTGAAACATCAGGACTTGTTATTGGCTGTAAAACCTTAAAGTTTCTTAGGTATATTTCTCAAAAAATCAGAAATAATGAGGTTCATAAGAAGTATTTTACGATTGTTCATAGTAAAAATTCTATTGGATGTAATAAATTTGCAAAAAAAAATTTTAAGATTGAAAACTACTTAACAACAACCGAAAATAAAGTTATTGTTTCAGAAAATCCTATTTTACGTGAATCTAAAAAAGGCATTACTCATTTTGAACATATAAATCTTGATAAATTGCAAAATTCAGAAAATATATTAAAATTACTTGGAAAAAATAATAAAAATATTTTACTTTTAGATGTTGAACTGATTACTGGCAGAAAACATCAGATAAGAGCTCAGCTTGCTCATGAAGGTCTTTTTATAGTAGGAGATAAGAAATACGGGATAGAAGATGGAAGTAGCAGATTTTTTCTTTGTTGTTATTCACTTTCTTTTGATAGCTATAAATTTTCCATTCTAAATAAAGCATTTTTTTAAAAAAAGATTTTTATCAAAGAAGATTCTAATATAAGTGTAGTATCATATAGGGTATTGTAACACCTGTTATTTTAATTTAAAAATATAAAATTCTTGAGAGGTGAATAAGATGGGTTTATTTTCGAATAGAAAATCAAAAAATAAATATGTAACACTTACATCCAAATCAAAATTGACAGTTGATATTGTAGATGATAATAAGTGGAAAAAATGTAACCAATGCAATGAGATTATTTATAATGAGGATTTGAAAAATAATTTAAATGTATGTCCAAAATGTGGTAACTATTTTAGGCTTACAGCATTTGAAAGAATAGAGCTGCTGATTGACGAAGGGACTTTCATTGAAGAAGATATGACTCTTAATTCAAAAGATATGCTGAACTTTCCTGGATATGAGGAAAAATTGGAAGTTTCACGGGAAAAAAGCCGTATGCTGGATGGTGTCATTAGTGGAGTTGGAAGTATCAATGGAATAGAAGTCAGTATTGCAGCAATGGAATTTAGTTTTATGGGTGGAAGCATGGGTTCAGTTGTTGGAGAAAAGATTACAAGAGCATTGGAACGAGGGCTTAAAAAGAAAATACCAGTTGTAATAGTTTCAAGTTCTGGTGGTGCAAGAATGCAGGAAGGAATCTTGTCACTTATGCAAATGGCAAAGACTTCAGGAGCAGTAAAAAGATTGAATGAAGCAGGAATTCCGTTTATTTCTGTACCAGTTGATCCGACCACAGGTGGAGTAACGGCTTCTTTTGCAATGCTAGGAGATGTTATTATAACAGAGCCAAATGCTTTTATTGCTTTTGCAGGACCTAGAGTAATTGAGCAGACTGTAAATCAGAAATTGCCAAAAGGATTTCAAAGGGCAGAATTTTTGCTGGAACACGGTATGATTGACATAATTTCAGAACGAAAAGATTTAAAAACAACGATTTATAGAGTATTGGAAAAATTGGTGTAAATTTTTCAAATGAAAGGATAGAAATATGAGTATAAAAGATGAAATTAAGGAATTGGAAGACAATATAGCCGAGTTAAAAAGATTTTCAACTGAACGAAACATCGATTTTTCTGCTCAAATAATAGAACTTGAAAAAAACCTGGAAGATAAATACAAGGATTTCGAGGAAAATGAGATGGATGCCTGGAACAGAATTCAAATTTCAAGAAATCCTCAAAGACCATATACTTTAGATTATATAAATGAGTTGACACAGGATTTTGTAGAACTTCATGGTGACAGGCTTTCAAAGGACGATAATGCCATTGTAGGAGGGCTTGCAACAATTGATGGTTATAAAATAATGATAATAGGTCAGCAAAAAGGAAGAGACATTGAATCAAATATTTTTAGAAATTTTGGTATGGCGAGTCCTGAAGGGTATAGAAAGGCATTAAGGCTAATGAGAATGGCAGAACGTTTTAAATTGCCTATTCTGACATTAATCGACACCGCTGGAGCATATCCTGGAATAGAAGCCGAAGAAAAAGGGCAAGGAGAGGCTATTGCTAAAAATTTGGCAGAAATGTTTGGATTTCGCGTACCAATTGTATCTGTTGTTATTGGAGAAGGTGGAAGTGGAGGAGCATTAGGAATTGGTGTAGCAGACTCAATTTTAATGTTTGAAAATAGTGTATATTCTGTTATTTCCCCAGAGGGATGTGCCTCAATTCTTTTTAATGATTCAACAAAGGCTGCAGAAGCTGCAAAAAGTCTAAGAATGGATGCTATCAGCCTAAAAAGTCTCGGAGTAATAGATGAAATCATAAAAGAGCCTTTAGGCGGAGCACATAGAAACTTTGAAGAAACAGCTCAGAATATGAAAGAAATGGTTGTTAAGGAATTTAAGCGTATAGACAAATTCTCATTAAGGGAATTGCTTAAAAGAAGATATGATAAATATAGAAAAATTGGTGAATTTTTTGAAGAATAAAAATTTAAAATAATTATTTTGGGTTATCATAAGTGATTGATAATCCTTTTTTTGTTATTTATATTTTGAAGTAATATTAAATCTTATTTAAATAACGAATTTATTAAAAACTTTTTTAGTAAAGAATATAAATCTAGCCATAGGTTATTGCGTAGCAATCTTGCCAAATATTTTGATTATTAGAATAAACCTTTACTGCAAGATAAGGATTTGCGGCAATGAGCAATCCTACGAAAATAAAAAAGAGGGAAAAAGCTGTTAGCTATTTAACAATCCCATTACAAAAATTTATTCCTATTTTTAAAAGAGAATTAGTATTAAAAAGCATTTATTAAATAGAGATTTGTAATTTTTATTTTTTTAAAATTATAAGGGATATTGATTTTAAGAAAAAGTAGGGTATACTATTAAGGTAAGAAATAAAATAGGAAAAATAGGAGGAAATCAAAATGGCAACAATGAAAGCTGCAAGATGGCACAATAGAAAAGATGTAAGAGTGGAAGAAGTTGAAGTACCGGAAATTACAAGAGAAAATCAAATTAAAATAGCAGTAAAATATTCAGGAATATGTGGTAGTGATTTACATGAATATTTAGGAGGACCAATATTTATTCCAGCAAATGCTCCACATCCATATACAAATGAAAAAGCCCCAATCACAATGGGACACGAATTTTGTGGAGAAGTTGTGGAAATAGGAAGTGGAATTACAAAATTTAAAGTAGGAGACAGAGTTACAGTTGAGCCAATTTTAGCAAAAAATGGATTAATTGGGAAATATAATTTGGATCCTAACTTGAACTTTATCGGACTTGCTGGTGGAGGAGGGGGATTCTCTGAATTTGTAGTTGTAAATGAGGATCAGGCTCATAAATTACCAGATGAAATTGATTATGAACAGGGAGCATTGACAGAACCTGCAGCAGTAGCAGTTTATGCAGTTAGACAAAGTAGATTTAATACAGGAGATACAGCGGCAGTATTTGGTTGCGGACCAATTGGACTTCTTATAATTGATGCGTTGAGAGCATCTGGAGCAACAGAAATTTATGCTGTGGAAGTTTCACCTGAAAGACAGGAAATCGCTAAAAAATTAGGAGCAATAATTGTAGATCCTGCAAAGGTGAATGCAGTTGAATTTATAAGAGAAAAAACAAATGGCGGAGTAAATGTTTCTTATGAAGTGACAGGAGTTCCTGCTGTATTGCAACAATCTTTGGAAGCTGCTGAAAAAGATGGAGAATTGATGGTTGTAAGTATCTGGGAAACAGAAGCGCCTATTCAACCTAACGAAGTGGTAATTCAAGAAAGAACAATAAAAGGAGTTATCGCATACCGTGATGTATTCCCTAAAACATTGGAATTAATGAAACAAGGATATTTCTCAAAAGATTTATTAGTAACAAAAAGAATTAAATTGGAAGACATTGTGAATGAAGGATTTGATGCACTTGTAAAAGAAAAAAGCCAAGTTAAGATTTTAGTGTCACCTAAATAATTAATAAAACAGAGGGCTATCTCAATACGGATAGCCCTTTTATGTTTTTTATTAATTTACAGATTTATATATTTCTCTAAAGTTTTTTAGTTTTTCATCAAGTTCAGCAATTCCTCGTTTTCCATAATTTCCTACTATTACACAGTAACGATTTTTTTGATAACTATGTACTTAAAAATGGCTGAATTGATAATGTTGTCATTAAAAAATTAAATATTTTTTATTTTTGCTCTGATTTGACAAAACGCTTTATAGATATTATAATATTAAAAATTGAATAATAAAAGGGGAGATAAAAATGGAATTAAATAATAGAGAGATAGTGATTATGATTATTGTTTTTATAGTCGGTTGTATTAGTTTGTGTTTTATTTCAAAAGAAGAAATAAATAATAAAATTTTAAATATAACCAAAGATAAAAAAATACACGGGATTTTTTTCCTGTTGTTACTGTTAATAATATTTATAATAGCAATAATTGTATACCTAACAAAAATGCTTACTGCAAGAAAGATTATACTTTATATATTAAAAAATAGTTTATGGTGGTATTTTTTTGTTGGATTTCCTTTACTAATCAAGTTTTTAAAGAAAAATGATGAAAAGCTATATAGAAAAAAATTAGGAATTAAATTATTAATACTAAGTTTTATTGCTAATTTCTATGTATTTCCATTAAAGGCTGAATTGATAATGTTCTTTTTTCTTTTAATTGCTTATATTTTGAGAACAACTTATAAACAAATTTCGAATATTATTTTTGTTATTTTTGGATTTTTAATATTAAGAAACTTTCAGATGAGAGTAATGGTAGAAATTATCTTATGTATTGGATCAGTATTTGATAATAAAATTTTATGCACTCCTCAATTTTTCTCTAATGAAACAATAATAATGTTTATTTTGTTAACACTAATATTGCCAGGATATTTTTATATATTTTGTAAATTTATTCAAAAAAATAATAAAAAATAAAAGTAAAAAGATGATATTAAACAGCCTAAACAACTGATTATTTATCATCTTTTTTTATGCATTAGAGAAATAATAAATGAAAAAATTTTTTGTTTGACTTATATTTTCCCACATTGTATAATAAAATATAGTTAGAAAAATGGAGAGTGGGAAAGCACTGTTCCATAATAAATTGATACGGAAAAGAGGTTAAAATTTATGGAAAACGCTATGAAAAGCTTTGGAGAAAATGTCTTTAGGGACAGTAATTTAAAAAAAAGGGTTTCCAAGGCTGTTTTTAAAGAGTTTAAGGCGTCGCAACTTGGGGAAACTGAATTGTCGAAAGAAACTGCTGAAGTTATTGCAAACGCTATTAAGGACTGGGCGACTAAAAGAGGGGCTACTCACTACTGTCACTGGTTTCAGCCATTGAATGACTTGACAGCTGAAAAGCATGATTCGTTTTTGGAACCTGTTGAAAATGAAGAAGTTATTTATAAATTTTCTGGAAGCAATTTGATAAAAGGTGAATCTGATGCATCTTCATTTCCAAATGGAGGGCTTCGTAGCACTTTTGAAGCAAGGGGTTATACAATTTGGGATACAAGTTCATACCCATTTATAAGAGAAAATAAAAATGGAGTTACATTGTATATCCCTACAGCCTTTATTTCATTTACTGGTGAAGCGTTGGACAAAAAAGTGCCTTTATTAAGAACAATGAAATATATAAGTCAACAAGCATTAAGAGTTTTGCGTGCTTTGGGAAATACTACAGCTAATCATGTATTCAACACTTTGGGAGTAGAGCAGGAATATTTTCTTGTAAAAAAAGATATGTTTGAAGCAAGAGACGATTTATTGCTTACAGGAAGAACGTTATTCGGAGCTTCTTCACCTAAAGGGCAGGAATTAAGCGATCACTATTATGGAAAAATCAAGGAAAAAGTAATAAACTTTATGAGTGATGTTGACATTGAACTTTGGAAATTAGGGATTCCGTCAAAAACAAGACATAACGAAGTGGCTCCAAACCAGTTTGAAGTAGCACCATTATTTTCAGTAGCAAATTTGGCATCGGATCAGAATCAGATAATAATGGAAACTATTGAAAAAACAGCATTAAGACATGATTTGGTAGCATTGCTTCACGAAAAGCCATTCGCAGGAGTAAATGGTTCAGGAAAACATAATAACTGGTCACTAGGAACTGATGATGGTAAAAACCTTTTTAGCCCTGGAAAGGATATGAAATCAAATACACAATTTTTAATCTTTGTGTCTGCAGTAATTGAAGCTGTTGACAGATATTACCCAATGTTAAGATATGCAACTGCAACTGCAACAAATGATCATAGACTTGGTGGACACGAAGCGCCACCTGCAATTATCTCAGTTTTTTTAGGAGATGAATTGACAACGGTTTTGAATAATATTGCATACAAAAAAGATGTGCCTGTATCAGAATCATCAAAAGTAAACTTGTCAGTTGATGTATTACCAACATTTAGCATGGATGCTGGAGATAGAAATAGAACTTCTCCATTTGCATTTACTGGAAATAAATTTGAGTTTAGAATGCCAGGGTCAAGCTCTACACCTGCAACTTCTGCGGCTGTAATAAATGCTATGGTAGGAAAAGTGCTGTCTGAATATGCAGATAAACTTGAAAAAGCAACTGAAAAATCTCTGCAAAAAGTGGCGAGTGAAATTATTGCAAATGCGTATAAAAAACATCATAGAATAATTTTCAATGGAAATGGATACAGCGAAGAATGGGCAAAAGAAGCTAAAAAACGTGGACTTACAAACGAAGTGGCTTCAAATACAGCACTTAGAAAAATGATAGACAAAGATGTGCTTGAACTAACTCAGGAAATTGGAATGCTTTCTGAACAGGAATCAATTGCAAGATATAATGCCTACGCAGACAGGTATGTAACTCAGTTAAGCATAGAATCAAGAACATTGATTGACATTGCAAATAAGAATATTTTGCCGTCAGGAATGAAATATGCAAACTTACTGGCTGATCATATTGAAAAAAATTCAAAATACGGGAAAGCCTTTATAAAAGAACAGGAAGAAATATTAAAGGATGTATTGGCAAATATCACAAATTTGAGAAAAGAAGTAAAATCTCTTGAAAAAGAAATTAACAGAGTAAGAAATGAGAAGGATTTAAGTATACAGACAGATTTGGCAAAAGAAAAATTAGTAACAGGACTTGAAGCATTGAGAGTTCCTTGTGATAATCTTGAAAGAATTATTGATAAGGAATATTGGAGTTTTCCAACTTATACTGATTTACTGTTTAAATTGTAGAATAAATTGCCGCAAGAGCAGGGATTTTAAAAAGTCCTTGCCTTGTTTTGTTTGTAAATTTGATATTCTAGATAAAGAAAGGAAATTTTAAAATGATTTTTTTGAAATCACTAGGAAGCATTTTTCCCATTATTGTTATGATTGCGATTGGATATATTTTGAAAAAAAGGCACTGGTTTCATCACACATTTAGTGAAAATGTGTCAAAACTTATTACAAATGTTGCTTTACCTTGTTCAATATTTTATTCGGTTTTAAAATATTTGAATATGGATGCCTTGAGGGAAGTGTCAAATCGTCTTATTTTTACATTTGCTTCAGTTATTATTGGATATTTAGCTGCTTTTTTTGTGATAAAGATGGTAAAAATGAGAGATGGACGGCGTGGAATTTTTTACAATGCTGTGGTAAATGCAAATACTATATTTATTGGGCTTCCATTAAATATGGCACTTTTTGGAGAAGCTGCTTCAAAATATTATTTGATGTATTACATTACAAATACGGTATCAATCTGGACTTTGGGATACATGCTTTTATCAGGAGATTCGATTGACGGTAATAAAGATGGAAAAGGCGGATTTAATTTAAAAAAATTATTATCGCCTCCACTTATTGCTTTTGTGATAGCCTTTGCTGTACTTTTGTCAGGCATAAGAGTGATAACTCCAATTGTGGAAACTACCAAATATCTTGGAAGTGTTGTAACTCCTCTTGCATTACTATATATTGGAATAGTGCTGGCAGATGCAGGGCTTCACAGTATTCGGTTTGATTTGGATACAAATTTGGCTTTATTTGGAAGATTTGTATTTTCGTCAATTGTCATGATAATATTATTAAAAATTGCTGGACATTTTGTGCAGCTGAATGAACTAGAAATAAAGACGTTTGTGATACAGTCGGCAGCACCAGTGTTTGCAGCATTGCCAATTTTAGTTAATGAAACTAATGGGGATATTGGATATTCCACAAATGTAGTTACAACAAGTACAATTTTATTTATATTAGTTGTTCCAATACTGATGAGCATTCTGAATATAATTCACATATAAAATTTTAAATTTAGAAAATCATTAATTTGATTTTCTTTTTTTGGAAAATTTGAGAACGGAGTAAATCTTGAAATTAATAAAAAAATATGGTAAACTTTTATTGAAAATCTTAAATAATGGAAATAAAAGATAAATAAAAAAATATGTAAACAATTTTAAAATAGTTAATATATAAATTTATAAGTTTATAATATGTTTTTTCAGATTTATTTATAATAAATAGCTTATAAAATATTTAATATAATAATTGTAAATTTTAGGAGGAAAAGTGAAAAGATTAATAGTAATACTTGTTTTATTGGTATCAGGAATTTCGTTTTCAAATATAAATACCTGTAAATGGATAAAAGAACCTAATATATATGTGTCAAAGGAAATTGAACTAATAAGCCGTTCTAGATTGAAGGGAAATGTTTACTGTGATGTTGAACGTGATTTTATGACTTATTATGTTGGAATAGGGAATCTTGAAGTTGGATTGGTGTATAATATACGTGAAAGAAAAGAGCTTACTTATGAAAATATTTTTAAAATATTAATTGATTTTGAGAATGATATTGCGAAACTTATTCCTACAAATATTCCTAAAAAAGATACAAAAGATAAACCAAGATACTATACTTTTAGATTATATGCCTATGATGCAAGAAAAAAGGATACTTTTATGTTGTTTAAGTATATTTTGGATACAAATATGCCTGACGGAGATTGGAAAACTTACTATAACAATGAAATTTTTTCAAAAACAAGTGAAAAGATGCTAAAAACTTTGAAAAATAGCGGATATCTTCCGACAGAAGATATAGTATACTAAATTTAAGGGGAAAAATGGAATTAATTTTAGAAGAAAATATAAAATATAAGACGCCAATAAATGATTTTGGAGTTGAGCCGATTAACAAGAGAATTATAACGACTGGAGAAAAGCTGATATATTTTAATAAGGAAAAGTTTGAGAAGGAGAGCGGCGGGAAGGTAAAAAATTGTGAAATCATAAAATATATAAAGGAAAAAAATCAATTGTTTGTTTCGAGTATGTTTTTTGTTTCTACTCCTAATGGTAAAGTTTATAAATGTGATGGAAATAAAAAGAAAATTGTTGAACTTGTATTTGACACAGAAGACGCAATTGGAGTTATGAATTTTATAACAAGCGGCAGAATTGTATATATCAGAAACAACAATCTTTTTTCATATGATGTCGATACAAAAGAATTAATTTCTATAAAGCTCACAAAAAATATAAAAAATGGAAATTATAAAATATTCACAAGTGGAGAAAATGTTATAATTAAATTTAGAGAAGATTATAAGCATATAAATACAATAAGTATTTTTGAAAATAAATTAAAAAAAATATTTGAAGTAAAAACTGAGACAAATCATACTTACTCAAAAATTGTAGGGCTGCAGTATTTTGCAGGAACAGAAGATGGAGAAATTGAAATATGGAATATTTTGGATCAGGAACTTTATAACTCCATAAAAATTTCTGACAGAAAAATAACATATATAGAAGAATTTGAAGGGAAATATTTTATTGGACTGGAAAATGGGGAATTGGTAGTCACAGACAATAAGTTCAACATTTTAAAACAGGAAAAAATATTAAAGGAAAGAATTGTAAAAATTTGTGTAATTGAAGATGAGATTTATATTATGGGGTGTGAGAATAGGATAGTAAAATATAGGGTGATTTAGAATATTTTAATTGCGGTCACAGTTATTAATTTAACTGTGATTTTATTTTGTAATTTTAATTGTAAAAATTGCATATAAATGTTATAATTTGGCGAAAAAACAAGTCAAAAAATAGAAAGAAATATGTAAAAAATAAATAAATTTTTAAAACAGGAGTAATAATGCTTTAAAATCAAGTCTGAAAAGCAGATTTGCTTAATTTTTTAAAAGAATTTTAAATATGATGTAAAGAATGGAGAGGAAGTGATGAATGAATTGGAAAACAATAAAATTAAGCTATATGGATTTAACAATTTAACAAAAACATTAAGTTTTAATATTTATGATATTTGCTATGCGGAAACAGAGAGGGAGCAGAAGGACTATATTGCATACATTGATGAGCAATATAATTCAGAAAGACTTACAAAAATACTTATTCGTGTGGCAGAAATGATTGGAGCACAAGTCTTGAACATATCAAAGCAGGATTACGAGCCACAAGGAGCCTCTGTAAATGTTTTAATTGCAGAAGAAAGAATAAGTCCAGAAAATATTGACAAGTCTTGTAATAGAGGAAAGCCATTTTTTGAGGAAATTGGAATGGATGAAAACAGTATAAAAAAAGGTGGAGCAAGTCAGGATACTGATACAGTTCACGCTCATTTGGATAAAAGCCATATAACAGTCCATACTTTCCCAGAATACCATCCAGATAATTCAATTTCCACTTTTAGAGTGGATATTGATATTGCAACTTGTGGTGAAATTTCGCCATTAAATACGTTAAACTATCTGATAGACAGCTTTGATTCTGATATAATTACAATTGACTACAGAATACGTGGATTTACAAGGGATATTTCAGGAAAGAAATTTTTTACAGATCATAATATAACTTCTATTCAAGATTATATTGAGCCTGAAAAATTAAAAATATACGATGCAATTGATGTAAACGTATATCAGTCTAATATTTTCCATACAAAAATGCTGATAAAGGAAATCAGATTACAAAATTATCTATTCAATCAAGATGTTTATGAAATCGCACCTAAAAAAAGACTGGAAATTACGGATAGACTTAGGAAGGAAATGATTGAAATTTATAGTGGAATGAATATCTATTAAAACTATTATAAAGCAAAGGGGAACAGTCGCCATCTCCTTTTATTTCGCAATATTAGTTATTTCAATTTCTTTAAATCATAATATTTGAAGATTTTGGCGAAAGTGCTACGCACTAATCCACGCTTGTCTAAGCAATTTTTGAAAACAAAATCGAAACTTGCTGCCGCTCAAACAGTCGATTTTATTTCCAAAAAATCACGACAATTTTAGTTTAATTATAATAGTTGTTTTAATAAAAAAATAATAAGCAAAATTTCGTTAAAGGAAAAAGAACTGTTTGAGTTTTTTGGAATAGACTTTAAATTGAATAAAATTATTTGAATTAAAATAATTTATATTCAAAAGCGAGTTTTCTTTTTTCTTTATAAGAAAGTTTTGCGTTAAGCGGGGTTGTAAGGGCATGGCGTCTGATGCCCTTACGTTATAATAAAATATAAAAAAAGAAAAAAATTGTTAACTAGAAAAATCTAAAATAAAGTTTATGAAATAATTAATTTAGATATTTAATGAAAAATTTTGGGATTTAAAATTATAAATAAATTAAAAGATATGAAAGGAGTTGAAGAAATGGGGAAAAATTTTGATAAAGATAGACAGAATAAGACAGTTCTTTTTGATGCTTTAAAAAATCATCTTTCTAACAGGGTTGTGAGATTTGATGTGCCGGGGCATAAAGGAGGGCGTGGAAATAAGGAATTTCGGGATTTTATTGGGCTGGATGCGATGCAGATGGATGTTAATTCGATGAAGCCACTTGATAATTTATGCCATCCAACTTCGGTTATTAAAGAGGCTCAGGATATAGCGGCAGAGGCTTTTGGGGCAAAAGAGGCTTATTTTATGGTAAGTGGAACAACTGGGGCTGTACAGGCTATGATTATGGCAACTTGCAAGGCTGGAGATAAAATCATTATTCCAAGAAATGTGCATAGAAGTGCCATTAATGCAATGGTAATTTGTGGAGCAATTCCAGTTTATATTAACCCTGGACTTAACAAAAAATTGGGAATATCACTTGGAATGTCGATTAATGATGTGAAAAAGGCAATTCAGGAAAATCCTGATGCAAAAGCAATATTAGTGAATAATCCCACTTATTACGGAATTTGTTCAGATTTGAAATCTATTGTAAAGCTGGCACATAAAAATGATATGTTTGTGCTAGTTGATGAGGCACATGGAGCACATTTTTACTTTGATGAAAATTTACCGATTTCAGCGATGGAAGCTGGAGCAGATATGGCGGCAATCAGTATGCATAAGACAGGCGGTTCTTTAACACAAAGTTCGATTTTGTTAAGTGGTGAGAGAATAAATGCTGATTATGTTCGGCAAGTTATAAACTTGACTCAAACAACAAGTGCATCATATTTACTTATGACTTCGCTTGATGTGGCAAGAAAAAATTTAGCGATGAATGGAAGGGAACTTTTTGAAAAGACTGTTAAATTTGCAGAATATGCCAGAAATGAAATTAACAAACTAGGCGGATATTATGCGTATGGGAAAGAACTGATTGATGGAGATTCGGTTTATGACTTTGATACGACAAAATTATCTGTGTATACAAAAGATATTGGGCTTGCTGGAATTGAAGTTTACGATATTTTGCGGGATGATTATGAAATTCAGATTGAATTTGGAGATTTGGGAAATATTTTGGCGATAATTTCGGCGGGAGACAGAGGTTTGGAAATAGAACGTCTAATATCTTCGCTTGCAGAAATTAAACGGCTTTACTCAAAAGATTCCACAGGAATGTTTGATCATGAATATATAAATCCTGATGTTGTGCTTCCACCACAAAAAGCCTTTTATTCAGAAAAGGAAATGATTCCGATAAAAGATAGTGCGGGTAAAATAAGTGGAGAATTTGTGATGGCTTATCCGCCAGGGATACCGATATTAGCACCAGGAGAGCGAATTACTGAGGAAATCATAAACTATATCGAATATGCAAAGGAAAAAGGATGTCTATTAACAGGAACTGAGGATATGCATGTTGAAAAGATAAATGTTGTTTTAGAGTGAAAATTTTTGACGTAAAAATGCAGACAGTGTCTGCGAAATTCCAATTAAAATAAATGAAAGAAGGAAACAAAAATGGCTGATAGCAGATTTTTGAAATTTTTTAATTATATTTTATTAGTTGAAGGAAGCTACTCTAATGATAAGAATGATAAAGGCGGGGAAACAAAATATGGTATTACTAAGGAACGAGCCAGAGAATGCGGATACAAAGGTAGCATGAAAGATTTAACAAAAGCAATGGCACAAAAAATTTATGAGGAAAAATATTATAAGGCTAGAAAATTGGATCAAGTAAAAAATGATAAAGTGGCACTCAGCATATTTGATTTTTCGGTAAATGCTGGAAGATATGGGATTAAAAAGGCACAGGAAGCTGTGAACAAGGTTTATGGTAAAAATGTAATTAGTGTAGATGGAGCAGTTGGGCCTATGACATTAAAATATTTAAACGAAGTTAATCCGGCTAAATTTTTGATGGTTTATCATAATTTACAGCGTGAATATTACAAGTTTCTTGCTAAAAATAATGTAACTCAGAATGATTTTCTAGCTGGATGGCTGAACAGGGTTAAGGTTAAGGAAAATTATTTGAGAAAAGTTTAATGAGTGTAAGAAAATAGAATAAAATTATAAAAAATGGAAAAGTTGAGGAATTTATAAAAAAGTTTTAAAGTACAAAACATTGGAAATAAAAGGTTAGATATAAAAAAAATAGGTAATACAAATTGAAAGGAGTGTAGCAGATGGAATTATGGTACACAGAAGAACATACGAAAAATGTTCGTTTTTCTATAAAGATTGATAAGCAGTTAGTTAGTGCGAAAAGTAATTTTCAGAGAATTGATATTTTTGAGTCGCCAGAGTTTGGGCGATTTTTGACATTGGATGGATTTATGATGCTGACAGAAAAGGATGAGTTTATTTACCATGAGATGATAACTCATGTTCCAATGGCTGTAAATCCTAAGGCTAAGAAAATATTGGTAATTGGTGCTGGAGATGGAGGTACTGTTCGTGAACTTGTAAAATATGAACATATCGAGAGAATTGATATGGTGGAAATTGACAAGATGGTTGTCGATCTTTGTCGTGAATATTTGACTAAGACAGCGAATAAGCTGGATGATGAAAGAGTTCATATTTATTATGAGGATGGATTGAAATTTGTACGTTCCAAGGCAAATGAATATGATATTGTAATTGTGGATTCGACAGATCCATTTGGGCCTGGAGAAGATTTATTTACAAGAGAATTTTATGGAAACTGCTTTAACGCATTAAAAGAAGACGGAATTCTTGTGAATCAGCACGAAAGCCCATATTATGAGGCAGATGCTAAAGCAACAGCAAGAGCAAACAAACAATTAAGGGCGGTTTTCCCATTTGCGACAGTTTATCAGCTGCATATACCGACATATCCGTCAGGACATTGGCTATTTGGATTTGCTTCAAAAAAATATAATCCTGTAGAAGATTTGAAGGCTGATGAATGGAATAAGTTTGGGATAGAAACGAAGTATTATAACACGGAATTGCATAAAGGAGCATTTTCTTTGCCAAATTACGTGAAAGATTTAATAAAATAATTTAGAATAAAAACTAGAAGGAGAATTTATATGAGAAATAAAAATATACATACATTTATAGGTTGTGACAATGAATACAATGAGAGTAAAATTGCTATTTTTGGAGCACCATTTGACAGCACAACTTCGTTTAGGCCAGGGACTAGATTTGCTTCGGCGGTTATGAGAAATGAGAGCTTTGGGATAGAAACTTATAGCCCTTATCAAGATAAAGATTTGGAAGATATAAAGGTTTTTGATGGCGGAGATTTGGAACTTTCGTTTGGAAATTCAGAAAGTACATTGCAGGATATTCAGGATGAAACGGCAAAAATTTTGAAGGATGGGAAAATTCCGTTTATGATTGGTGGAGAGCATTCTGTTACATTGGGAGCTGTAAGAGCAGTTGCTGAAAAATATCCAGATTTGCATATTATTCAGTTTGACGCACATACAGACTTGAGAGACGAGTATTTAGGGCAGTATTATTCACATGCTTCTGTAATTAGAAGATGTTGGGACATTGTTGGAGATGACAGAATCTTTCAGTTTGGAATAAGAAGTGGCGAAAGAGATGAATGGAAATTTGCAAAAGAACATCTTCATACAACAAAATTTAATTTTGATGGGCTTGATGAAGTTGTAGAAAAATTAAAAGGGAAACCTGTGTATTTTACATTGGATCTAGATGTACTTGATCCATCGGAATTTCCTGGAACTGGAACGCCTGAAGCTGGAGGAGTTACTTTTGTGGAACTTCATAAGGCAATAGAAAAAATTTCTCAGTTAAATATTGTTGGGCTTGATATGAATGAATTATCTCCTGTATACGATCAGTCTGGGCAATCTACGGCACTAGCTTGCAAACTGCTTAGGGAAATTTTGCTGTTTATTTATAAATAGATTTATTTTAAGGAAAAGTGTTTGTACATAAATGGTACAGATACTTTTTTGAATATTATAATTGTATAATATATTGGAAAAAACTGACAGAATACATTTATAACAAATTGCGAGTTTTGAGGTGGTTTTACAATGATTGACAAGCTAAAAGAATTGGAAAATCTTGAGAATAAGTATAAGGAAATTGGGAAAATAAATTCGGAGATAGAATTAATAATTGCAAATATAAAAAATGAAGCTGGAATAAGCAGGGAAAAGGAACTTTTGGAAAAGAATGAAAGGCTAGTGAAAGATTTAAAGTCATTTCATGAAAAGGTGAAAATTAGGGAAGAGGAAATTGGAAGGCTTAAAAATAGTAATGCAGTACTTATTGAGGAATTGAAGGAAGCGAAAAAGGTTAGGAGAAATGGTGAGATTGATAAGTTTCAGAATATTTTGGCGGAGAAGATGAATGTGGAATTGGAAAGTGGAGTGACTAGAAGGCTTTCTAATTATGCAGAGGAAATGAAGAGAAAAGTCAAAATGCTGGAAAGAAATCTTTCTCACGAATTTTCAGATGAAGCTGATTCTTTAAGAGATGAACTCAAAAAAATTAATGAAAAAATTGGTAATTTTTTAGAGAAAAGTAATAGGAAAACTTTTGAAAATAAAGTATTTCTCCAAGAGGAGTCTTCGGTTTTTCATAATAAAATAAAAGAAGAAACGGCTTTGAAGGAAGGGGAGTTTCTTTTTGAAAGAGAGAAAAAAAGATTTGTATTTGAAAAACTTATTGGTTTGAAGGGTTTTAACTTTTTAGGGATAATATCAATCTTTTTGGGAGTTTTTTTAGTATTTCGGACACAGTTTGCAAAAATTTTGTCAAATAATTATGTAAAAAGTTCGGCTTCGTATTTGCTTGGGATGTTTTTTCTTTTTGCTGGAGAAAAATTTTATCAGAAAAATAAGAAGCATTTTGCAGTTGGGCTGATTGGTGGTGGAATTGGGATTCTTTATTTGACTACACTTCTTTCCACGCTTTATCTCAAACTTTACCCAATTACAGCGGGACTTTTTATATCAGTAATACTGACAGGGCTGGTTGTGATTCTTTCATTGCGATATAATAGCCAGATAATCGGAGTATTGTCGCTGATTGGTGGATATTTGCCTTACGGAGCGTATATTTGGGTGAATAAGAGCAATGTCCAGATTTATTATGTTTTGGCATATTCTTTGATTTTGCAGGGAATTGTGCTTGGAGTTTCTTGGAAAAAAGACTGGATATACAGCAAGATTTTTGGATTTGTTACAGGTGTAGTGAATATGACGGGGCTAGTTTATTATTTAAATTACAGTATTCACGACAAGATTACGGCATTTTTCTATATCGTAATTTTCACAACAGCATACAGTTTTATTTTCCTAAATTCTCACAAAAAAGAAAATCGTCAAAGCAACATAATCGACTATATATTTCTAAGTTTAAATCTAATTATAAAATTTTCATTGATTTACAGCCTGTTTGACAAGACAACACCAAGCTGGCTAAAAGCGGTATTAGTCGGAACAGTTGGAGTAATTTATGGATTTTTTGGCGACAGGCTCAAGAATAACAAAGTTGCAAAAATCTTTTATATCGTGGCATTAGGAAGTTTTATCCTAATTATCCCGTTAATTGTGCCAGAAGAATTTGTTGTGGTTGCATGGGGTGCTGAAACTGCACTTTTATATTTCTTTTATAGAAAATATAAAAATAAGGAAATGCGATATGGAACGATTACGATTTATCTAATTTCACTGGTAAGTAATTTAATTGTGCGGGAAGAAAAATATTTGCTTGTGTATATTCAGGATTTGATGATAATATTTTTTTCATTTGTGCTTTATTTCCTAATAAAACAAAAGAGTTACAAAAAGGAAGTTAGGATTTTAAATGGAATATTCAAATATCTGATTTTTACATATTCAGTATTTTTTATAAATAAAGTTGTTGTTAATGCTGTTACTTCATTTAAAGTAATAAATTATGGTGAAGATATATTTTTGAGTTTATCAGTTTCGCTTTTTGTTTTAAGAACAGTAACGTATAAAGTGAAAAAATTACAAGATAGTTTTAGTTTGAAATTCTTGATAATAATTGAAATAATTTATTTGTTATTCATAAATATGATTAATCTTACCCTGTATTTTTTTGGTTGGAGTTCGGATATATTAAAAGAAAGAGTACCAATAAGTTATATATTTCCGTTCTTTTTACCAATTTTAATAAATATATATTTATTTATGGTGGCTAAAAATGATATTCATTTATGCTTTTTCAGGGAAAAAGAGAAAAAACCATTGTGGATACTTGGAGAATCAATATATTTCCTTTGTGTAGCAAATATTATTTTACGGATATATGAACATTCAGGTGTATTAATTTTAGGAGCTGGACTAGCTTTGGATATAGTTGGTCTGCTATTGTGCGGATATTTAGTCTGGAAAGGGTTTAAAGTGCCAAATAGAAATGTTAGAAGAATTGGGCTTGGAATAGGAATATTTTTTGTGGCAAAAAGTTTCCTTTGGGATTTCTTACGATTTGATAATTCCTATAAATTGATTGCTTACTTTAGTATGGGGGCTATTTTGATTGGAACTTCTTATATTTATCAGACGGCTTTGAAGAAATTGGAGCAGGAAGTGAAAGAGAGTTTGAGTGACACGGATTTTGGGAAAGGTGAGAAAAATGAAGAAAATAAATAAAATAATATTGTTTTTATTTTTAATAACAATTGTTCAACTTTTTTCCAGCCAGTATTTTAAAAGTATAAAAATAACAGGAAAGTCTGCATACAAGCAATTTTTTCTAACAGAGGATATTTATGGGAACAGTAAAAATAATCTTGGAGATATACGGATAATTGATAAGAACGGGAAAGAAGTTCCTTATGTTATTGAATATGGAAAAGAGCAGGAAAGGCACAGCGAAAAAATTGTAGCAAGGGCAAAAATAGATGAAGTATTGACGAAAAAGGATAAAATGGAATTTATTGTGAAATTTAATTCCGACAGTTCGTTAAAGGATATAATTGGAAATAGGCTTGCGCTGATTCCTTCCAAAAATTTTTACAGCGAATATACTTTGCTTGGAAGTAATAACGGTACAGATTGGGAACAGGTAACTTCAGGAGAAATTTATAAGACACCTGATAAGTCAAACTTGACAATAGAATTTTCGGAAAAAAGATATGAATTTTATAAAATCGTAACGCCGTTGGATAAAGGGAATATCTTTAGTGAAGCAATTTTGAAATTGTCAAATAATGAGGCTGGGAAACTTAAAACTGTAGGGACAAAATTGGATTATAAAATTGAGCAGGAAGGAAAAAGTACAATTTTGAAAATCAAGAGCAAGTTTTTGCCATTAAAAAATATTGTTCTAGATGTAAATGATGAGTTTCAGAGAAATTATACTGTGAGAAGCGGAGATAATTTTTATGCAGAAGGGATAATTTCTAAAGTTGGAGAAAAGTCAAATTTGGTGGTTAATTTAGAAAATGTTCCTAAATTGTCTGAAATAGTCGTTGAAATACAGAATGGAGATAATTCACCGCTCAAAATAAATGGAATAACAGGAAACTATGTTCCAGACAGAATTGTGTTTAGGGCTACAGAAGGGGAAGATTATAAAATAACCTTTGGAGATGAAAGTTTAGATAAGCCTGAGTACGATATTGCAGAATTTGCTGATTCAATAAAAGAACGAGATGAAGTTTTCGTAGGAAAATTGGAAAAGGCAGATGAAAAGAAAGTTTCAAAGCCAAGAGATTACACGGTTTATTATAATGTTTTTATAGGGGTGGTTGTGGTAATATTAATTGGATTTATGGTAAATAAAATAAATAAAAATAAAAAATAGAAGAGGAGAATGAATTATGAGTATTGTATTTATTTTAATAGGAATTTTGGTAATCTTAATTGTAATGGGGATGGGGATTTATAATAAATATATTAGACTAAAAAATCTGAATGAGGAAGGTTGGAGTGGAATAGGTGTATATTTGCAAAAAAGGCTGGATTTGATACCAAATCTTGTTAATACGGTTAAAGGTTATGCAACGCATGAAAAGGAAACGCTGGAAAATGTGGTAAAATTAAGAAGTCAAATGATGTCGATTGATACAAAGGATATTGATAATATTGAAAAAATTCAAAAACTTGAAAATGAAATGACAAAAACGTTAAGATCGATAATGATGTTACAGGAAAATTATCCAGACTTGAAGGCAAATGAAAACTTTTTGAGCCTGCAATCTCAATTGACTCAAATAGAAACAGAAATTCAAAGTTCAAGAAAATATTATAACGGAACAGCAAGAGACAGAAATACTTTTGTGGAAACTTTTCCAAACAATATTTTTGGTGGAATTTTTGGATTTAAAAAAGCTGAGTTCTTTAATGCTGTGGAAGGAGCAGAAAAAGCTCCAGAAGTTAAGTTTTAATTTTTTTAGTAAATTTTTTAGAAGAGGGCTTATTATGAAGAGTTTTAGCAACCGAAAATTAAACAGTATTTTTTCAATAATGTTTGTATTTTTTACATTATTTTTCTTAAGTACAAAATCATTGATTGCTGAAAAAATAACAAATTATGAAGTTACAGTTCAGATGAATAAAAATGGAACTTTGACAGTAAATGAAGTGATTGACTATGAATTTGATGGTGCGGCAAAACATGGTATTTATAGGGATATTCCGTTACGTTCAAAGAAAAACGGCGTGGATATTTACAAATCTTATATAAAAATGAATTCGATAAAGAGAAATGGCATTTCTGAAGAATACTCTACAAAACTTTTTGATGAAGGTATTAGATATAGGGTTGGTTCTGCAGACAGATTTGTGGAAAATGGCGTAAATAGATACGAATTTAATTATGTGATTTATAATGCAGTATTTGAAAAAAATGGAATCTATCAGGTTTACTTTAATGCAATTGGTCAATTTTGGCAAGTTCCTATTGAAAAAGCTGCGGTGAATATAAAATTTGGAAATGGAGAACCTGTTTTAAAAAATGAAATTAGGCAGTTAGATATTTTTACAGGTGAATATGGACAAAGTGGAAAAGATTATATTACAAATTTGAATAATGGAACTGTTGTAATTAAAACAAATAAGGTTTTAGAGGCATATAATGGATTAAGTTTTCGTCTGAATTTAAAAACAGATAATATAAGCCCGACATTTTGGGATAAATTACAGACACTTTATTATGCTCATCCTTTAATTGCTGTAGGACCAATTATAATAATAATTCTAGCAATTTATGGATTTGTAACGTGGTATATATTTGGAAGAGATGTGGATAAAAAGGCAATTGTTCCTGAATTTAACATACCAAAGGATATTTCTGCCATGTATGCGGCTTACATCAATGGAGAAAAAGAGCCAAAAGAAATATTGACAATCGGAGTGCTTTCATTGCTTTCTAAAGGTTATGTTGAAGCTAATGACGAAGAAGGTAATGGAAGAAATGTAGAATATACATTGTCTGACAGTAGAAAAAGCAAACCTGAATTAGCAGAAGAAGAAAAGATTGTTTTTAATGCTCTTTCTGATAATGGATACATATTTAAAAAAGAAAGAAGTCTTTACGATGCTTCAAATAAAATATTAAAATCATTTGAAAAAGAGTATAAAAAGAAAGTTTACAAGGATAATAACATTTTTAATATTGTCTTTATTGTCGGTATGATTATAGTTTTTATGATTTCGTCAACTGTAAGCGGCGGAACGGCAGGTATTTCTGATGGCATTTCTGGAGCAGTTTCTCTAGTTATGGTTGCTATTTTCTTTGGAATAGTATTAAATACGATTTTTTCAATTATCAATAATATTTATGGAAATAATAGCAAATTTTTAAAAATTATTAAGTGGATAGCAGTATTATTTTTTTCATTGATATATGGGATTTTAAATTTCATTGTAATTGGAATAATTATGGCAATGTATGCTATCTATTCAAAAATAATTGGAAGATATACTGTTGATGGAATGAGAAAAAAAGAATACTTGGATGGCATGAAAATGTACATAAAGACTGCTGAAGCAAATCAGATTATGAAATTTAACGATGTAGATGAGCTGGTAGCTTATTTTAAAGGAATATTGCCTTATGCAGTAGCTCTTGGTGTAAAAAATGAAGCAGTAAAACTTATGAAGAATACAATAAAACTTTATGATTTTGATGAAAGTACATATTCTTACATAAATAGAGGAGTACATTTTAATTCATACAATAATTTCTTTTTATCAGATATGATTTCAAGAGGTTATAACAATGCATACAATAAAATAGCAGAAGAAAGATTCAGTACTTTGAGAGAAAGTTCTAGAAATTCGAGCGGAGGCGGATTTGGCGGAGGCGGATTCTCAAGTGGTGGAGGCTTCTCTGGCGGAGGTTCCGGCGGGGGAGGTGGAGGAAGCTGGTAGAAATACTGGCTTTTTATGATTTTTACATAAATTTTAAATTTGTATAATTGTTAAAGTTTGATACTGAAAAAGTTTTAGAATAACTAAAAATAAGGATAGATAAATTATGATATTTCAAAATAAAAAATTTTCAATATTATTTATGTTTATGGTGATGTTTTTATTTAATTCAAGCAGGCTTGATGCAGTAATATTGCATAGTGAAAAAATAAGAAATTATGAAGTTACAGTGCAAATTAATAAAAATGGCACGCTGACTGTAAATGAAGTGATTGATTATCAGTTTGGCGAAGAGTTTAAGCACGGGATTTATAGAGATATTCCTTTGCGTTCAAAAAGGTTTGGATTTGATGTTCATAAGTCTTTTATCAAAATGAATTGGATAAAGAGGGACGGAAAGGATGAAGAATATACAAAAAATCATTTTTATGAAGGAATAAGGTACAGAATAGGTTCCGAAACAGAACTTGTAAATTTGTATAAGACTGAGAGCATATATGAGCTGAATTATGATATTTATAATGCTGTGTTTGAAAAAGATGGAATTTATCAAGTGTATTACAATGCTATTGGACAGTTTTGGAATGTTCCTATTGAACAGGCAAGTGTTATTATAAAATTTCCTGATGGGCAAAAAATTAAAAAAAATGAAATTGAAAAGTTGGAAGTTTATACTGGAAGTTATAGAGAAAAAGGTGAAAATTATGACATTTTAGAAAATGATGAGGAAATATACATTTCAACAAAAGAGCTGGAGGCCAAAAATGGGCTTACATTTATGCTAAATTTGAAAACGGATAAAATAAGTCCAACTTTAGTAGATAAGCTAAAAATTGTATATCTTTCCAATCCAGCAATAATAATTTTACCATTTTTATTGTTATTTTTAACAATATATTCTATTGTAACGTGGAAGTTTTTTGGAAAAGATCCGCAAGGAAAATCTGTAATTCCAGAATTTAATTTGCCAAAAGATATTTCTCCAATGTTTGCGGCATATATAAATGGTGAAAGAGACACAGTGGAGATATTAAATGCAGGAATATTTACATTACTTACAAAAGGGTTTATAGTAGCAAATAGAGTTAATGGTGAAATTAAATATAACAAGGAATCCAAAACTGCGTATACACAGGAAACTCAGCTGGCGGAAGAGGAAAGGATGCTGCTTGATGCTCTTTCTTCAGAAAAGAATGATATTTTTGGTAGTGAAAAAAGAATTTATAATAAGGCAAATAGTATTATTGAAATTCTGAAGGATAAGTATCATAAAATAATTTATAAAAATAATGGAAGTTTTTTAGTTCCATTTTATTGTACAGCTCCTGTTTTTATGATTTTTATATTTTCACAGACAAATTTTGAGATTTTCAACACTTTTATAATATTGTATATACTTATAACATTAGGCTCATTTTTTCATAGAATTTGGATAACAGTTAGTAAAAAATTGTTAATAGGATTATTAATTATAGTGATTTTAGGTGTATCTTTTTATCAGGGAATTGAGATTTTTGTTTTTACAACATATTTTGTAATATTGTTTATTGTGTATGCAAAGTTAATTGGTAAATATACAAATGAAGGCTTAAGAAAAAAAGAATACCTGAAAGGTATGAAAATGTATATAAAAACAGCGGAAGAGAATCAGATAAGAAAATTTGATAATGTAAAGGAATTAATCGAATATTTTAATGGAATTTTACCTTTTGCAGTAGCACTTGGAGTAAAAAACGAGGCAATAAAATTAATGAAAAAAACAATAAAAATATACAACTTTGACATAAATGAATCTTATATAAATAGCCATACTCATATATACGCTTATAGTAACCACAGTTTTATGAATGCATTTTCAAGAAGTTACAGCAGTGGCAAATCGAAAATTATGAGTGAAAAATTTAGTTCATCTAAAAGTGGCTCAGGCGGAGGCGGCTTCTTTAGTGGGGGAGGCTTCTCTGGCGGAGGAGGTGGAGGAAGCTGGTAGAAATACTGGCTTTTTTTCTTGTTGTAAAGTATTGTTTTTTAGTTTATAATATTGTTATAAAATATTAATTTTTCAAATTTGTGTAGGAATAAAGATAAATTGAACAGAATATACAGAAAATGAAAGAGATGGAATATGAAAAGATGCAATTTGAATTTTAAGGAGATTGTTAATGGATAAATTTGGTATACTTATAATTGAAGCAGTTTTAGTTATATTTGTTTCGGTGTATTCTATCTTAACTTGGTATTTTTTTGGAAGAGATCCGAAAAGAAAAGCTGTTGTTCCTGAATTTACAGAGTCAGATTATATTTCTGCAATGTTTGTGGCTTATATTAATGGCGAGAGGGATTCAAAGGAAATATTGAAAATTGGAATGTTGTCGTTAATACTGAAGGGATATATTTCCAAAGTTGATGAAGATGGTACTGGAAAGAGAAAATATGTTTTGAATCAGAAAAATAGATATAATTTTAAATTGAGGAAGGAAACTTTATTTCAAGAGGAAAATAATTTGCTGGATGTTCTTTCGGAAAATGATTTGTTTGGGAATAAACTAGGGATTATTGGATTTAAAAATCGCATTGTGCATTTTTTGGAAAAAAAATATAAAAGAATAATTTATAAAAATAATTATTTGCTTTTTGTCCCTGTAATATTTGGAATAGCGGTTTCTATAGTTTTTATATTATTAAAATTATTACAGGGGAATCTTGAAAGTGCTATTATTGGTACAATGTTTATATTTATATTGCTTGAGTATGTACACGGGATGTCTGAAGGAATTTTAAAGTTTTTATATGTAGCAGTTATGTTGGGAATAATTGTTGCTGTAATGATGTATATGGAGATTTATTTGGGATTAAGCCTATTTATTTTGGGAATAATATTTTTGGTTTATGAAAAGACAATAGGGAAATATACAGTTTCAGGACGGCGAAAAATGGAGTATATTGAAGGTTTAAAAATGTATTTTGAAACTGCTGAAAAAAATAAAATAGATAAATTTGAAACAGAAGAAGAAAAACTTAATTATTTTAATAGAATATTTCCTTATATTATCGCACTTAAAGTGGAAGATGAAAAAATAGGAATTTTTAAGGATTCTTTGGATTTTTTAAATATAATGGGAAGTTATGCTGAAGCTCAATGTTATGTTAATGAGTATGTAGATAGGAAATTTCCGATTTTTAGAAAAAAATATATTTTTTGGTAAGATAAGTAGATGATTAGAAAAGTAAAATGTATTTTAGGATTAAAATAACAGAATTTTATAAATTATAAAATAATGAAATGAAAAAAGGAGAAGAAAGTTAAAAATGAAAATAGTGTATTTAGATAATGCTGCAACTACAAAAATGTCTGACAAAGTGATAGAAGAGATGACAAAATCGTTTAGCGAAAATTATGGAAATCCGTCTTCTGTGCATTCATTGGGACAACGTGCAAAATCAGCTGTGGAAAGGGTAAGACATATTATAGCACAGAATTTGAAGATTGAAACAACTGAAATTGTATTTACATCTGGCGGAGCCGAAGGGAATAATCTTGCAATAAGGGGATTTTTAAAGGCAAACAATGATAAAGGAAAACATATTATAACATCTAAGATTGAGCATTCTACGATTTTAAAAACCTTTGAGCAGATGGAAAATGAAGGGTATGAAGTTTCGTACATTAGTGTTGATGAGAATGGAGTTGTGAATATTGAGGAGTTAAAACAGGAATTGAGGGAAGATACGGCTCTTGTTTCGATAATGTTTGTGAATAATGAAACTGGGGTTATTCAGCCAATTAAGGAAATTGGGGAAATTTTGGCAGAGAGAAATATATTTTTTCATACAGATGCAGTTCAGGCAATAGGAAAAATGAAAATTTTGCCAAAAGATTTGAAAATAAATGCTTTGACAGCAACCGCTCATAAATTTTATGGGCCTAAGGGAGCAGGATTTGTATTTATTGATAAAAAATATTCACTTGAAAAGGAAATCTGGGGTGGATCGCAGGAAAGGAACAGACGGGCTGGAACGGAAAATGTTCACGGAATTTTGGGACTTGGTGTGGCACTTGAGGAAGTTTATGAAAATTTGGAAGAAATGTCAGAAAAAGAAGAAAAATTGCAAACTTATCTAGAAAATAAACTAAAAACTGAAATTGTAAAACTTGGGAAAAAAATAAAAATAAATGGAGAAAAAGGCAATAGAATAAAAACAACAACGAATGTCTATATAGAAGGAGTAGATATTCAAATGCTGCTGGTAGCACTTGATTTAAGAGGAATCTGTATAAGCGGCGGTTCTGCATGCATGTCAGGCTCGCTTGAAAATTCGCATGTTTTGAAGGCTATGGGACTTACTCATGAGGAATTGAAAGGTTCATTTAGAATTAGTATTGGTAAAGATACGACTATTGAAGAAATAGATTATTTTGTAGAAAATTTAATTGAAGTTATTTAAATATGGAATTATAAAACAGATTATCAGATAGTTTTAAAAAAATAAGAAAGCAAAATTTAACAAATTGTTAGTAGAAAGGAAATTAAAATGAATAATATAAAAGCGATATTTATGGATTTGGATGGAACAGTGCTGACAAGTGAGCATAAAGTTTCGGAAAATTTGATAAAAAAATTGAGAGAATTGGAAGAAAAAGGAGTAAAAATATTTATTGCAACTGGGAGAACCTTTATTTCTTCAAAACCTTTTGTGGAAATGCTGGGTATAAAAAATCCAGTAATTAATTATAATGGAGGAAGAGTTACAAATCCGTTAAATAATGAAGTTATATTTGAGAAACCTGTTGAGGCACAAGATGTTAAGGAACTTATTAAAGTTTCGAGAGAAAAGGGGATTCACTTAAATTTATATATGGATGACAAGTTATATATTGAACATGAAACAGATGAAGGTAAAAAATATTCAGAAAGTGTGGAAATTCCATATTATGTGAAAAATTTTGATGAATTCATTGGAAAAACTTCTACAAAAGCGTTATTTATTGCAGAAAATTCGATTTTACTGGAGTTAAAAAAGGAATTGGAAGAAAAATTACCACATATTAATTTTGTATTTTCAAAACCGCATTATCTAGAATGCTTGAATAAGGAAGTAAATAAAGGGCTGGCAATAAAGGAACTCTTGAAAAAATATGATATTTCTCCAGAAGAAACAATGACATTTGGGGATCAGTGGAATGATTTGGAAATGTTGAAGTTTGTGAAATATGGGTATCTTATGGGGAGTGCTACGGAAGAATTGAAACAGGAATTTTCAAAAGATAAAATTACTTTATCAAATGATGAAGATGGGATTTATGAAGTGATAAAAGAACTTTAGGTATTTTTATAAAAATAGAAATTAGGTAGAAATTATGGAAAATAAATTTGTACATTTGAAATTGCATACGGAGTATTCACTGCTTGAAGGAGTAGGAAAAATAGATGAATATGTTGAAAAGGCTAAGGAAATTGGAATAAAAGCACTTGCAATTACCGATACTTCGATGTTTGGGGCAATTGAGTTTTTTAAGAAGTGCAAAAATGCTGGAATAAAGCCTATTATTGGACTTGAGGTCTTTCTTGACGGACTGGAGAAAGTGGGGGAGTTTTCGCTTACTTTGCTTGCTAAAAATCAGAATGGGTATAAAAATTTATCAAAATTGTCGTCAATTTCATATAGCAGGTTTACACGGAATCGGAATAAAATTAAGTATGATGAATTGAAAAAATATTCAGATGACTTGTATATTTTGTCAGGTGGCATAAATAGTGAGGTTATAAAGGGTATTCTGGATTTGGAAAATACTCAGGTTAGAAGGGTTATTGAGAAACTTGGTAAAGATTTTGGGGATAATTTTTTTATTGAAGTTCCTGCTGTGGAAAGGTTGGAAAAGGCTAGGAAAATGCTTTTTGACATTGTGCGTAAAAATAAATTTGATAATTTTGTTATTACGAATGATGTTTATTATCCGAATAGAGAAGATACGGTTTTGCAGAAGATTGTAGAGTCGATAAAAGCGGGAAGCAAAATTGATGCGGAAAAATCAGACAGTAGTGAAATTTTGTATGATGATTTGTATTTGAAGTCGGAAGAAGAAATAAAAAAATGTTTTGAAAATAAGGAATATAGCGAATTTTATGAAACTGGAATTAATAATGTGGAAAAAATTGTGGAAAACTGCAATGTTGATTTTGAGTTTCATCATTTTAAATTTCCAAAATATTCGTTGCCACAAAATATAAGTGAAAAGGAGTTTTTACGAAATCTAGTATTTGAGGGACTTTTTCACAAATATTTGAAAAAATCTGTTTCAGATTCTGAAAAATTGCAGCTGAATAAAAATTTTGAGATAATTGAAAAAGAGATTGCAAAAGATGAAATTGCTGGGCAGAAATTGAAAGAAATTAAAATTCGTGAAGAATTATTAAAGAATAATTTGGAAAATGTTTTGGAGCGTGCAGAGTATGAGCTGGAAATTATTGATAAAATGGGATACAATGGATATTTTATCATTGTCTGGGATTTTATAAAATTCTCACGTGAAAATGGGGTTTATGTTGGGCCTGGAAGGGGTTCTGCGGCTGGCAGCATTGTTTCGTATGCTTTGAATATTACGGAAATTGACCCGCTTGAGTATAATTTGATTTTTGAGCGTTTTTTGAATCCTGAGCGTATTTCGATGCCTGATATTGACATAGATTTTGATCAGGAACAGCGGGAAATTGTCATAAATTATGTGGTAAATAAATACGGGGCAGAATATGTGGCACATATTATTACGTTTGGAACGCTAAAGGCTAGGCTTGCGATTCGTGATGTGGGGCGTGTGTTAAATGTTTCGCTTGTAAAAGTCGATAAAATCGCTAAAATGATACCATTTAATACGGAACTGAAAGATGCCTTGAACAATATTCCTGAAATTAGAAAAATGTACGAAACCGACAGAGAAATAAAAAGGGTGATTGATTATTCACTAAAATTGGAAGGGAAAGTTCGTCATGCCTCTGTTCATGCAGCTGGAGTCGTTATTTCCAAAGATGTGCTAAGCGATGAGATTCCGACTTATTCTGATGGAAAAACGAAGATTGTTTCGACACAGTATCAGATGAAGGAACTGGAAGAGCTGGGAATTTTAAAAATGGATTTCCTTGGATTGAAAAATCTCACAATTTTGCGAAAAACTGTCGAAAATATTGAGAAAAGAAGAAAAACAAAAATTGTATTAAATGATATTCCTCTAAATGATGAAAAAACGTATGAATTGCTTACAAAGGCTGATACAATGGGAGTTTTTCAATGTGAGTCAGCTGGAATCAGAAGCCTTATGAAAAAAATGAAAATTGAAAAATTTGAGGACATAATCGCATTGCTTGCACTGTATCGTCCAGGACCTTTGCGAAGTGGAATGGTGGATGATTTTATAAATGTGAAAAATAACAGGACTGAGATAAAATATATTGATAATTCGTTAAAATACATACTTGAGGAAACTTACGGAATAATTTTGTATCAGGAGCAGGTTATGAAAATTGTGAGTGAAATGGCAAATTATTCGCTTGGAGAAGCTGATGAGCTGCGGCGTGCGATTGGAAAGAAAAATCCTGAACTAATGAAGAAAAATCGTGAAAAATTTGTAACGAATGCTGAAAAAAACGGAGTTTTATCGAAAAAAGCAAACGAAATTTATGATTTAGTTGAAAAATTTGGTGGATATGGATTTAACAAGTCACATTCGGCGGCTTACGCCTTGATTGTTTACTGGACAGCGTATTTTAAGGCAAATTATCCGTTAGAATTTTTTGCTGCGATAATGACAACCGAAGTGCATAATCTGGATAGATTTGTTGTTTTTGTGAATGAAGCTAAGGAAAAAGGAATTAATATATTTTTGCCAGATGTGAATTTGTCTGATTATGATTTTGAAATTGAAGAAAATCAGGAGGATAAAGAAAATTTTGGAAAGGTTGGAATAAGATTTGGACTTTTTGCGATAAAAGGCGTGGGAGGAGCATTAATTAATGAAATAAAAAAAGAACGAAAAAACGGAAAGTTTGTTTCCTACAAAGATTTTGGGTATCGGATGAAGCAAAACGGAATTACAAAAAAACAGCTGGAATCGCTAATTTTATCGGGAGCATTGGATGGACTTGATGGAAATAGGTTTGAAAAATACAAGTCCATTGACAAAGTTCTAGAATACAGCCAGAAAAAATACGAATCTGAAGAAGATTTACAATTAATTTTATTCGGAGGGAAAAAGGAAATATCAGTTGACTTCCAGATGGAAAAAAGCGATGAATTTCCTCAAAAAGTCTTGCTTCAAAATGAAAAGGAATATTTGGGAATCTATGTTTCAAGCCATCCTTTAAATGAGAAAAAAAATCTGATAAATATAATTTCCCATAATAAAATATCAGAAATTTCTCAAAAAGAGCTAAAAAAAGTACGAATTATCGGAATAGTAAAAAATGTAAAAAAATTTGCAACACGTGCTGGAAAAGAGCCGATGGTAAAATTTGAAATGGAAGATTTTCAAAAAAGCATTGAAGTAATCTGTTTTCCAAGAGAATACATAACTTTTGGATATAAAATCATAGAAGGGCAGATTATGGTGCTGGAAGGAATTGTAAATTCCGAGCAAAATAGAAATACAGTTATTTTAAACAACATTTGCAATATTGAAAATCTGGAAGAAAATAAAAATCTAAAATTATACATTTTAATTGACGAAGAAGTGAAAGAAAAAAATCAGGAATTGAAGCAGATTATTTTAAAAAATAAAGGTGATAATCAAGTATTTTTAGCATTTAAAACGGACGAGAAAAAAGAAGTTGTAAAACTGTCTGAAAAATATAATGTGAACTTGTCACTCAAGTTTATTAGGAAAATTGCGAAATTGGTGGGTATTGAGAGAATAAAGTTGAAATGATAAAAAAATTAAAGGAGTTGAAATATGTTTTTTTTGAATAATAAGAAATTAAAAAAATCTTTTAAAGTAACATTTATAATGATAATATTTTTTGTAATAAACATTGTAACATTTTCTGCAAAATCAGAATTTTTGGCAATTGGAAATTTAAAAATTGTAAGGCAAGAGCCGCTAGTTATAAAGAGGGAAGATTTGAATATTACGATTGAGAAAAATAAGACAATAAAGGTTGAGAGTGTTTATACATTTGAGAATATTGGGAATTATAATGTAAAATCGACGTTTATGTTCTGGCTGGATACGAATATTGAGAAAAGTTTGAAAGAGGATTTCAGTAATAAAAATACGAATAATCGGGGAAAATTTGTAAAAAATATAAAGTTTTTGACAGATTATAAAAAGGCACAAAACTTGAGAGCAGTTATAAAATTTGATGAAAATATTTATGAAAGTCAAGTTACAGATAGTATCCAGCGTGAATGGTTTGCCATTTCAAAGGTTATTTCATCGATGGAAGAAGGGAAAATCGCTGTTTATTATGATTTAGTAAATACAAAATTTTCAAGAAATAAGGATTTTGTGTACAGTTTTGAGTTAGTTGACAATTTTTTTAATAAAAATAAGGCGGAAATATTGTATGTAAATGTTTATAATAAATCAGATTTAAAAATTGACAGTATAAATTTTAAAGATTATGAATTTAAGAATATTAGTAAAAATAGTACAAAAGAGCATTATGAACTGCTTGAGGGTGGAGTAAATCTGGATGGAAAAATTTCAATAAAATTTAAGTAGGGCAAATGTTGGTAATTTTGCCTGAAATGTAGTAAAATATACACAGATTAATTCAAATATAAAGAGAATTATAAAAATTGAAAAGAGGAAAAAATGAGAATTGTAGCAGGAACATTGAAAAATAGAAGAATAAAATCAAGGGAAGGAAGAGAAACCAGACCTACGCTAGAAAGAATAAAAGAGGCAATTTTCAGTATAATTGGAGAAAAAGTTGCAGATGCAAAATTTTTGGACTTGTATTCAGGAACTGGGAATGTTTCGTTTGAAGCACTTAGCCGTGGGACAAAAAGAGCGATTATGATTGAGGAAGATAAAGAGGCACTTAGAGTAATTATTGAAAATGTGAATCATCTTGGAGTGGAAGAAAAATGCCGAGCCTACAAAAATGATGTTTTTCGAGCGATAGAAATCCTTTCAAGAAAAAATGAAACATTTGATATAATATTTTTGGATCCGCCTTACAAGGAAAATATTTCAACAAAAACAATTGAAAAAATATCAGAAGAAAATCTTTTGGAACGAGATGGAATTATAATTTCAGAACACAGCACGTATGAGAAAATGTCGGATAAAATAGATAATTTTGTGAAATACGATGAAAGAGATTACAATAAGAAGGTAGTTAGTTTTTATAGGTTTGAGGATTGAAAAAAATAAAAAAATAAAGGAGAAAAATAAGAATGGCAGTAAAAAAACAAAGTTATGAAGAAAATATTGCACAAATTGATGAAATTTTGGAAAAATTGGAAAGTGAGGAATTGTCGCTAGATGATTCAATCTCTGAATATGAGAAAGCGATTAAGCTTATTAAGGATTCGGAGAAATTGCTTGAAGTCGGAGAAGGGAAAGTTATGAAGGTACTTGAAAAAAATGGAAAAGTGGAAATGGAAGAGTTTGAATAATTATGAAATAGTTAGTATAAAAATTTATTACTATTTTCAAAAGGAGTTTAGTATCAGTTTTTAAGTAAAATAAAAATTTGAGTAATGAGGGATAAAATGTTACGGGAATATTTGGAAGAGAAAAAGAAGGTTGTGGAGAATAGCCTGAGGGAATTACTTGGGAATTATAGGGGTAAATATCCTGAAAAATTGGCAGAGACAATGGAATATGCGGTTATGAACGGAGGAAAGAGAATACGTCCTGTTTTGATGTATATGGTTTGTGATTTGTTTGAAAAAAATAATTGTAAAAGTTATGATAAAATTAAGGAAATTGCTGTTGCACTTGAGTTTATACATTGCTATTCACTTGTTCACGATGATTTGCCGGCGATGGACAATGATGATTACAGACGTGGTAAACTTACAGTTCATAAAAAATATAATGAAGCAATCGGGATTCTTGTGGGAGATGTACTCTTGACGGAAGCCTTTGGAATAATTGCAAATTCTAAAAGTTTAGGAGATAAAAATAAGGTTGAAATTATTTCTAAATTGTCTGAATACGCAGGATTTTTTGGAATGGTTGGAGGGCAGTTTGTAGATATGGAGTCTGAAAATAAGAAAGTGGAAATTGACACATTAAAGTATATTCACGCTCATAAGACTGGGAAATTGCTAACTGCTGCAATAGAATTGCCGATGATTGCTTTGGATATTGAAAGTGAAAAGCGTGAAAAAATGGTAGAATATTCAAAATTATTAGGAATTGCCTTTCAGATTAAGGATGATATTCTAGATATTGAAGGGAATTTTGAGGAAATTGGTAAAAAATCGAATGATGTTCAAAATGAAAAAACGACTTATCCTAGTATTTTTGGACTTGAAAAAAGCAAAAAGCTGCTTCAGGAATATTTGGAAAAAGCAAAAAAGATTATTGAAGATGAGTTTGAGGGTAATCAATTGTTTTTGGAATTAACTGATTATTTTGGGAATAGAAAAAAATAATAAAAGACTTTTGACGATTTTTTAGAAATTAGGGGTGAAAATGAATAAAAAAATTGTATTTTATGTGGGGTGCTTAATTGCGTTAATACTTCCATTAATTAAAAGTGTTCATGCATTTGCTTCTGGGATATCTCTTCTTATGGGAATTATTCTAGCAAGTTTTAGTTTAATTCTGGTTCCGAAAAATTTAGGAAAAATACGAAAACTTACGTTAAATTCAGCTGTTGTATTTTTTGGATTTGGACTTAGCATAAGCAAGGTTGTTGCTGTCGGAAGCAAAGGAATTTTTCAGACTGCAATCAGTTTAATTTTAGTGATAAGTATTGGTTTAATTTTGGCAAAAATTTTTAAAATGGAAAAAAAATTATCACAATTAATTGTATTTGGAACAGCAATTTGTGGTGGAAGTGCCATTGCGGCAACTTCTCCAGTAATTGAGGCTTCTGATGAGAATATTGCCTTGTCTACGGGGATAGTATTTATTTTAAACACAGTCGCATTGTTTCTTTTTGCATTTTTTATAAATTATTTCAAATTAAATGCTGAACAAACTGGAATATGGACGGCATTAAGCATACATGATACAAGTTCGGTAGTATCAGCTGCAGCTTTTCACAGTACAGAAGCCTTGAAAATAGCTACAATTATGAAACTTACAAGAACACTTTGGATTATTCCGATAGTTATCGTTCTTAGCATTTTAAATAAATCTGAAAATAAGAAGATTAAATTTCCAATTTTTATATTATTTTTCATTTTAGCTTCAATTGTTGCGACAATAATAAATTTGCCGGTAATTTACAGCTTACTTACTCAAATAGGGAAAATGATGCTGTCTCTTGCACTTTATATGATTGGAACTTCATTAAATATTCAGGCTATAAAAAAAATGACTGGGAAAAATCTTTTGTATGGTATTACGCTTTGGGTTTTTTCGATAATGTCAGGGTATATGATAATGATGTTTTTATAAAAAATAAAAAAATTGGAAAAAGGAGCAGAAATGTTTATAGAAAAGGAAAATTATTATTATATTGAAGAGTTTGAAAAATACGGTATTACAGCGGTCTATACAAAAAAAATCGCTGGAAATATGTCTGATTATTGCCCAATTGAAAATCAAATAGAAGGTATCCAGAAAAAAAATCGTGAAAAGTTGCTAGGAGAGTTGAATTTAACAGATAAACAAGAAGTGATGGCATTTCAGACACATTCTAACAATGTGAAAATTATTGATAAAGATACAACAAAATATTATTATGAAAAAGAAGAAGATATTGATGGATTTCTGACAAAAAGGAAAGATATTGCAATTTTTACGTTTTATGCGGATTGTTTGCCGATTTTTGTATACGACAAGGAAAATCAGGTTATAGGAGTGTGGCATTCAGGATGGCCGGGGACATTTAAAGAAATGATGAAGTCAGGGCTTTTGGAAATGCAAAAAAATTATGGGACGCAAGTTGAGAATGTAGTAATGGCATTAGGAATTGGAATTGGTCAGAAGGACTACGAAGTTGGAAATGAATTTTATGATAAGTTTGTGGAAAAATTTGGGAAAAGTAACAGAGAAATTGTGGAAAAATCATTTTGGTTTAATGAGAAAACAGGAAAATATCATTTTGACAATACAAAATTTAATGAACTTATGGCATTCAAACTTGGTATAAAACAGGAAAATTTGATTGTAGCAACTGAAAGTACATTTGATGAGAAATTTCATTCTTATAGACGGGAAGGCAAAAATGCTGGAAGGGCTACGGCTATGATTAGTTTTAAATAAAAAAACAACAAAAAAGAAAGGAAATGAAATTATTAAAAAAGTTCTATTTTTAATATTTTTAGTAGGGGGAACAATAGCTTTTTCTTCTAATTGTAATTGGTATGAAAACAATACAGGATATGCAAATAAAATGGTAGAATTAGTAAAAACTGCAAAATTAACAGATAAAATTTATTGTGATATAGAAAAAAATAAAATGGTATATGAAACAGTAGACAAAGAAAACGTAAGTTCTTTGGAAATCGGGTTAGTTTATAATAAAGGGGGAAGTAAAGCAGATCTTACATATATTGAAATTGCTAATTATATTGATAAATTTGAAAATGATATAAATAAACTATACCCTTGGAAAAACTTAACAGAATTAGAATACAGTAATTCTCCAGAATATTATAAATATAGAATGTATATTTATAGTCCAGAAAATAAAGAAGAATTTATGGCTTACCTGATTGTTTATGATACAATAAATGGAGAATGGAAACGTTTTTACAGTAAAGATTTTTGGAATAAAAATGATGAAAATGATGCGGGAATGATAGAAGTTATGGAAGAAATGGGGACAAAAGCAACAGACGATATAGCTTATTAAAAAAATAATTTTAAATAAAATTAGGAGATAAATAATGAATTTTTTAATAAAAATATGGATTGCATTTATTTTGGACTTGATTTTTGGGGATCCAGAGAAAATTACACATCCAGTCCAGATTATTGGTAAAATGATTACATTTTTAGAGAAAAAATTATATGGGAAAAAAGGAAGTTTTGCTGGTGGAGCAGTTTTAGGTATTTTAGTAGTAGCAAGTACATTTTTTGTAATGTATGGATTTGTGAAATTAACAAAAATCGTAAAAGTTTTGGAAATTTTGGAAATTTATTTGATGTATACAGTATTTTCAGTAAAATCACTGGCTCGTGAAGGAAAAAGAGTTTATAAAATTTTAAAATTAGGAAATCTGAAAGTAGCAAGGGAAAAATTGTCTTATTTGGTTTCAAGAGATACTGAAAAGATGGATAAAGTTATGATTATTAGAAGTACAATGGAAACAATTTCTGAAAATATGGTGGATGGCGTAATTGCACCGATGTTTTATATGTTTGTGGGTGGACTTCCGCTCGCGATGGCCTATAAGGCGGTAAATACGCTTGATTCAATGGTTGGATATAAAAATGAGAAATATGCAAAATTTGGTACATTTTCGGCAAAATTAGATGATGTGGTAAACTTCATTCCAGCTAGAATTTCAGGTATTTTTATAACAGCAGCAAGTTATATTTTAAGATATAATTACAAAAATGCATGGAAAATATTTAAAAGAGATAGGAAAAATCACGCAAGTCCAAATTCAGGACATTCAGAAAGTGCAGTAGCGGGAGCATTGGGAGTACAGTTTGGTGGAAAAGTTTCATATTTTGGAAAAGAAGTGGAAAAGCCCACAATAGGTGATAAGATAAAGGAATTTAGATTAGAAGATATTAAAAAAAATATATTATTGATGTATATTACAAGTTTTGTAGCAATATTTTGTTTTTCTATAATTTATTTGATTATAAATGGGATGTTTGACAGTATATTTAATTCAATTGCATATTTTGTATTGTATTTTTTTGTTAATATGTTATTGTAGTAATAAAAACATCATTTTTTTAATAATTTTTCAGTCCAGTAACACAGAAAATATGAAATTTTAAAATTTAATGTTCCAGTTCCAGTTGCCAGAAGATTTGTCAGTACATGACTTTCAAAGTATTTCTGGCTTACTTTCCCAACTATAAACATTCCAGCACAAAATATTAACATTCTCTTTAAATATTCAATATTCCCGCGTAATTTTCCCTTATCCTGAAAGTATAAAATATTATGCACCCCATTCACAAGCAAATTTATATTTATAGTAGAAATTATTGCTCCGACTAAATATCCAAAATAAAGTTCTACATAGTTAAAAATTATTCCTAAAAGAAAGAGCAATATCATAATAAAAATAGAAATAATATATGCTTTTTTTATATTTTGTGGCATTTTTTCCAGCATTTTTCTTCCTTTCTAAATCTATAATTATTTTATGTTATTTACCTGCTTTATGAGTGACCAGTAGCCAGAAACAGCTCCTATTATCAGGAAAATAATTAAGACGAGTGGCTGATCAGTTTTAAAAAGATATTTTTTCAAAAGCAAATAAAATCCTAACATAAGCAATATTGGTAATGCTAGAATATAAACCATATTTGTTGCAAGTGCAAAATACTTCATTAATTTGTTATTTCTTCTGTTTTTTAATTCTTTTTCATTGTTATGTCTGCCTAGTTTTTTTTCAATTTCAAAAATTCTTTGATTTCGTTTTTCTTCTTCTTGTGCAATTTTCTCTTCCTCGGTTATTTCATTTTCTAAAATTTCTTTTTTATCTTCAAATTCCATAATATAACTTCCTTTTTAAAATTTTATTTAAATTTTGGTTTTATAAATTCAGTAAAATCTGAAATTTTTTATAATTTTTATTAATTTATAGCAATATTAGTTTAAAACAAGAGCAGAAGATTAGGCTGTATCTGTAGTCAGTTAATTACTTTTTACGTATTTCTGTTCCAATTTTTAAAGATTTTAATAATAGTTATAATTTTTTCAGTACAAAAAATATCCTGCTTTCTCCAAACTCAGGGTTAGAGGCAGTATCAAATACTTCAAAACCATTATTTTGAACAGTTTCTGCAATCCACTCAGGCTCATAAATAAATTTATGCTGAACTTCATTATATTTTCTAAATAAATTGTCTTTTTCATTCTCACGGATAAACAAATCAATTTCCACTAGATGTTTTCTTTCGCTTAACTGTTCATGTCTCCAAATACTTGTATATTCAGCCTCCTCATCAAGAAATACACCATTTTCAAATATTTCATCAAAAATATCCTCTGTAACAGCATCAAAAATTAAATAACCGTTTTTTTTCAAATTTTGATTACATTTTTTTATAAATTTTAAAAATTCCTTTTCGTTTTTTAAATAATTTACCGTATCAAAATTGCAAATAATATAGTCAATTTGTTTAATGTCGTTATTTTCATTTATATTTTTATAATTTATAATATTTTCTTTTATTAACTTGTAATTATTTACCAGATTTTTTTTTAATAATTTTTTTTCACACATTTGTAGCATTTTTGGGGATAAATCTACTCCAATAACTGAAAATCCATCTCTTAAAAATCGCCATACAAATTCGCCTGTTCCACATCCCAAATCTAGAACAGTTCCCTTTTTTTTTATAAACATTTTTAAAAATTTATACCATTCATCATAATTTACATGTTTCATAAAAATATCATAAATTTCAGCAAATTCTTTATGCATTAGTTTCCTCGCTTCATTATTTTATAATATTATAGCATTTTTAATATAAGTTGTGAACTTTAAAAACAAAAAAATACACCTAGAATAAATTTATATGGTGTATTTTTTATAATAATTATTTAATTAATCCACAAATAATAAATTTGTAATTTTTTCAATATAAGGAACTTTAAATTCTTTTTCCAAGATTGATGATGCAGTTGCAACAATTTGCAAAACAGCTAAAACAATAAAAATTAAAATAAATAAAATATTCCCAATAAATATAACAAAATTTAATAATGATGACACTACTAGTAAAACTGTTATTGCTAAAGTCTGTTTCGAATATGTTCTTACAAAATTATTTTTACTTTCTAAAATTAATGCAAAAACTGGAATTATTAATCCGCCAATTAATGTAAAAAAACTTAAATTTACAAGAAAAGCTGCTGCATTTGCCTTTAATCCAGCAATTGATTTTTGCTCGCTGATTTTATTATTCATAACTCCTCCTAATTTTAAATAATTTCTTTTACTTATAAAGAATTTTAACATAAAAAATTTAAAAAATCAAACTGAAAATGATATTTAGTTATATGAAAATTTTCTAGCAGTTCACAAATCATATTAAAAATGTTATAATATCAGATAGCAATGAAAAAGGGTGAGAACATTGAATATTACTTTATATAGAAAATATCGGCCTCAAAACTTTGATGAAATTGCAGGGCAGGAGTTTGTGCTGCGGGCAATAAAAAATTCTTTGAGGGAAAATAAACTGTCACATGCGTATTTGTTTACAGGGCCACGTGGAGTTGGAAAAACTACCATTGCAAGGCTTATTGCGAAAGGTGTGAATTGCCTGAACAGTGAAGATGTGACAGACAGTCCTTGTGGAGAGTGTGAAAATTGCCGTGAAATTTCTCAAGGGATTTCAATGGATATGATTGAAATTGATGCGGCTTCTAATCGTGGGATTGATGAAATTCGTGAACTGAAGGAAAAAATAAATTATCAGCCTGTTAAAGGAAGAAAAAAAATATATATAATTGATGAAGTCCATATGCTTACAAAAGAGGCTTTTAATGCACTTTTAAAGACGCTGGAGGAACCGCCTTCACACGTTATATTTATTCTTGCGACTACAGAGATTGATAAGATTCCAGATACTGTTATTTCCAGGTGTCAGCGGTATGATTTTTTACCAATTGACAAGGAAGATATAAAAAAATTGCTGAAAAATGTGGCTGAAAAGGAAAATATTAAGATTGACGATGCAAGTCTGGATTTGATTTACCGAAAGTCTGAAGGAAGTGCAAGGGACAGTTTTTCCATTTTTGAGCAAGTTATATCAAATTTTAACAATGAAGAAATTGATATTACAAAGACTCAGAATGCTCTGGGAGTAGTGCCTGATCTGATTTTGGAGGAATTTTTAAGTCTAATAAAGGAAAGTGATAAAGAAAAATTGGTAGATTTTATTGATAAAATCTGGGAAGATGGTCTTATAATCGAAACTTTCTTAAAAGATTTTTCATATTATCTGAAAGAGCAGTTTAAGAAAAAAACTGATTTACCAGTAAATTTTCTGTTGGATACCATAAGTGCGATTTTTTTTACTTTAAATGAGTTTAAATATGAAGAAGATAAAAGATTGCTTGGTTATGTGCTGATTCACGAACTTTATAAAAATCAGAAAAAAAATTCACAAAATGAAAATTCTGTTGAAAACAAGCCTTCTTTTGACAAAAATTACATAAAAGAAGTATCAGGCGATATTTATGAGAAAGTTATGAAACAAATTTCAAAAAATTCTAAAATAGCAAGTCCAGCTTCTATAATAGAAACAGAAAATGCAGAAAAAGCTCAAAAATCAGAAAGTACTACAAAAAATTATGATATTTCAATTTTTTTAGAAAACTGGAAAAAAGTTTTGGTGGGAATACGTAAGGAAAGTGTAATGCTTGGTGCATTGGCAGTTGAGAGCCATCCAGCCAGAGTAGAAGATGGTATTCTTTATATAAAATTTCCAAAGGATCAGAAATTTCATAGCGAACAAATTTTACTGCCTGAGAAAAAGCCGAAAATTGAAAAAGTTATTAATCAGATTTGTAATTCAGATATTGAGATACAGACTTTTCTTGAAAGTGAAGATTCACAAAATGAAGACGAAAAATTTTTACAAAATGCAGTTAAGTTTTTTGAGGGGGAAATTTTAGAAAAAAAATGATGTTAAAATATTGAACAAAAAGTTTTATGCTAAAGCCTTATTAAAAACTAGAAATATTTTTTATATAAATGGTGAATGGCATTAAACAAAGAAAGGGATGATAAATGTGAAAATTAAAGTAATTTTAAAGGAGACAATAAAAGGTGTCGGGAAAAAAGATGAAATTGTGGAAGTAAAAGACGGATACGCAAATAACTTTTTATTAAATAAAAATAAGGCAATACTTGCAACTCCTGAAAATGTTAATAAATTGAAAGCAAAAAATGAAAAAATTCAGAAAAATCACGATAAAGACGTAAAAAACGCAAATGAACTAAAAGAATTTTTGGCAGGAAAAGAAATTGTCTTAAAAGTCAAGGCTGGAGAAAATAACAAAGTATTTGGATCAATTGGGGCAAAGGAAATTGTAGAGGTTTTGAAAGAGCAACTGAATGTTGAGATTGATAAAAAGAAAGTATCTGCTAGTTCAAAAGTGAAGGAAATTGGATTGCATAATGTTGAATTAAAACTTCATTCTGAAGTTAAGGCAAATTTAAAAGTTAGAGTTGAAGCTAAGTAAGTTAAATCCAAGTTTATTTAAAATAAAATTACAATCAAAATAAACATTGCTACTGAGGTAGTTAAAAAAGGAATTATTATAGAAAGCGAGAAATAAAAAAAATGGGATTGTATGATCTGGAAGATGAGGAAAATAGCAAGCCTTACAGTATAGAGGCTGAAGAAGCGCTTCTTGGCTCTGTTTTTATAAATCCCAATGTTATAGGAGACATTGTTGATATTGTAACAGCAGAAGATTTTTACAAAAATAATTATAAGTTAATTTTTTCTGAAATGATAAAGGCTTATAATACGGGTAAAATAATTGATGTGCTTCTAATAATAGAATCTTTGAAAAAACAGGAACTAATGGATGAAATAGGTGGAGAGGATATTATTTATGATTTGACAGAAGTTGTACCTACCGCTGCAAATGCTGCTAATTATGCTCAAATTATAAAAGATAAGTCTGTACAGCGTCAGTTAATAGATATTGGTGAAAAAATTGTAAAAATGGCTATGCGAGGATATGATGAAGTTGACACAATGCTTGACAAGTCAGAAAGCATGATTTTTAAGATCGCAGAATCTAAACAGAAAAAAGACATTGTACCGCTATTTGAATTAGTTCAAAGCAAGATTACTCAAATGGACAACTATACTGATAGCAAAGGTAAAATAACTGGCATTTCTTCAGGATTTGATAGATACGACAGTATAACAAGCGGATTTCACGGTTCGGATCTTCTAATTCTTGCGGCACGTCCTGCAATGGGAAAAACTGCATTTGCATTAAATCTTGCAATAAATGTTGCAAGACAAGGAAAAGGAGTTTTAATATATAGTCTTGAGATGGGAAATGAGCAATTATTCGATAGACTTGTTGCAAGTGAGGCAAAAGTAAGATTAAAAGCCCTGAAAGACAGTACAATGACTTCAGAAGAAATGATAAATTTGGGAAATGGACTTGGGCGTCTTTCTGAAATGCCGATATATATTTCAGACTCTTCAAGTGTAACAATGCTAGAAATAAAGGCTACTGCAAGAAGGTTAAAGTCTGAAGGGAAACTTGACTTCATGCTAATTGATTATTTGCAGTTGATTAGCCCTTCTGAAAATTCGAGAAAAAGCAGGGAACAGGAAATATCTGAAATCTCACGTTCATTAAAAATACTTGCAAAGGAATTAAATATACCAATTGTAACGCTGTCACAGCTGTCACGTGGAGTGGAGCAGAGAGTTGATAAAAGACCGATTTTGTCAGATTTAAGGGAATCAGGGGCAATTGAGCAGGATGCGGATATGGTAATGTTTTTATACCGTGAAGAATATTACCACAAGGATACAGCCCAGGAAGTAAATAATCTGGATATTCCACAACAATATGTGGATAAGGCAAAGCCGCAGCCAAAAGATGATGATAGTAAACTTGAAAAAGTTGAATTGATAATAGGGAAACATAGAAGCGGACCAACTGGAACTGTCGAACTTGGATTTAGACCAAGTTATCAACAGTTTGTAAACGTGGTAGATGATGAATTTGCACCATTGCCGCAATAACAATTTTGAGAAAAAAATAAATTAAGGAGAGAAAACAGGAAATGGAAAATAAAAAAAGGGTAGAATTATTGGCACCAGCAGGAAATATGGAAAAATTAAAGACTGCATTTCATTTTGGGGCTGATGCATGTTTTGTTGGAGGAAGTTCCTTTAATTTAAGAGGGATGTCTTCAAACTTTAAAAATAAGGAATTGAAGGAAGCCGTAGACTACGTTCACAGCTTAGGAAAAAAAATATACGTTACATTAAATATTTTTGCACATAATACAGAAATCGAATACATGCCAAGATTTATAAAAAAACTTGATGAATTTGGCGTAGATGCAGTAATTGTGGCTGACCTAGGAGTTTTCCAGATGGTTAGGCAGCATGCTCCAAATCTTAAAATTCATGTAAGTACTCAGGCAAACAATACAAACTGGATGAGTGTAAAAACTTGGAAGGATATGGGAGCGAAAAGGGTTATCCTAGCTAGAGAAATGTCGCTTAAGGAAATAAAAACAATTCGTGAAAAAGTACCTGATGTGGAAATTGAAGTATTTATTCACGGAGCAATGTGTATGGCGTATTCAGGAAGATGCCTGTTAAGTAATTATTTTACAAACCGTGACGCAAACCGTGGAATTTGTGCACAGGATTGCCGTTGGAACTATAAAGTGATTGCAGAGGGGCATGAGGAAACAGGGGCTCATGATATTGTAGAAAATGAAGAAGGGACGTATATGTTTAACGCTAAAGATTTATGTTCCATCGAATTTATTGACAAAGTACTTGAAACAGGTGTAGATTCATTAAAAATTGAAGGAAGAATGAAAAGTATTTACTACAATTCAACTGTTGTAAAACAGTATAAAAGAGCATTGGATAACTATTATTCTGGAAATTATGAATACAATCCAGATTGGCTAAAAGAACTTAAAACAATTAGTCATAGACAATATTCAAACGGATTTTATTTAGGACCGACTTCTGAAAAGGATCAGAATTATGAAACAGGTCTTTCTTACAGTCAAACTTACAGACTTGTTGCAAATGTACTTGAAAAAGTTGATACAAATAAATATAAAATTCAGATAAGAAATAAAGTTTATGCAACTGAAACTTTAGAATTGGTACGTCCAATTGGAGACGCTGTTAAATTCAAAGTAGAAAACTTTTTAAACACAAAAAATAACGAATTTCAAGAATATGTAAATCCAAATACAATCGCTATTATTGAGACTGATGTGGAAATGGGACCGATGGATTTAATTAGAATTAAACTGCCTGAAGGACAGTCTGATAGTGATATGGATACTGAAAATTTTTAATAATAATAAATGATATTTTAATTTATATTTTAACAAACAAAAAGCGTTGTGGATAAAAACCTATATTTTTTAATGATAAATAAATCATTTGTTTATTGAAAATTGTTGAAAAAAAAAGATAAAAAACTATACAAATCAAAAAAAATAAGTTATAATTATCTATATCCAAAATAACTTTTTTATTTACGAAATAAAAGTTCTTTGGGAAATAAAAATTTTAAATAAAAATAGAAGTGGAGATAATTATGAGAGAAAAAATATTAGTAATTGAAGATGATCCTAAAATTTCGAGATTACTTGAAATTGAATTAAAATTTGAAGGTTTTGATGTATTTTTTGCATATGATGGCAAGGAAGGTCTAAATATGGCTAAATATGGTTCATATGATATTATTCTTCTGGATGTAATGCTTCCGAAAATGAGTGGAATGGAAGTTTGTAAAAGAATAAGGGAAACTTCACAAGTACCTATTATTATGCTTACTGCAAAAGATGAGATTAGTGATAAAGTAGTAGGATTTGACTATGGAGCGGATGATTACATGACAAAACCATTCTCAAATGAAGAATTGCTTGCAAGAATAAAAGCTCTTCTTAGAAGAACTAAAAAATCTGTTGTTCACAAAGGTGTGTTTGAATTTGAAGATTTGACAATCAACTATTCAACTTATGAAGTATTTAGAGACTATGGGAAAAATCTGATTCAACTATCAAAAAGAGAATTTGAACTTCTTGACTTTTTAGTATTAAATAAAGGGATTGTTTTATCAAGAGATAAAATATTGGAAGAAGTTTGGGGATTTGATTATATTGGAAATGACAATATTCTTGATTTGTATATTAAATATTTAAGAGATAAAATCGACAGACCTTATGAAAGAAAATTTATTCAAACTGTAAGAGGAATTGGATTTATTTTTAAATAAGGAGTAAAAAATGAAAAATTTGAAATTAGAAGATCGTATTTCAGCAAATTACGCTCTTCTATTTTTGGTATTAATATTAGTTTCTAATATTATTCTTGTTTATTCACTTCAAAGACAGTCAAATAAGGTCCTTGAAGTGTCTGCCAGCGATAAAATGGATGAAATAAACAGTTTTTTGGATAAAGTTGGAATTTTTTCTGATAAGACAAATGTGCTTACTCTTGATTTCAATCCTGAAGTTATTGAAGGAAAAAAAGTAATTCATGTAAAGCCATTTAATCCTGGTGAAGAAAATTATTTATATGTGCTGGAAATAAAGCAGAATAAAGATTCTGTAATTCCAATTAATACACTTGGAGACACTGACACGGAAGAAGCTTCTATGACTAATGAAAAAATGGTTGATTTACTTGAAAGTTTTCATCTGGAAGATAATGTTTCGGAAGGAAAGATAATAAACATTGAAAAAAACAAATATTTTGTCTTCAAAGTTACTAGAGAAATTAAAAACTATAAATTTAATATTTATACTTTAAAGAATGTAACACAGGAAAATCAGATTTATAAAAGATTAGAATATCTTGTTATTTTATTTACAATAATTGGTGTTGTTATAACGATTATTGTATCAAAAATAATGAGCAGAAGAATTTTAAAGCCAATTAATAACGTAATAAAAACGGCAAAAAGTATTTCAACAGATGATTTGAGTAAAAGAATAGAAATACCAAAAGAGGAAGATGAACTTCAAAACTTAACGCTTATTATAAATGAAATGCTCGACAGGCTAGAGACTTCATTTGAAAATCAGACAAAATTTGTATCAGACGCTTCACATGAACTGCGGACACCGCTTGCAATTATAAAAGGTTATGCAGAAATTATAAGAAAACGTGGAACCGCAGATATTGATATATTTGTGGAATCAATTGATTCAATAATTAGTGAAACCGATAATATGCGTAATTTAATACAAAAACTGCTATTTTTAGCTAAAGGCGAGATTACAAAAATTAATACAAAATTTATAGATATTGATGTAAATGAAATGATGCATCAAATTCATTCTGATACTGTAGTTTCTACCAAAACTCATAATTTCTACCTTGAAATGGGAGATGATTATAAAATTAAAGGAGATGAAACTTTACTTCAGCAAGCAATTAGAGCCTTAATTGAAAATGCTACAAAATATTCAGAACCGAATACAAATATTTATATAAAGTCTGTTATAAGAGATGGATTTGGTAGAATTTCGATTAGAGATGAAGGAGTGGGAATTTCTGATGAAGATGCAAAAAGAATTTTTGACAGATTTTACAGGGTTGACTTATCAAGAACAAAAGCAACTGGCGGAACAGGACTTGGACTTGCAATAGTAAAAAGAATTGTAGAAATCCATAATGGAAAAATTGAGATAGACTCTAAAATAAATGAAGGAACAGAGATTTCAATTGTATTGCCTATTGGAGAAACGGTTATAAGTACAGAAGAAGAAAATATAAAGAATGTAAAAAAAGAGAAATCCGAAAGAAGAAAATCAGGATTCAGCTTCTTAAAAAAAGAAAAAGAAAAAGATAATAAACACAAAAAAAGAAAAAATAGGAAGGTAGAATAATGGCTAGAAAATATTTTGGAACTGATGGAATGAGAGGAGAAGCCAATAAAGACTTGACAATTGACTTAGTAACACGTCTAGGGCTGGCTCTTGGATATTATTTAAAAAAACATAGAAAAAAAGCTGGAAAGCCAAAAATTATTCTTGGAACTGATACAAGAATTTCAGGCTATATGATTCGTTCAGCACTTACTGCTGGATTAAATTCTATGGGTGTGAATATTGACTTTGTAGGAGTGCTGCCTACTCCAGGAGTTTGCTATCTGACTAGAAAATTAAAGGCTGATGCAGGAATTATGATTTCTGCTTCACATAATCCTGTAAAGGATAACGGAATAAAGATATTCAGTCAAAATGGCTATAAACTGCCTGATTCAGTTGAAGAGGAACTTGAAAAGTTAATGGAAAAAAAGGATGAACTTTTAAAACATCAAGTCCCAGGCGATGATTTAGGAACATTCAAATATGTTGAAGATGATATGAGAATCTATTTGGATTATCTTACTTCGACTGTAAAAACTAATTTTTCAAAATTGCGAATTGTAATTGACACAGCAAATGGAGCCGCTTATAGAGTTGCTTCAAAAGTTTTTCAAAATTTAGGAGCGGACGTTATCGTAATTAATAATATTCCAAATGGGAAAAATATTAATGTAAATTGCGGATCAACACATCCAGAACTTCTTCAGGAAGTTGTCAAGGTTTATAAGGCTGATTTAGGTCTTGCTTATGATGGTGATGCTGATAGATTAATTGCTGTCGATAATACAGGTGAAATTATAAACGGAGATTTGATTATTGCGATTATTGCTGAATATATGCAAAAGAGAGGCCTTTTGAACGATAATAAAGTTGTAACAACTGTTCTTAGCAATATGGGATTTGAAAAATACTTGGATGAAAAAGGAATTGGATTAATTCGTGCAAATGTTGGAGATAGATATGTTCTTGAAAAAATGAAGGAATATGGACTAAATATTGGCGGAGAGCAGTCTGGACATATTTTGATGCTTGACTACAACACGACTGGAGATGGAGTTTTATCCTCAATTCAACTTGTTGCATCTATTTTAGAAAGTGGAAAAACATTGCATGAACTTGTAAAAGGAATTAAACTATGGCCTCAAGATTCTAAAAATATCTTTGTTGCAAAAGAGAAGAAAGCAACTTGGGAAACAAATAAGGAATTAATCGACTTTATAAAAGCAAAGGAAAAAGAAATCGCTGGAAAAGGTAGAATTTTAGTAAGAGCTTCGGGAACAGAATCACTTATAAGAGTAATGGTTGAAGCAGAAAGTCAAAAAATTGTTGATAAGTATGTAGCAGAATTAAGTAAAAAAGTGGAAGAAACGCTTTGCTAATTAGAAAAAATATTTATAAAAAAAATCATAGTTAAATAGGCTATGATTTTTTTTAATTAATCTTTTTTCCATGAACTTACTTCATTTACAAATTTTTTGAATAACTTTTGTGCGGTTTCATCGTTAATTGCCATCATTTCTGGATGCCACTGAACTCCAACGATAAAAATTTCATCTGAAATATTTTCAATTGCTTCAATTACTCCGTCTGCACTTTTTGCCGTTACAACAAATCCTTCTGCCAGCTTATTTATTGTCTGATGATGGTAACTGTTTATAAATCCAATTCCTTCAGGATAGATATCGCTTAAAAAGCAGTTGTTTGCCACAGTAATGGAGTGAGTAGGAGTGTGGGCTCTAGCTTTTTGAAAATGCTTTATTGATACATTTTCATTGTAGGAAAGATCCTGATAAAGAGAACCGCCACATTCGACATTTGCTATTTGCATTCCACGACAAATTCCCAAAATTGGCTTTTTATAATTTATTGCATAACGAACAAGAAGCGAGTCAAATTTATCACGTTCTGGAAATATTTCTCCGAGCTTTTCTTTTGGTTCTTCACCATAAAGAAGCGGAAAAACATCATTTCCTCCAGTCAAAATTATTCCATCCACATTTTTTACAAATTCCTCAATAATATCTTCATGCTCATTCAAAGGCAGAAGATGTGGCACACCGCCAGCATTTATTACAGCATTGACATAGGAAACATCAACATAGGCTCGTTTATAGCCAGCAAAAAGACCTTTTTCCAGTCCAAGTATATTACTTGAAATCCCGATAACAGGTTTTTTCATATTATCCTCCCAATTATAAATTTTATATGTAATTTAACCATATATTTTTTTATTAGTCAAATATTTTGATTTTTGCTATATTTTTTATATTGTTAACAATTCTGTCAAGAACTTCTATTAATGAATCCTGTTTTTCATCTGAATACATATATAAGAAAAGCAGATTTAAATCTTCTTCAAAATTTTCTGGTAATATTTTACATTTCTTTTTGCAAAGTTGAATTAAACGTTTTTCACCAGGATGTGTTACTTCGTTTATCGCAAACAATAAATCAAAATACGAAGCCAGAAATTCTGCTGCTCTATGATTTATACTAACAAAATCCTTTCTTTTAAGGGCTTTTTTAATTTGCTTAGGGTACGCCGGCATTGAAGAGTCAATTAATTCCAGTTGTCTTTTTATTATATTTTCTTTTAGCTGTTTTGGGTAATTTATAGAATATTTATTTTTGTATTTTTCAAGAGTTCCGTTTTTGTCGTATATTATTTTGCAAGTAACTAAATTATGCCACATGCAAGTTGTGTAGGAGTTGCTAGGCTGGTATTTGATAACGACTTTTTCGATGCCTTTTATAAAATCTTCCATATCTCGATAAAGAATATCAATTTCAATTCCATTGTTTAAAACACAGTTGTCTTCGTATTCCCAAAAACTGTTGCCAATTTCCATATAACTGCAAAATTTTTGTAGAATATTTTTTCTTTTTTCTTCACTAATTGGTGAATTTACATAAAGGTACACATCGTAATCTGATTTTTCATCATAATTTTCTCCTGCTCTTGAACCTCCTAGTGCTATTGCATCCACTTCTTCAAATAAAGAAAATTCTTTAAATAGTTGCTGTATCATTTTACCTCCTCAGTTTTTATTTTTGATCGAATTAAAAATGTCCTTAAAAATAAGGAATATTTAATTTAGGTGTTTCATTAAAAAGTGTTTTAATATATTTTAGCATTTATATTTAAATTTTCCAATTAATGTTTATTTTAAAAATCTTCAAAAAATAATTTGAATAGCAAAATAAGTAGTAATATTCTAATATTTTTGAGATAAAAAACTTTTAGGATGAGAAATAAAATTGCAAAGGGAAAATATATTCTGCAGAAAATTCAAAAAATAAAAAATATTTAAGGAAGCTGTTTGGTGCAGTAATAGAATTTTAATGTTTACATTAACAGAATAAAAATGTTATAATGTAGTAAAATTATTTTAAAAACGAACTCAAAATTATGATTAATCTATTCAAATTTTTAGATTATTTAATTTTATAAGTTCGGTTTTAAAGACGAGTATAATAAATAAAATATATGATTGGAGAAATAAATGTGGATGTACATCATTTAAAAATTTTTTTTGAGGCGTGCAAGGAAAAGAGTTTTACTAAAGCTGCGAAAAATTTATTTATTAGTCAATCAGCAGTGTCAATACAAATAAAAAAACTGGAAACAAAACTTGGAATACAGCTGATTGAAAGAAATTCCAAAAATTTTAGGCTGACTTTTGCTGGAAAAGAACTATACAGAATGTCAAAGGATGTTTTTGACAAAATTTTACGTGTAGAAAAAGAGATGGAAAAAATATCACAGTTTGGAAAAGGGAAAATCTGCATAGGAGCGACTCATAACATTGGAGAGCCAGTATTGCCAAGAATTATGGTGGAATTCAAGAAGCACAATCCTGAAATTGAGTTTGACTTGTATATTAAAAATCGTGAATCGCTCGTAAGGCATTTGAAGGAAGGAACAGTTGACATTGCCTTAATGGAGGAGTATTTTATTGAAGATAAGGAAATAAAGGTTATCGAAACAGAAGAGTATCCGTTTGTAGTTGTAGCTGGAAAGGAAATATCTGATTATAAGGAATTGGAGCAGATGCAGCTGTTAAAGCGGGATACAGTTTTAACAAGCAAATATCTTGACTTGTTTGAAAAAATAATCGGATTTAATTTAGAAAATAGAATTGTAATAAATGGAAGCATTGAAACAATGAAAAATCTTATAAAAAGTGGGCTTGGTTTCGCAGTTCTTCCATATTACAGCGTTTATGAGGAAATAGAAAAGGGTACACTGAAAATAATTCATAATTTTGAAAAATCTGAAGATAAATTTCAGATTGCCTATATTCGTGAAAATGGAGAAAAGCCAGGAATTTCAAAATTTGTAAAATTTGTTAGAAATTACAAAATTACACCGGCATTGTTTTCAGTAAAAAAATAGTCAGAAATTTTGAAAAATAAAATAATTTATAAATAGACTTTAGGAGGAAATATGTTGAAGGAAAGTATTAGAAATTCTTATTTGACAGCTTTTGAAACTGTAAAAGCCTTTGTTGAGAATGAGGGAAATATTGAAAAAACAGAAAAAATTGCACAGGAGTTAGCATCAGCCTATAAAAATGGGAAAAAATCGTTAATTGCAGGAAATGGTGGAAGTAACTGTGATGCAATGCATTTTGCAGAAGAATTTACAGGAAGATTTAGAAAGGACAGAAGAGCGCTTCCATCTATAAGTATAAGTGACTCTTCACACATTACGTGCGTCGGAAATGACTATGGATTTGATTTTATTTTTGCAAAAGGCGTGGAAGCATTTGGACAGGAAGGTGATTTTTTCTTTGGGATTTCAACTTCGGGAAATTCTAAAAATATAATTGAGGCTGTAAAATCAGCAAAAGAGAGAAAATTAAAAACTGTTGCATTGCTTGGAAAAGATGGTGGAAAATTAAAGGGAATATGTGATTATGAATTTATAATTCCTGGTGAAACGTCAGACAGGATTCAGGAAGTTCACATGATGATTTTACATATCATAATTGAAGGAGTAGAAAGAATCTTATTTCCTGAAAATTACTAAAAATGATAATGCTTTTTGTAAATTCAAGGAGGAATATGAAAAAAAGTTTAAATATAGAAAAAACTCGAAATAGGGAATATATAAAATTAGCATGTGGATTTACATTGTCAACGCTGACAGTTCCTTTGCTAAATTCTGTTGATACGGCAGTTGTTGGAAACCTCTCAAATCCAGTCTTTATAGGGGGAGTAACACTTGGAGGAACCATTTTTAATACAATTTATTGGCTTTTTGGTTTTTTACGTGTCAGCACATCGGGATATTCTGCAAAGGCTTTTGGGGAAAATAATGAGAAGGAAGAAATTACAGTATTAATTCGCCCTATGATAATTTCTTTTATTCTAGGATTTCTGTTTATTATTTTTCAGAAGCTTATTTTATGGGGATTTATCCATTTTTTTGATGCTGAAAAGGAAATTACAAAATATATAGAAATTTATTTTAATATTCTAATATGGGGAGCACCTTTTGTATTGCTGAATTATACATTTTTAGGCTGGATAATGGGACGAAAGGAAATAAAAAAATGTCTTATTTTACAGCTTATGACAAATATTGTTAATATTTTTCTTGACTTGTATTTTGTAGAGATTTTGGGAATGGATGTTGCCGGAGTCGCAGCTGCTACACTAATTTCACAAATTATGACAACTCTTTTATCAATTTTTATTATTTTAAGAATTTTTTCTTTAAAGAAAATATTCTGTAATATAAATTTGAAGGAAATATTTAATAGAAATGAGATGAAAAAAGTTGGTTCAGTAAATTCTGATTTGGTAATTCGTACAGTCTGCTTACTGGTAGCAACAAATTTATTTTTGGAAAAAGCTGCACACAATGGAAAAATTATATTAGCCGCAAATTCTATATTGTTTCAGGTCCAATACTTAATGTCATATATTTTTGATGGATTTGCCAATGCATCAAGTGTATTCTCAGGCATAGCCGCAGGAGAGAAAAATTTTAGAAAATTAAGATGGGTAATGAGAAAATCAATCCAGCTTTGCATTATAATTTCAATAATTTTGAGCACAGCATTTCTTTTTTTTGGTAAAAAACTGTTATTATTTTATACAAAAAACACAGAAGTTATAGATACTGCAAGCCAGTATAAAATTTGGATAATTATATTTCCGCTAGTTGTAAGTTTTGGCTTAGTAATTTATGGGAATTTTACAGGTACGACAGAAACAGCATATATAAGAAATTCGATGATACAGGCAGTAATAGTATTTCTAATTTTTTATTTTTCTGCAGCAGCAATTAATCAAAATCATGGATTATGGCTATCATTTATAGCATTTTCACTAGCGAGGTCAATATTTTTGATTAGGTATATTGGTAGATTTTTGCACAAATACAAGTTGGAACTAAATTGAAAAAACTAATAAGAATGCTGTTTTATTGCATAAAGTAAATTTACCACGATTTCATTTTTATTAAATAGTCTTTTATAAGAGAATTAACAGTTTGATATGGTATATTTCTGTTGAAACAAAATTTAAAGAAAAGGAATGATGAAGATGAAATTATTGAAAAAATCAATGTTGGTATTGTCTGTAATGACATTAATTGGAGGAATGAGTTTTGCAGCAACAGGTAAAAAAAGACCCGCTGCAAGAAGAGTAGCTTCAGAATCATATACTTGCGGTTCTGAAAGAATAACAGTTTCATATCCAGCAACAAACGCTGCTAGAGTAGTTACTAAAGCAGGTAATGTTTACAACCTTAAAGTAGCAGTGTCAGGTAGCGGATCAAGATATGTTTCTAAAAATGGAAATGTTGAATTCTTTAAAGGTGGAAAAGACGCTATTTATAGAGGACCTAACGGTATTGAAAAATCTTGTACAAGAAGATAACAGAATTCATTCTTAAATTAAAGAACATAACTGATAGATTAAATGATAAAAATCATAAAGTCTTGAGGTTATGTTTTTTAGTTATAAAAAAATAGAAAAATCAAAGAAAATATGCTATACTATTATAAACAAATTATAATGGAAATAAAATTAAGGAGGAAATTTATTATGAAAAAAAGTATCTTAGCAATCTTTGCAATTTCAATGACATTATTTGCAGCTGGTGAGGGAGAAGTGAAAAAAGTTCACGATAATAAGACAGCTAAATTGGTAAAAGACTCATATTGTAATAAACCTAAATCTCATGGAGAATTTAAAAAGATAAATGATAAAGATTATAGAGTAGATGTTGACTTTGAAAAATGTGTATTTGATGGAGAAGAATATGAAAATGTAAAAGTTGGAGTATTAGTTCAAAATACTGAAAAAGTTGAAAAATACTTGAAAAAATATAAATATATGCATCTAAAAGCAGGTAAAAATTTAGTTTTCAATTCAAATGACAATAGTTATTATTATAATGGTTCGTGGGCATTTAATAATGATAAGGCATATCCTACAGTATTTGACGGAAAATAATTTATAAAATTTAGGACGGCAGTTTTATTAAGTTGCCGTTTTTGTAATTTTTGAGATTAGATTTTATAGCAAAACTTCTTTAAAATCAAACTCAAAAGCTATGACTATTTTACTCAAACCCTAAATTTACTATAATTTTTAGTAGTTAAATTTTAAATAGGTTGGAATATACTTAATAAATTGCTTTCACAACAAATGCATGGAGATCAGATTAAATTTTTAATACTCGCAAACATAGAAAAAATAGTTATTAAAAAAATTAACTAACGAAAAATTGAAAGGAGAACATAGATGAAGTTAATGCTCATATATGATTTGAATATCTTGAAAGAAGGGATGATGTGAACCACATGAATAAAAAAAAAGAATGCGAAGAGCTATGGGCAAAAAATAAATATTATGTGTTAAGCAAATCGCATAAAGTGTACTTGGAAATAAGAAATTATTTGAAAGAAAAAGAAATTGATATTGTATTTATCAATGAAAGAATACAAAAAGTAAGGGATATGAAAGAAAGTAAAAAAGATTTTAGTAATGCAATTCTTCATTTATGGGGATATTTCAAAAAAAAGGCAACAAAGATTGAAAAACAAGGATTATTTAACATACTGGAAGAATATATGGGAGGGAGAAATAATCAGAAATCGCTAATTGAATATATCAATACTTTACTAAAGAAATATCCAAATAAATATTTACAAGAATCTACTTTATTAATAGGAGAAAACGATGAGACTATGGCATGAACAAATTATTCATCTATTGCCTAAAAATCAGCTTCTTGGTCAACATAGAGAATGTTGTGCGCTTAGGGGAAATGGATGGAAAAAGAAACATAAAACAGTAGATTATGTATTTTTATATTCTCCATATTATTTATTTGTTTATCATTCATTGGTTATGGATGAAATGGAAAAAAGAGGGTATAAAGTTTCTAAAGAATGGAGAGATAAGAATTATAGAGGAAAGAAAGCAGAAAATTACAATAATCTTGAAGAAATAATTATAGATAGCCCGATTTACAAAGAACATGATAGCGAATATTTAGTTGAGTGTATCGAAAATTTGCAAAAAAAAGGGATTAAATTAGAACTATAAAAGTTTTGATCGTTTTAACTGCTACAACTTATTGTCCCACAAAGAAGACACGAGCCAATGATTCTTGTAATAATTTTTAAATAATAAAAATAGCTGTGAAAAGAGAATTATTTTAAAATCTTATTCAAAAATCCTCTACAATATGATAAAATGTATTTAGATTTTTAAAGTTAGATTTAAAATTAAGTATTAATAAATCTTTCTTTAAAACATAAAATATATATCGAAATGAAAGGAGATGTATGATTAAAAGAGTATCATTACTGATGTTATCAATTTTAATGATGATGACTGTTGCTGTGCAATCATACAGTAAAGAGTATAAAATGAAAGTAAAGATTATTACTGCAAAAGGTGATGTTAATATTAATTTATTACCTGAAAAATCGCCTGTAACTGTTGCTAATTTTCTAAACTTAGCAAAAAAAGGATATTATGATGGATTAAAATTCCATAGGGTTATTGACAACTTTATGGCACAAGGAGGAGATCCGACTGGAACAGGAATGGGAGGGCCAGGATACCGATTTGAAGACGAAGTTAATAATGGACTGAATTTTTCTAAAGCTGGTAAACTAGCTATGGCAAATGCAGGACCAGGAACAAATGGAAGTCAGTTTTTCATTACAACTGTACCAACAGAATGGTTAAATGGTAATCACACAATATTTGGAGAAGTTGTGTCAGATGCTGATTTAGCAGTTGTAAAAAAATTATCTAATGGAGATGTAATGACAAAAGTTGTAGTTGAGGGAGACATTGATGCTTTCTTAAAAACTCAAAAAACTCGTGTTGACAGCTGGAATAAAACTTTAAAGCAAAATTTTCCAAATAAATTTTAATTAAAGGGGAAATAAATATGGCAAAAGAAAAAGTAGTTTTAGCCTACTCAGGTGGACTTGATACATCAATTATCATACCTTGGCTAAAAGAAAATTATGATTTAGAAGTAATTGCGTGCTGTGTTGATGTTGGACAGGATGAAGATATGGAAGCTGTAAAAGTAAAAGCCATTGAATCAGGTGCTTCTAAAGTTTATGTGGAAGATAAAAAAGAAGAATTTGTAAAAGATTATGCTTTCCGTGCCTTAAGAGCGGGAGCAGTTTATGAAAATAAATATCTGTTGGGTACTTCATTTGCAAGACCTTTAATTTCAAAAGTATTGGTAGATGTGGCTCATAAAGAAGGAGCCTCGTATATTTGCCATGGATGTACTGGTAAAGGAAATGATCAGGTTAGATTTGAAACTGGAGTATTTTCATTAGATCCAACATTAAAAATAATAGCTCCTTGGAGACTTTGGGACATTTCTTCAAGAGAAGATGCGATTGATTATGCACAAAAAAATAATATAAAAATAACTGTAACGAAAGAAAAAATTTACTCAAGAGATCAAAATCTCTGGCATATTTCACACGAAGGCGGAGATATTGAAGGCCTTGAAAATGAACATAAGGAAGATATTGTCTATATGATGACAACTCCGCCTGAAAAAGCACCAGACAAGCCAACATACGTAGATATTACATTTGAACAAGGCTGGCCAGTAAAAGTAGATGGGGAAAATTTAGAGCCTGTCGCATTACTTAAAAAGTTAAATAAAATTGCTGGAGAAAATGGTGTTGGAGTAATTGACATTGTAGAAAATAGACTTGTTGGAATGAAGTCGAGAGGAATTTATGAAACTCCAGGTGGAACATTGCTAATGGAAGCACTAAAAGAATTGGAAACATTAATTTTTGACAAGGATACATTTGAATTTAAAAAGCTGGTATCTCAAAAATATGCAGGATTGGCTTATTCAGGACAATGGTTTACGCCACTTCGTGAAGGGCTTGATGCTTTTGTTGATGAAACTTCTAAAAATGTAAATGGTACAATAAAACTGAAATTATACAAAGGAAGTATAAAAATAGCTGGCAGATTTACTGATTTTGCATTGTATGATGAAGAAATTTCATCATTTGGGGCAAGTGAGCTGTATAGCCATAAGGATGCGGAAGGATTTATAAAATTATTCTCACTTCCAAACAGAATTAGAGCTTATAAAAAACATAAATAAAATTAATTGAAGGATTCCTGAAATAACAATTTTGGGAATTCTTTTTTATTTTCGTAGGATTGTTTACTACCGAAAATCCTTATCTTGCAGTAAAAGTTTATTAATTTATTTTATTAAAGAAAAATATTTATCATAGATTTTGAATTTTTAAATGTATTGACTATAACTAAAATTTATTACAAATAAGAATTAAAATATATAGTTAAAAAATTTACAAAACCAATTTTTTGTAGTACAATATAGAAGAATTGGTTAAAAATAGATAAAATTTGAAAAATAGTAATAAATAGATAAAATTTTTTAATATAGGAGGTTTTAATGAAAATAAAAGATATGTTTGAACAGAAGGAACATCTTGTTTCTTTTGAGATTTTTCCACCAAACAAAAATTTTTCACATGAGAAATTAAAAGAGGTGACGGCTGAACTGGTTGAATGCAAGCCTGATTTTATTAGCGTTACATACGGTGCAGGCGGGCAGACTAAAGGTGGGACTATTGAAATGGCTTCTCACATTAAAAATAATTTGAAAACAGAAGTTTTGGCTCATTTAACTTGTGTTGGAAGTAAGAAAAGTGAAATTCACGATTATTTGCAGGAAGCAAAAAGTAAAAATGTAAAAAATATTTTGGCACTTCGTGGAGATGTTCCGCAAGGAGAAACAGAAGATATTTATAACAAGGGAGATTATAAGTATGCTTCTGAACTGATTAGTGACTTGAGAAAAAACAGTGACTTTGATGATTTTTCAATTGGTGGTGCGTTTTATCCAGAAACTCACTATGAAAATAATGATTTGGTAGACCTGTTTCATTTGAAGAATAAAGTTGAAGCTGGAACAGATTTTTTAACCTCTCAAATGTTCTTTGATAATGATATTTTTATAAAATTTAAGGAAAAAGCAGAAAAACTAGATATAAAAGTACCTTTAGTTGCTGGAATTATGCCAGTTACAAATGCAAAACAGATAAAAAGAATTATAGAGCTGTCAAAATGTTCTGTTCCTCACAAATTAGATAAATTATTGGAAAAATATGGAGATAATCCAGAATCTATGAAAAAGGCTGGAATAATGTACGCAAGTGAACAAATTATAGAATTATTGGCTTATGGAATCAAAGGAATTCATATTTATACAATGAATAAACCTGAAATAGCAAAAGAAATTATGAAAAATATTGAATTTGCAAGATGAATAAAAAAATAATCGGTTAAATAGTCATAAGTCTCAAAAATATTTAAGTTATAGAGGGGCTATAATTTTTAAATTTAACTTTAAACAGTTTTACTGTACAAAAAATAATGAAAAATGGCGAGAAAATTATATTACAATACAGTTTAAGATATATTGTGATTAGTTTTCTCTTTTTTATATGTTCAAATTTATTTTTAAATTTTTTAATCCATAAAGAACTTTATTTTTGATAAATTTTATAAAATATAGTATAATAAAGATAATTTAATTATATATTATCAGGAAAATAATAAATTTTTTGTGAAATAATAAAAATAAAGAAGGAGAAAAAATGATTTATTTGGATAATTCAGCTAGTACAAAACCGCGTAAAGAAGTGATAGATGTGCTTATTCAGACAATGGAAGAAAATTATGCAAACGCTGATGCAATTCACAGTTTTTCCCATAATATTCTTTTAAAAATAAAAAATTCAAGAAAAATTATAGCTGACTATCTGAAGGTAGAACCTGAAAGAATTTATTTTACAGCAGGAGGTGGAGATGGAAACAATCTTCTGCTGCAGGGAATTCTTAATGCTAATTTTCGAACAAAAAAACATCTAATTACAACAAAAATTGAACATCCTTCAGTTTATGAAGTATTTAAGCATTACGAAAATAATGGTTTTGAAGTTGATTATTTAGATGTTGACAGAGACGGATTCGTAAATTTGAAGCAGCTTCAGGATGTGATTCGTGAAGATACATTAATTGTTTCTGTAGGAGCAGTGAATAGTGAAACGGGAGCGATTCAAGATTTGGAGCAAATTTCAAAAATTATTAAAATGAAAAACAGGGATACATATTTTCATACTGATTTTGTGCAAGGTCTTGGATGTACAGATATAAAATTTGATAAATTTCCTGTAGATGCAATAACAATAAGTGGACATAAAATTCATGCACCAAAGGGAATTGGAGCAATCTATGTGAACAAACGTGTCAAAATTACAAATGTAGTTTATGGATCAAATGCTGAAAACGGTATTGTGAAAAGGACTATGCCGACAGAATTAATTTTGGCTTTTACAAAAGCTGTAGAGATTTTGATAAAAGAGGAAAAAAACGAAATGGAGCATTCACAAAAGTTAAAAGAAATGCTTGCAAATAAAATCTCTGAGGAAATTACAAATATAAAATTTAATTCCCTGCTTAGTATAAAAAAATCAAGTCCTAAAGTATTGAATGTATCGTTTAACGGCACAAAAGGGGAGGTGCTGACACATTTTCTAGGAATGTATCAAATTTATGTTTCTACAGGCTCAGCCTGTTCATCGAAAAAAGGGAATAGCAGAATACTTGAAGTTATGGGACTTGCTCAATCAGAACTGGATGGAGCAATAAGATTCAGTTTTTCAAAGGAGAATACAGAAAAGGAAATTGATGAAGTTGTGAAACGACTGAAGGAAAGTGTGGAAAGAATTAGGAAAATGAGATAATATTTTTTATATAAAAAACAGAAAGGAAAAAGATGAGCAATTATACTGATAAAAATTTATTGAATGCAATAGGGCTTTCTTATGGAGAATTGTCACTAAAAGGTAAAAACAGGGGACAATTTGAAAAGAAATTGCGAAATAAGATTAATAAGGTGTTAAAAGGATTTGATTATCAGTTATTTGATGATTTATCAAAATTATATGTCTTAATAAATCCTGAAAATTTGGATGAAGTTACAGACAAGCTAAAAAAAGTTTTTGGAATAGTGGGTCTTAATCAATCGGCAAAAGTTGAAAGAAACGATGAATTTATAAAGGAAAAAGTATTAGAATTTGCAAAGTATGCTTATGAAAATGGAGCTAGAACTTTTAAAATAACAGTTAATCGTAGTAACAAAGGATTTGAGAAGAAATCTATGGACTATGCACGTGAACTGGGAGGGCATGTACTGGTAAACAGTCCTTTTGAAAAAGTTAAAATGAAAAATCCTGATGTTATGATAAATGTTGACATCAGAAAAAATACTTATATTTATATGGATAGAATAAAAACTTATGGCGGACTTCCGCTTGGTTCAACAGGAAAGGGACTTGTTCTTTTATCAGGTGGAATAGACAGCCCAGTTGCTTCATTTATGATGGCAAAAAGAGGAATGCGTCTAAATTTTATAACATTCCACAGTTTCCCATTTACAAGCCAGCAGGCTCTTGAAAAAGTAAAGGAACTAACTGATATTTTATCACTTTACGTTGGTAAAACAAGACTTTATTCTTTAAATATATTAAAAATACAGGAAGCAATAAATACGCAGACAAAAAAAGATTTGGCTACAATTTTAACAAGACGGGCTATGATGCGTCTAGCTGAAAGATTGTCGAATATTATGCAGTATCAGGCTTTAATTACAGGGGAAAGTCTTGGACAGGTAGCGTCACAGACAATGGGAGGGCTTACTTGTACAAATGCTTCTGTAGAAAAATTGCCAGTATTTAGACCTCTTATTGGAATGGATAAGACAGAAATAATTGAAATTGCAAAGGAAATAGAAACTTATGAAAAATCCATTGAGCCATATGAGGATTCATGCGTGATTTTTGCTCCGAAACATCCTGTTACAAATCCTAAGCTGGAAGATGTGCTGGCAGAAGAAGCAAAAATTGAAAACTATGATGAAATTATGAATGAAATTTTTGAAGAACGTGAATATTTTAATTTTGGATAAATTTATTTTATAAAAAGATTATGCATAAATATATTTGTTTGTACTATTTAGATACATTTAATAAAAAATAAAAAAGAAAATGGAGAAAGTTTATGAAAGAAAAGAAAAATTTTCAAAAACAAAAAAAAGAAGTAAAAGAAAACGGATTTAAGAAAAAAATATCCGAAATAAAAAGAATGATTTACTTGATTTATCGAAATTATCGTGATGGTGAAACGCAAATACTTGCGATTTCTTTAACTTACTACTCACTTCTTGCCATTTTTCCAGTAGTTGCTCTTGTATTAGGAATCACAAAGGGATTTGGACTGGATAAAATATTCATACAGAAGTTTTTTGAATTATGGCCAGGAAATAATAGTTTTTTAAGGGTAATTGTGGATGTTGCTCAAAGGCTTCTTTTATCTACGGAAAGTAGTATATTAACTGGAGTAGGAATTGTTATTTTAATTTATTCAGCAGTAAAAGTTTTAATAATGCTTGAAAATTCCTTTAATAAAATATGGAAAATTAATAAGAAAAGATCAATTACAAGAAGAGTTATTGACTATATTGCAATTATATTTTTAGGACCAATATTTTTTGTTTTGCTATCAGCCGTAAATTCGGTTGCAGTTGAGGAAATATCCAAACATTTTTCAGGGAATGCGGTAATTATGAACTTATTTATTGGATTGTTCGGGCCTGCGACATACATTATTTTGTTTAGTTATCTATTTTATGTGATTCCAAACACAAATGTAAAAATAAAACCAGCAGTTTATGCAGGAATTGTAACGACATTACTTACTTTTGGATGGAAATTGCTGTTCTTATTATTACAGTCGTCAATTACAAGATACAATATAATTTATGGAAGTTTGGCTTTAATTCCTATTTTCTTAATATGGGTTCAATATGTTTGGGTAACAATTTTACTTGGAGCGCAAATAGCTTTTTCAATTCAAACATCGGATGAGTTCTTATACAGCGAAAAAATTGAAATGCCAATTAAAGTAAAAAGGGAAGCTGGAATTTTGATTTTATCCTTAATTATCAAAAATTTTGTTGAAAAAAAAGAGTCTTTTACGTATCAAAAATTAACTGATAGGCTAGGCATGGAAGTTTTTTTTGTAAAAGAAGTCTTATCTGATCTTGAAAAAATGGGATTTATAAATGAAGTGTTCTATGATAAAAATTCAGACAGCCAGTATCAGGTTGCATATAGCCCAGAATCCATAACAATCAGAGAATTTATGAGAAAATTTGACACAAAAAATATTGAATATTATGAAGATGTCTTTAATAATTTAAATGAAGAAGATCAAAAACTTCTTGAAAAAATAAGAGAAAAACTGGCAATGAAAAAAATTGAAAGTTCTGAAGATGAATCTTCAAAACAAGAAGAAGAAACTTCAGAAGCAAAATATTTTGATGAATCAGAAACTTCTGTGAATTCAAGAAAATCAGAAGAATTAACAATAGATTTCCAAATTTCAAAACAATCAAAGCAAAAAAATGAGAACTCACAGTCAAAAGATTCTCCTAAAATAATAAGAAAAGAAAAAATCAATCGCGAACCTGAAGTCCAGCCAGTTTCTGCAGAAACTGAAAATTCTAATAATACACAGACGAAAGTAAGATATGAAGACGGAACTTGGAAATTCTTTTAATTAGAAATGAGGAATAAAAATGATAACAGTAGTAATAATTATAGTGATAATAAACATTGTTACAGTTATTGGAACAATTATTTTTCTTAACAAAAAAAATATTGAAAATGAAGAAAAAATGCTGTTAAAACAGATAACTGAAAATAATCAGCAAAATTTTGAGGAAAACAAGAAAAAATTTGATGAAATTGAAAAAACAATAAGCCTAAATGCAAAAAATAACTTGCTTGAAGGAATAAATAACTTACAAAATAAATTATCTGAAAATAATGAAAAATTACTTTTAAGATTTAATCAGTTGGGTCAAAATTTAAGTGGTACAATGAACGATAATAATCAGTTGTTATCTAAAAATCATACTGAAAACAGCCAACTTTTAACTTCCAGCATGAATAATAACATTCAAAAACTGTCAGTTCGTTTAAATGAAAATAATACAATATTGACAGGCGTAATGACTGAAAATAATCAGAGTTTGACAAAAAATATAAACGAATTTAAAGATGGACTTACAAAAAATGTAAATGAAAATTTTGAAAAATTAAGTCAAAAAATTGAAAATAGACTTGATGCAATGAATATGAAAGTAGAAGAACGCTTATCAAAAGGGTTTGAAGAAACAACAAAAACTTTTGGAAACGTGTTGGAACGTCTGAGTAAAATTGATGAAGCACAGAAAAAAATTGAAGCATTGTCAAGTAATGTCGTTTCACTTCAAGACATTCTAACTGATAAAAAAAGTCGTGGAGTTTTTGGTGAAATTCAGCTTTACCAAATATTATCTTCAGTTTTTGGAGAAAAAAATGATAAACTTTACCAAAAGCAATACAAACTTTCAAACGGAACCATTGTTGATTCTATTATTTTCACGCCAGAACCACTTGGAAATATCGCAGTTGACTCAAAATTTCCATTGGAAAATTATAGAAAAATGTATAATAATGATTTATCTCAAATTGAAAGAGAAAATGCTCGGAAAGATTTTGTGACTGATTTGAAAAAACATATAGACGCAATTTCTTCAAAATATATAATAAAAAATGAAACGAGTGAACAGGCAATATTGTTTCTTCCAGCTGAAGCAATTTTTGCTGAAATAAACGCTTATCATACAGATATAATAGAATATGCCTACAAAAAAAACGTACGGATAGCGTCCCCAACAACTTTAATTTCAGTATTGACAGTAATTCAAGTTATGATGACAAACTTAGAACGTGATAAATATGCAAATATAATTCAGCAGGAACTCGAAAAATTGAATGTTGAGTTTACAAGATACCGTACTCGTTGGGATAATTTACAAAAAGATATCGAAAAAGTTTCTAAAGATGTAAAAGAAATCAATACAACTTCAAACAAAATAAGCAAAAGATTTACAGAAATTTCGAATGCAAAATTTGAAGAAAAAACAGTTAATAATAATGTTGAAAATTTAAAAATCTTAGAAATGGAAGAATAGATTTTATCAAAATTTAGTAAGTAAGATTTACTTCAAAAAGGAGAATAAAATAAAAAATGCAAAAAAATGGAATAATATTTGGAAAGTTTTATCCACTTCATATTGGACATGTTGATTTTATTCAAAGAGCCAGTGGTTATGTAGAAAATTTATATGTTGTGGTATGCACTGATGATGACAGGGATAAAAAATTATTTGAAGACTCAAAAATGAAAAAAATGCCAACTGTAAAAGATAGAATTAGATTTGTAGAAAAAACTTTTAAACACCAGAAAAATATAAAAATAATACATCTTGCGGAAGATGGCATACCATTTTATCCGAATGGCTGGAAATTATGGAGTGAAAGAGTACAGGAAACACTTTTAAAAAATAAAGTTAAAGTAGATATAATTTTTACAAACGAAACTCAAGATGTGGAAAACTACAAAAATAATTTTTTGACATTGCCCAATTTTGAAAAAACTTTCAATAAAAATTTAGAAATTAAATTAATAGACATAAATAGAAACAATTTTCATATTAGTGCAACAGAAATAAGAAAGAATCCATATAAAAACTGGTTTTTTATTCCAAAATATGTAAGAGAATTTTTTGTCCTAAAAGTAGTAATAATCGGTTCGGAATACTCAGGAAAGACTAATTTAACTCACAAATTAGCAAATTATTACAATACAACTTATGTAAAAGAATATCGAAAAGAGTATATAAAAGAAGAAATGCAGAATCATATAGAAAATATTCAGCACTCTGATTACAGCAATATTGCTTATGAACACAATAGAAGAATATTAGAATCTATCAAAAATGCTGATAAACTAACTTTTATAGATACAGAATTTTCTTCTTTACAAACATTTTCAATAATTCAAAATGATACAAAAAATCCAATAATAGAAGATTTTATTAAACACAGCAATTTTGATATTTTACTATATATTGAAAAAAAATCAAACTCAAAAGATAAATCAAAATATAGAACTTCTGAATTTGATAAGATATTACAATCTTTACTTGAACAAAATAATCAAGAATTTATAAAATTATATTACAAAAATAATAATAGTCTTACAGAAAATTATATAAAAAGTATTGAAGTAATAAATAAATATCTTGAAATAAACTAATAAAAATAACTGCTTTCTAAGAAATAAAAAATAGACTACGAATAAAAATGTGAAAAAATTCAAATTTT
>CAUQGN010000003.1:0-127585 GCA_963517565.1 uncultured Leptotrichia sp. | reverse complement strand
CAATCGCAATGGAAGAAGGATTAAGATTTGCGATAAGAGAAGGTGGAAGAACAGTGGCTTCAGGAGTAGTAGCAACTATTACTAAATAGTTTTCTGTAAAGGCCTTTCTTAAAGAGCTAAAATAAAAATAAATATTGCAGATAATGAAAATATTTGTTATAATATCTAGAAATGTAATAGAAAATAGTTGAAAAATACTGAATTAAGAGGAGAAATTAGGTTTTATAATCTAATTTCTCTAGTTATCAAAAAAATAGGAGGAAAAACTTTGGATAAAATAAGAATATATTTACAATCTTATGATCACAAGCTGTTGGATCAATCTGCTAAAAAAATTGCAGAAGTAGCTAAGAAAAATGGTTCAGAATTAGCAGGACCACTTCCATTACCTACAAAAACTAAAAAATATACAGTTTTAAGATCAGTTCACGTAAATAAAGATTCAAGAGAACAATTTGAAATGAGAATTCACAGAAGATTTGTAGAAATCAAAAATTCAAATCAACAAATCGTAAATGCATTAGCATCATTAAACTTACCATCAGGTGTGGGAGTTGAAATTAAGCAATCGTAGGCTTAGTACAAGTTGGCTATTTCAAGAAAATTGTCAACCAATATATTAAGGAGGAAAAATAAAAAATGATATTAGGTAAAAAAATCGGAATGACTCAAATTTTCGAAGACGAAAAATTAATTCCAGTTACAGTAATTGAAGCGGGAACTAACTTCATTACACAAATTAAAACTGAAGAAAAAGAAGGATATAATGCTATAACATTAGCTTATGGAGACAAAAAAGAAAAAAACACTACTAAACCATTGTTAGGTGTATTCAAAAAAGCAGGAGTTTCTCCAAAAAGATTTCTTAAGGAATTTAAAGTAGCTAATCCAGCTGACTTTGCATTAGGGCAAGAAATCAAAGTAGATATATTAGAAGGTATCGAGTTTGTTGATATTTCTGGAACTTCAAAAGGTAAAGGAACTGCAGGGGTTATGAAAAGACATAACTTTGGTGGAAACAGAGCTTCACACGGGGTTTCAAGAAACCATAGACTTGGAGGTTCTAACGCAGGAGGAGCCGCATCAAACAGTAACGTTCCAAAAGGTAAAAAAATGGCTGGAAGACTTGGAGCTGAAAAAGTAACAGTTCAAAACTTGCAAGTTATAAAATTTGATGTGGAAAATAGTCTTTTATTAGTAAAAGGTGCTGTTCCAGGACCCAAAAATGGTTACTTAGTTATCAAAAAATCGGTAAAGAAATATTAATAGGAAAGAGAGGAGGATAACATGCCAGTTTTAAATATATATAAATTAGACGGTTCACAAGCAGGAACTATTGAAGTAAATAATGACGTATTTGGAATTGAACCAAATAAACACGTAATGCACGAAGTTTTAGTAGCAGAGTTAGCTGAAGCTAGACAAGGATCTGCCTCAACAAAAACAAGAGCAGAAGTAAGAGGTGGAGGAAGAAAACCTTTTAGACAAAAAGGAACAGGAAGAGCTAGACAAGGATCTACAAGAGCACCACACATGGTAGGTGGAGGAGTAGTTCACGGGCCAAAACCAAGAAATTATGCTAAAAAAGTAAATAAAAAAGTTAGAAAATTAGCTTTAAAATCAGCTTTAGCAACAAAAATTAGTGAAGGAAATGTAATCGTATTAGATGATTTCACATTGGAAACACCAAAAACAAAAACATTTATTAATTTTGCAAAAGCATTAAACTTTGATGGTGTAAAACAATTATATATAACAAATGATGATGCTGATAATATAGATAGAGATTATTTCTTATATTTATCAACTAGAAATATTGAAAAAGTTGCAGCAATTAATACAAGAGATTTAAGCATCTACTGGTTAATCAAACAAGACAAAGTAATCTTAACTAAAGAAGCTCTTGCAACTATCGAGGAGGTGCTAGCATAATGCATATTACTGATATTATCAAAAAACCTGTAATTAATACAGAAAAAGCAAGAAATTTATTGGAAAATAATGAATATGTTTTCATAGTAGATAAAAGAGCAAATAAACTTCAAATTAAAGATGCAGTTGAAAAATTATTTAATGTAAAAGTTGAAGGTGTAAATACTTTAAACATTAAACCAAAAAATAAAAGATTCAGAATGTCAATGTATAAAACAGCCGCTATAAAAAAAGCAGTTGTTAAATTAAAAGACGGAGAATCTATCGCAGCTTACGAAGGATAATAAAAATTATAGTATTTTAAAATAAAAATAAAGTAGGAAATTAGTTACAGATATAACTAATTCATAATTTTAAAATCTTTTTATTGGATTTTCAAGAGAGTTGACTATAATCATATTTTTTTGTAGAAATTATTTAATAAAAATGCTATAATAGTTAAGTTATGTAAAATTATAGAAATTATTCGATTTTTTGAATAAGTCTAAGAAAATAAAAATGAAAAATAGGAAGAGAGGGAACATAAGTTATGCCAATTAAAAAATTAAAACCAATGACTAGTGGGACACGGCATATGTCGATATTAGTTAATGAGGAATTAGATAAGGTAAGACCTGAAAAATCTTTAGTTGAACCATTGAACTCATCTTATGGAATTGACAACTATGGACATAGAACAGGTAGAAATAGACATAAAGGACACAAAAGATTATACAGGGTAATTGACTGGAAAAGAAATAAAATTGGAGTGCCAGCAAAAGTTGCAACACTTGAATATGATCCAAACAGAACTGCAAACATCGCATTGTTACACTATGTTGATGGGGAAAAAAGATATATCTTGGCTCCAAATGGATTAAAAAAAGGTGATATCGTATTAGCAGGAGAAGGTGCAGATATTAAACCTGGAAATGCGTTAAAATTAAAAGACTTGCCAGTAGGGACAGTTATTCACAATGTAGAACTTATGCCTGGTAAAGGTGGACAGTTAGCAAGATCAGCAGGAACAGCTGCAAGACTTGTTGCAAAAGAAGGAACTTACTGTCACGTGGAATTGCCATCTGGGGAATTAAGACTTATTCATAAGGAATGTATGGCAACAGTTGGAGCGGTAGGAAATTCTGAGCATTCATTAGTTTCTTTAGGGAAAGCTGGTAGAAATAGACATTTAGGAAGAAAACCTCACGTTAGAGGATCTGTAATGAACCCTGTGGATCACCCACACGGAGGAGGAGAAGGAAGATCTCCAATTGGTAGAAAATCACCAGTTACACCTTGGGGTAAACCTACACTTGGTAAGAAAACTAGAGGTAAAAAACTTAGCGATAAATTTATTGTTAGAGGAAGAAAAAAATAATTGTTTAAAAATTAGTTTGATATTGGAAAATATATTAATAGTATTTTTAAATGAAAAACGTAGAAATGGACTGTGCCAGTCAAATAGACAGATAAGATATCTGAATCATAGTTTGGCTGAATGTAAAAATATTGCTTGATACATTGAGTTGAATAATTAAGATGAAATGTATTGAGTAACATTTCTCGATTTAAAAAATGAAATAAGGAGGAAAGAATGGCTCGTTCATTAAAAAAAGGACCTTTTGTTGATGCATATTTATTAGAAAAAATAGAAGCATTGGGAGGTAAAAAACAAGTTATTAAAACATGGTCTAGAAGATCAACTATATTCCCTCAATTTATTGGACACACTTTTGCTGTATATAACGGTAAAAAACATATACCAGTATATGTAACTGAGGAAATGGTTGGACATAAGTTAGGTGAATTTGCACCAACTAGAACATTCTATGGACATGGAAAAGATGCTAAAAAAGGTAAAAAATAGGATATAAATATTTATAAATTAACGAAAGGAGAGGACTTTGAATGGCAGTAGTAGCTAAATTGAAATATCAAAGATTAAGCCCTCAAAAAGCAAGATTAGTTGCTGATATTGTAAGAGGAAAAAATGCACTGCAAGCATTAAATATATTAAAATTTACAAATAAAAAAGCAGCATTATACATAGAAAAAACATTAAGATCAGCGATTGCAAATGCTGAACATAATAACAATATGGATCCTGATAAATTATTCATATCAAAAATATTAATTGATAAAGGACCTGTATTAAAGAGAATCAGCCCAAGAGCAATGGGAAGAGCGGATGTTATTAGAAAACCAACAGCTCATATCACAGTAGAAGTTGATGAAAGAGAAGATTAATTCAGAAAAATAAGGAGGTAAGTCTGTGGGACAAAAAGTAGATCCTAGGGGGATAAGATTAGGAATCACAAGAACTTGGGATTCAAAATGGTTCGCTGAGGGAAAAGAATACGTAAACAACTTTCACGAAGATTTAAAAATAAAAGAATATGTTAAGAAAAACTATTACCACGCAGGGATTTCTTCTATTCAAATAGAAAGAACATCACCTACAGAAGTAGCAGTTATTATTGAAACTGGAAAAGCTGGAATCTTAATCGGAAGAAAAGGTCAAGAAATAGAAGCTTTAAAAGTAAAATTGGAAAAATTAACTGGTAAAAGAGTACAAATTAAAGTACAAGAAATCAAGAATCCTAATAAAGATGCTCAATTAGTAGCAGAAAGTATTGCAACTGCAATTGAAAAAAGGGTTGCTTATAAAAGAGCAGTTCAACAAGCTATTCAAAGAGCAGAAAAAGCTGGGATTAAAGGAATTAAAGTTATGGTATCGGGAAGATTGAATGGTGCCGAAATTGCAAGAAGTGAATGGACACTTTCAGGAAGAGTACCACTACATACTTTAAGAGCAGATGTTGATTATGCAACAGCTACTGCACACACTACATACGGTGCTTTAGGATTAAAAGTATGGATATTTAATGGTGAAGTTCTTTCTACTACAAAGGAAGGAGAAAACGAATAATATGTTAATACCTAAAAGAACGAAATATAGAAAACAGTTCAGAGGAAAAATGGGTGGTGTAGCAACTAAAGGAAACAAAGTTGATTTTGGTGAATTTGGGCTTGCCGCTAGAGAATTTGGTTGGATTACTTCAAGACAAATAGAAGCTTGTAGGGTAACAATCAACAGAACGTTTAAAAGAGAAGGTAAAATTTGGATTAGAATATTCCCTGATAAACCTTATACAAAAAGACCTGAAGGAACAAGAATGGGTAAAGGTAAAGGTAATGCAGAAGGTTGGGTAGCAGTAGTTAAAAAGAATAAAATAATGTTTGAAGTTGGTGGAGTATCAGAAGAGAAAGCCAAAGAAGCATTAAGAAAAGCTGGACATAAACTACCTATAAAAGTTAAATTTGTAAGAAAAGAAGAAGTAGGTGGTGATAAGTAATGACAATTAACGAAATTAGAGAATTATCATTGGAAGAATTGGAAGTTAAAGTAAATGAATTGAAACAAGAATTGTTTAATTTAAAATTTCAAAAAACTCTTGGACAATTACAAAACACTGCTAAAATACGAGATGTTAAAAGAACAATAGCAAGACTAAAAACTGTTGTAACTGAAAAAACTAGTAAATAGGAGGATCAAGAGTGGAAAATAAAAGAAACGAAAGAAAAGTAAGAGAAGGAATAGTTGTTTCTAATAAAATGGATAAAACTGTAGTTGTTCTTGAAGAAACAATGAAATTACATAAACTTTATAAAAAGAGAGTAAAAACTTCTAAAAAATATAAAGCACATGATGAAAATAACGATTGTGGAATCGGAGATAAAGTGCAAATTATGGAAACTAGACCATTAAGTAAAGACAAAAGATGGAGAGTTGTTACAATCTTAGAAAGAGCTAAATAATTTAATCTTATTAAAAAAATTGCTTGATGTTTTATTTTCAATATTAAAACGGAAGAAAATAGTGTGAGTTAACATTTGAGAGGAGGAAATTTTAAATGGTTCAACAACAAACGATACTTAATGTTGCTGATAACACTGGAGCTAAAAAAATCATGGTTATTAGAGTATTAGGTGGATCAAGAAGAAGATTCGGTAAAATAGGAGACATCGTAGTAGCAAGTGTAAAAGAAGCTATACCAAATGGAAACGTTAAAAAAGGTGATGTAGTAAAAGCTGTAATCGTTAGAACTAGAAAAGAATTAAAAAGAGCAGATGGTTCATATATAAAATTTGATGATAATGCGGCAGTTATATTGAATACTGCATTAGAAGTAAGAGGGACAAGAATTTTTGGACCTGTAGCAAGAGAATTAAGAGCGAAAAACTTTATGAAAATAGTTTCTCTAGCACCAGAAGTATTATAGGAAGGAGAGTTAAACGTGGCTAAACCAAATTTAAAATCAGTACCTAAAAGATTACATGTTAAAACTGGAGATACAGTTATTGTAATTAGCGGTAGATCAAAAGATTTGTTACGTAATGAAAATAGTAAACAAACTGGAGATAAAGGAAAAATTGGAAAGGTATTAAAAGTATTCCCTAAGACTGGAAAAATAATTGTTGAAGGTGTAAATATCAAAAAAAGACATATTAAACCTAATGCAATGAACCCACAAGGCGAAGTTGTAGAAAGAGAAATGCCAATCTTCTCATCTAAAGTAATGCTTTGGGATGAAGGAGCAGGGAAACCTACAAGAGTAAGAAGAGAAATAAGAGATGGTAAAAAAGTAAGAATATCAGTTGTATCTGGTAACGAAATATAATATTTTAGAGAGGAGGATGTCATAAATGGCTGAAAAATATATTCCAAGATTACAGAAATTATATAAAGATGAAATCGTTTCATCATTAATGAAAGAATTAAACTTATCTAATGTTATGCAAGTACCTAAACTTGATAAAATAGTAGTTAATATGGGGATTGGAGAAGCAGTAAGCAATTCTAAGCTGATTGATACAGCTATCGCTGAATTGTCACAAATTACAGGGCAACAGCCTGTACCAAGAGCAGCTAGAAAATCAGAAGCTGGATTTAAATTAAGAGAAGGTCAAAAAATTGGAGCGAAAGTTACATTAAGAAAAGAAAAAATGTATGAATTCCTAGACAGATTAATTAGTATTACATTACCAAGGGTAAGAGATTTTGAAGGTGTTTCACCTAAAGGATTTGACGGAAGAGGAAACTACACATTAGGATTGAAAGAACAAATAGTGTTCCCTGAAATTGAAATTGATAAAGTGGATAAAATCTTTGGATTAGGAATTACAATCGTATCTACAGCACAAAATGATGAGCAAGGAAGAGCTTTATTAAAAGCATTCGGAATGCCGTTTGCAAAATAGTATTATTTTGAAGGAGGTGTAATTTAATCAATGGCTAAAAAAGCGATGGTTGAAAGAAACTTAAGAAGACAAAAAACAGTTGATAAATATGCAGCTAAAAGAGCTGAATTAAAAGAAAGAGCTAAAAAAGGTGATAGAGAAGCAGTTTTAGAATTATCTAAATTACCAAGAAATGCTTCGCCTACAAGAGTTAGAAATAGATGTCAAATTAACGGAAGACCAAGAGGATATATGAGAGAATTTGGTATTTCAAGAGTTATGTTCAGACAATTAGCAGGAGAGGGAGTTATCCCAGGAGTAAAAAAATCAAGTTGGTAATTTTGAGAGGAGGAAGAATTAATGTATTTAACAGATCCTATTGCTGATATGCTTACTAGAATCAGAAACGGAAACATGGCTAAACATGCACAAGTTGCAGTACCATTTTCAAGAATTAAAGAAAGTATAGCAAATATATTAAAAAATGAAGGATATATAAACGGTTATGAAATTAAAGAAGAAGGAGCTATAAAAAATATAGTTGTTTCTTTAAAAACAGTAGATGGAGAAGCTGTAATCAAAGGATTGAAAAGAATTTCAAAACCTGGAAGAAGAGTTTACACATCTGTAGAAAGTTTACCTAAAGTATTAGGTGGATTAGGAATTGCCATTGTCTCAACGCCACAAGGTGTTATTACAGACAAGGAATGCAGAAAGCATAACGTTGGTGGAGAAGTTCTTTGCTACGTGTGGTAATTTACGCATTTTATAAATTAGGAGGATAAACAATGTCAAGAATAGGTAAGAAACCTATAACTATACCTGCTGGTGTTGAAATTAAGCAGGATGGGAACACTTTTACTGTAAAAGGGCCAAAAGGGCAATTAGTAAGAGAATTAAGCAGTGAAATTAAAGTAAATATTGATGGTAATGAAATTACATTTGAAAGACCAAATGATTTACCAAATATCAGAGCTCTTCATGGAACTACAAGAGCAAACTTAAACAATATGATTGTTGGAGTAAGTGAAGGATTTACTAGAGGATTGGAATTAGTCGGAGTAGGGTACAGAGTACAAGCTAGTGGAAAAGGATTAACTTTATCTTTAGGATATTCACATCCAGTTGAAATTGAAGCAGTAGAAGGAATTACTTTCAAAGTTGAAGGAAATACTAAAATTTCTGTTGAAGGAATTGACAAACAATTAGTTGGACAAGTTGCTGCAAACATCAGAGCTAAACGTCCACCTGAACCATATAAAGGAAAAGGTGTTAAATACGCTGATGAAGTAATTAGAAGAAAAGAAGGTAAGAAAGGATAGGAGGTAGATTTTAATGGTAAAAAAACTTGATAGAAATAAATTAAGACAAAAAAAACATAGAAGTATTAGAAAAAAAATCGTTGGAACTGCTGAAAGACCTAGACTTGCTGTGTATAGAAGTTTACAAAATATCTTCGTTCAAGTAATTGATGATACAACAGGAAACACTTTGGTTTCGGCATCAACTATTGAAAAAGGTGCAAAAATTGAAAATGGTTCAAATATTGAAGCAGCTAAGCAAGTAGGAGAAAGAATTGCAAAAAAAGCATTAGATAAAGGGATTACTGCTGTTGTATTCGACAGAGGAGGATACGTATACACAGGAAGAATTAAAGCTGTGGCAGATGCTGCGAGAGAAGCAGGGTTAAAATTCTAAAGATAAGGAGGATTTATTTTGGCTAGAGATAGAGATAACAGAGAAAGAGAAAGTGAATATAAAGAAAGACTTTTAAGAATAAGCAGAGTTTCTAAAACTGTTAAAGGAGGAAGAAGAATTTCATTCTCAGTATTAGCAGCTGTTGGAGACGAAAAAGGAAAAGTAGGTATCGGTTTAGGAAAAGCTAACGGTGTACCTGATGCAATCAGAAAAGCCATCGCAAATGCTAAGAAAAACTTAGTAACTGTTTCATTAAAAGGTGGAACATTACCGCATGAGCAAATTGGTAAATATAATGCAACATCTGTATTATTAAAACCAGCTTCAAAAGGGACAGGAGTTATCGCTGGTTCAGCAACTAGGGAATTATTAGAGTTAGCAGGTGTAAAAGATGTGCTTACAAAAATTAGAGGTTCAAAAACTAAAGATAACGTTGCAAGAGCAACTTTAGAAGGATTAAAACAATTGCGTTCTCTTGAAGATGTAGCAAGACTTAGAGGAAAATCAGTTGAAGAAATTTTAGGATAATAAGGTTAGGAGGTAAAATTAATGTCTAAAGTAAAAGTAACGCTTGTAAAAGGAATTAATGGAAGAAAACCTAATCATGTTGCGACTGTAAAATCACTTGGATTAAGAAAAATCAGTCAAAGTGCAGTTCATAACAAAACTGCTGATATTGAAGGAAAAATTAAATTAGTTTCTTATTTACTTAAAGTAGAGGAGGTTTAGAATAGATGAATCTTAATGAATTAAGACCTGCTGCTGGATCGAAAAGAGAAAGAAGAAGAGTAGGAAGAGGACACGGAACTGGTTGGGGAAAAACTGCCGGTAAAGGTCACAATGGACAAAAACAAAGATCAGGTTCTTACGTATCACCTATATTTGAAGGTGGACAAATGCCTATTATTAGAAGAATCCCTAAAAGAGGATTTTCTAATTCACCATTTAAAAAAGATATAATAGCAATTACATTGGCTGATATCGTAGAAAAATTTAACGATGGAGATGTAGTTAGTTTACAAACATTAGTTGAAAATGGAATAGTTAAAAACCCTAAATTTATAACAAAATATTCTGATGAAGCTTTAAGAAATGTAAAAGGAAGAAAAGCTGTAAAAGAATATTTAAATGCAAACATTGAATCTTATGTTAAAGAAAAAGATTTTACAAGTGTTTTAAAAATTATAGGGAACACAGAAGTTAACAAAAAATTAACTGTAAAAACACATAAAATTTCTAAAACAGCTAAAGAATTAATTGAAAAAGCTGGAGGAAGTGTAGAAATAGTAGAAATAAAATCATATTCAGCTAAAGCGGGAAATAATAAAAAAGAAGATGGAGATAAGTAAGATTTAATATCTTGCTTTTTCTTCATACACTAAAGGAGTGATAGAATTGACTCTAGCTGAAGCACTATCAAGTAGGGTAAAAGCTATTTTTAATATACCTGAACTAGAAAAAAGAGTAACATTTACATTATTAATGATAATGGTTGCAAGAGTTGGAATTCATATAGCAGTTCCGGGAATTAATACAGAAGCTTTTAAAAATTTCCAGCAGGGAAATGCAATTGCTCAATTTTTAAATTTATTTTCGGGTGGAGCTGTTGAAAGAGCTTCAATTTTTGCTTTGGGAATTGTCCCATACATTAATGCTTCCATTGTATTTCAATTGTTAGGAGTAATATTTCCTAAAATAGATGAAATGCAAAAGGAAGGTGGAAAAGAACGTGATAAAATTACACAATGGTCAAGATATGTAACAATTGTACTGGCAGTAATTCAATCATTTGGAATAGCAGTTTTAATGCAAAATCAAGGATTAGTTTTAGAACCAGGTCCTAAATTTATACTTAGTACAGTAGTTCTTATTACAGGTGGAACTTCATTCCTAATGTGGATTTCTGAGAGAATCTCAATAAGAGGTATTGGAAATGGAACTTCAATGTTAATTTTCCTAAATATTGTTGCAGGATTGCCTTCAGTAATTCATCAGATGTTTATTGGTCTGCCTAGTGGAATGGGGAAAGTTCTGTTAGGATTATCAATAGTTGCATTTGTAGTATTTATTGCGTTAATGGTAATTGTACAGCTTGCTGAAAGAAGAATTCCTATTCAATACGCAGGAAAAGGAAGCCTTGGATTTGGTGGAGGGCAAAGTACAGTTGGAAAAAGAACATATTTGCCATTAAAAATAAATATGTCTGGAGTAATGCCAATAATCTTTGCGTCAGTACTGATGGCAGCACCGCCATTTCTAGTTTCAACAATGAAAGCTGGAAGTTTGAAAAACTTTTTGACAGCTCAGTTTGAGCCTAAAGGTATTTTTTATTTGTTGCTATTTGCAATATTAATTACAGTATTTTCATTTTTCTATACACTTACAATTGCTTTTGATCCAGATAAAGTAGCAGATGATTTGAAGCAAAGTGGTGGAACAATTCCTACAGTAAGAGCTGGAAAGGAAACTGCAGACTATTTAGAAAAAGTTGCAACAAGAGTAACGTTTGGAAGTGCGATATTTTTATCATTATTGGGAATTATGCCAAATATATGGTTTGGGTATATCCTAAAACTTCCAGTTATGCTTGGAGGAACAAGTTTGCTGATCTTAGTCGGAACGGCAGTAGAATTACTATTACAAATAGATTCCTACTTAGCGGTTAAGCAAATGAAAGGTTTTATAAACAGAAGAAATCGTTAAGAATATATATAAAATATTTTTGAAGTACACTTAGTTGTGTACTTTTTTTATAGAATTGTTTGTTGTAGTTTAGTATAATTTGTATTTCAAGAAGGTTTGATATTAAAATTTATAATTCTTTAATTATAGAAAAATTACAGTTTTAGAAAATAGATTTGTATATTAAAATGTTCTTGAAATTTTAATTTATATATGATATACTTAATAAGTAAATAAAAAAATACGAGGAGGATTACTATGAAAAAATTAGTTTTATCAGTTTTTATGATTACAGCATTAGCTTCTTTTGCTGAAGGAAATACAGTAGATGTTAGAGCTGGATTTGATTTTAGTTCAAAGGCAAAAATTAAAGATGCAGACGGAAGTTTTGATTTGCTAAAAAGGGGATTTGAACTTGGTGCAGAATATAGAAGAAATTTAGGAACAGGATTTGAAGTTGGGGGAGGTATATTTTATAAGGGAAACAGCTTTAAGAAAAATGCAATTGATGAAGCACTTATTGATGATGGGACAACAGGAGATGTGTATCCAACAAACGTAACAAGTAAAAAGTTCAATGCTTTTCCAATTTATGCAACTGCAAGATATAATTTTACGACACCTTCAGAAGATATAGTTCCTTACATAAAAGCTAATTTAGGATATTCAATAAATTCAGGTAAATTAGAATCTAAATATACAACAAATACTACAACATATCCAGACGTAGCAGGAAGAGTAGATGAAAGTTATAAATTCAAAAATGGTCTTTATTATGGACTTGGTACAGGATTAAAATATAAAAATTTCTTTGCTGATTTGTCTTACAATGTAATTAGAAGTAAAGTTGAAAATAGATTTATGAGTTCTGCTCAAACTTCTGGTGGTACTACAACATATAAATATGATAAATGGAATACGAAAGTTAACAATAAATTTGTTACATTAAGTTTTGGATATAGTTTCGGATTCTAATAAATAAAAAAATCTCTAATTTAGGATAATTTCTATTTTAGAGATTTTTTATCTGCTGTTCTTAATTGTAAATTTAATTTTTTAAATATTTTTTTCTTAGAAAATATGAAATAAATTCTAGTATAATTGCTACACCAAATATTAAATATACAAACACTCCAATTTCTCTTATATCAAAGTACATGGTTCCAGCCATAAACATATCATATCCGATTCCGCCAGCTCCAGCGGCAGCTCCCACTAATACGGCATTTGTAAAATTAATTTCAAAACGAATGAATGTCCACGATAGAATAGAAGTTACAGTGCTTGGTAGAATTCCTTGAAAAATAACTTTCCAGAATGATGCTCCAGTTGCTTTTAAAGCTTCTATAATGCCGTTATCTATTTCTTCGATACTTTCAGAATAGGCTTTTACGAGGTAGGCGACACTATGGAAAGTCATACCGATAATAGCGGCTTCAACACCAACGTTTGCAACAACCGAAAATACCATAACCCATAATATTGTCGGAATTGCACGGATAAATGAGATTCCTATTTTAACAGTTTTTGAGATATATCTGCTTGAAAGATTTTGAGCCGCAAAGAATGAAAGAAACAATGCTATAAATGAGCCGATTATTGTAGTAAGTATAGCAAGGGCTATTGTCACGGCAAGGCTTAGAAATACTTGGCTATATGTATATCTGTCAGACAATTTTGGGGAAAAGAACATTGTTTTCAGGTCTTTAAAAAAATGTATAGTTGCTTTGGAAATATTTACCTCACCAAAATCCATTGTAATTAATGTATAAATTGTAATAATTGATAAAATGGATAAAGTAGCATACAGATAAACTCTTGATTTTGTAAGTTTTTTAATTTTTATTTTTTCCAAAAGAATATTCACCTTCTTTCTTTTGAGATTTTACATCAATTCATTTCTAAGTTTGTTTGAAAGCATTTCTATTCCGATTACAATGACAGTAACAACTAAGATTACAAGTCCTGCAGCATCGTAGCGAAAACTTTTGTAATACAGGCTGAATGTAAATCCAATTCCAGTTCCTGTTAAAATTCCAACTAGGGTTGATTCCCGAACGCCAGTTTCAATGAAGAAAAGAAGCCATGATATAAGCTGTGAGAATACACTTGGAATAACTCCGCAGAATATTATTTGAAAGTATGAAGCTCCTACTGATTTTAGTGCTTCAATTACATCACCTGCAACATCGTCAATTGTTTCAGAAAAAGCACGCGTAAGATATCCAAATGTAATTAGAAATAATGCAAGAAAGCCAGTAAATTGACTCTGCTTGAATGAAAACACCAGTATTAATGCCCATGCTACGATTGGAATATTTCTAAAAAATGAAGCAATTACTTTTGTTATAACTTTAGTAAGAATATTTATTCCAGTCGAATTTGAGCCAATTATTGCTAAAAAAAGTGCAAAAATTGCTGAAATCATTGTAGAAGTTATGGCAAGCAGTACAGTCTTTAATGCAGAATCTACAATTTCAGGAAAGTATTGGAGGGCATTCTGTGTGGGGATAAATTTTTGTAAAAGCCAAAATATTCCAGCTGGGATTGAAGAAAATGCCATTCCGTTCTCAAATCCAGAAATAACGGATGAAGTTCCATAAAGTATTATAATTATTGATAACAGCATAACTTTTGAATAAATTCTCTGTTTAAAAATATCTTTTTGCGTTAAATTCATAACTCCTCCTTATTTTGTGTTAAATTTACTCCTCATCCTCATAAATAAATTCAATCATTTCTTCTGTAAGTTTTTCCGCCTTGTCGTCAAAGATTTTTTCTCCTTTGTTAAGTGCAATTATTCTATCGGAATATTTTTTTGCAATGTCAACTTGGTGAAGATTTACAATGCATGTAATTTTTAGTTCTGTAACAATTTTTTTTAGATAATCCATTATGTTTTCTGCAGTTTTTGGATCAAGTGAAGCGATTGGCTCATCACAAAGAAGCAATTTTGGCTTTTGCATGATTGCCCTTGCAATACCGACACGCTGTTTTTGGCCACCTGAAAGTTCACTACATTTTTGATAAGCATATTTAGTCATATTTACCCTTTCCAGAAAATTAAAAGCTTCTTTTTTCTCATCTTCAGAATAAATACCTAATATTCCAGCAATTATTGATTTATATCCAAGCCGTCCATGAAGAACATTTTCAATGACAGTTAATCTTTCCACAAGATTATAGTTCTGAAAAATCATACCAATTTCCCGTCTTACAATTTCAATTTCTTTTTTCTTCAAAGATTCAATATTCTTGTTTTCAAATAAAATAGATCCTTCTGAAATATCAATCATTTTATTGATAGTCCTGAGCAAAGTTGATTTTCCAGAGCCTGAGGGACCAATAACTGATATAAATTCCCCTTTTTCAACATTAAATGAAATATTTTTCAAGGCATTTGTTCCGTTATTATATTTTTTTGAAATATTTTTTATACTTAATAACATAAAAAAATTCCTTTCTAAATGATTTTACTATACAAATAATATTTTAAAAAATAAGGCATATCAATCTTGGTATGCCCATAAAAACTTTTATCTGTTTCCAATATTAATTTTGTTAGTGTTTTGAATGCTATTCTGTTTTTCTGTATTATTATTTAAATTGTTGCTACTGTTATTAGAGTTTGGATTGTTTAAAATATTAATAGCAGAGTTATTGTTCTGGTTATTATTTTCAGTAGATTCACTATTTGATTGCTCAAATGTGATAATTGTTCCTAATGACAACAAATCTCTTTGCAGTTTATCAAGTTTATTTTTTTGAATATAGACATTGTCAATTAATGCTTCAATATTCTTATTGTCTTCTTCATATTTAGTCATAATTTGCTGATAGTTATTATTTCTTAGATTTTCGATTTTTTGAGTCAGCAATGTTTTTTCTTCATCAGTCAGGACGGTATGATTCAGATTTTTGAAGTTATTGTTTTCAAGAATAAGTTCTGAGGCAAGTTTTACGCTTCTTTCTTCAAGAAGGTCATTTTTTGAATATTCAATAACAGAACTTATTTTATTGGATGTAAACAAAGTCTTGGAAGTAAAATTATCTTTGTTATAAGTAATTTCATAAGCATTATTTTGACCTTTTATTACTGCTTTTGAGTTATTTTCCAATAAAACTTCTCCATTTACCTGCGAAACGGGTCCATTCAACCCTTTAGCAACTATTTTTCCATCATTAATATCTATATCTGAAATTCTTATATTGAGATCTTTTATCTCTTTTATAAGGGAAGTAGCCTTTAAAGCGGTATTAAGTGAAGTTTCTAAATTTTTCCCTTTGTCTAGGAATATATACAGATTCATGTTTTGAACATTGTTATTAGAATTATTGTTAAAGTCGTTTAATGAAATTTCTTTTTCAAGTTTAGTCAAGTTGTCAGAAACATTTGCAAGTGCAATATCTCTTTCCAGTTCGATTTCAGAAATATTTTTTTCAATCCCTTCTTTCTCGGAACTAATAGATTTCACTAACGGCTTAATTTCATTATTTAGTTCAACAATTTTCTGAGCCTTGCTTTTCAAGTCTGTAAGCCCCACATAATCTTTTTTCAGAACATTAATTTTTTCAATATTCTCTCTCCATTTGCTGTTAATAAGATTATTTGTATTATTTGTTAAAGTTGTAACTTTGTCAGTTGTTTCTTTAATGAAATCAGCAGTCGTCTTGTCAGCTTTTTCCTGAGCGGTAAGCGAATTTATCTTCTCAGTAAAAGTATCAATCTGAGAGTTTTTTTCCTTATAGACGCTTTCTAGATTTACATCTTCCAGTTTAAGGTTAGATAGCGTTAATTTTGGGACAAGGTTAAAAAGTCCAGTTTGTACAACACCAACTGTAGCACGCCCTTTTCCAAGGCTTTTTCCATTGACTACAAAATTATCAAAAATCATTTCACTATTTTTTACAGAAAATTTTATATTTTCAAATTCAGAATGTTTTGATTTTGTCATATATGAGACAATATTACTGGAGAACATTACGCCAAAAAGCAGCATAACCAGAACTATTAATACAAGACTCAGTAAATATTTCAAAATTTTCACAAAAAACCTCCTTTTAATATATGTTTGAACCCCTTTAACATCAAACTGCTGATAAGATTAAATGAATCTGTAGTTTGGCATCAAAGAGGCTTTATTACAGTTTTTACATCAAATAGGCTGTTAAAAATAGATGTTATAAATGTTATATCTATTTAAAACAGCCCCTTTCCAAAATTTTAAAATTTTTGATTATTTTTATTAAATTCGAAACTATGTAAAGCAATTAATCTTATTTGATATTTTTTAATGCTTCATCCATATTTGTAAGTTTAAATTCATCAGAGACAGATTTCAAGTAATTTTGCTGCTCAATTTGTCTTTTTTGATTTTTTAGCTGAGTTTTTATAGCTTCCTTAACTTTATCAAATGGAACTAGGCCTTTAGGATTTTTTTCCAAAACTTTTACAATATACAAAGTATTGTCAATAGTAACGACGTTATTTACAATTTGTCCAGGTGCTACATTTTTTATGGCTTCATTTAAAGGGCCGAAACGGCTTTCCAGTTGGCTTAACGTAATCTCTGAAGTTTCTCCGTTTTCAGTAACCCCAGGGATACTTGCATTGTATTTTCGTGCATACGAAGTAAAGTTTCCAGGATTTGCAAGAGCCTCTTTTAATACTTCATTTGCTTTTGCTGAATCAGAAGTACTGAATGCTATAAGCTGTAATCTTACAGAATCTTCCTGTCTAGTAAAATTGGCCGTGTTTGCATCATAGATATTTTTTGCATCTTGGTCAGTAATTTTGGCTCTATCATTAACCTCTGAAACTAAAGCCAGATTAGCCAGCAGTTGCTCTTTTATGATATTTTGGCTTTCTGTATATTTCGTGTCTTTATCAAGTTTTTTTTCTTTAGCTTTCAATGCAATTGCCCTATTTAAAGCAATACTTTTAATAATAGACTGTTTCATCTGTGCAATTTGTTCAGAAGTCAAATCTTTTTGCGTTAATCCATTAGAAAATAGATTTTTTTCTAATTCATTATTAACTTCCTGCTCGTATACTTTTATTTTTTTATCTGATGACTCAAATAATACTTTACCATTATTTCCACAAGATAAAGCGAATATGCATAATGTTGTTAAGATACCAATTTTAAGTTTATTGTTCATCTTATAATCCTCCAATTTGATTTAAATTCTTTATATTTATGTTTTTAGTATATCATAACATTACAAACATTTCAAACTTTATTAAAAAAGGCACGGAAAACGTATGAATATTTTAAACGATTCCTTTATATTTCTCTATTTTTTAACAATGGTATTCCTTTTATAATATTTACTTTTGCTCAAATCAAAGCAATGTATTGAAAAAATATAAAAAATTTGATATAATCATTTGAACTAGAAAATAAAAGTTGAAAAGCGCCAGTCCTTTTGGGATAATTAATAATTAGGATAAAATATTGCTTTAAAAGGAGACGAGGGAAAGAGTTATCGAAATAATCGGCGGATGCTCTTTAGGTGGTTACAACCTTAATAATATACAAAAATTCTGAGTAATTGGAGTTACAAAGGTATTATAGTAACATTTTCTAGTAATTTTATATTATGAAGGAGAAAAATCATGTGTGGAATTGTAGGTTACATTGGAGCTAAAAATGCTCAGGAATTTGTTATTGACGGGTTAGAAAAGTTGGAGTACAGAGGATATGATTCAGCTGGGATTGCTGTTAATACTGGAAATGAGAAATTTGAGATTGTGAAAAAAGTGGGAAGATTACAAAATCTAGCTGATGAACTAGAAAAACATCCGCTTTTAGGGACGGTTGCGATAGGACATACAAGATGGGCAACACATGGTAAGCCGTCTGATGAAAATTCACATCCTCATTTTAACAAGGATAAAACATTAGTTGTTGTTCATAATGGAATTATTGAAAATTATCTGGAACTAAAAAAAGATCTAGTTGCAAAAGGGTATGAGTTTAAATCAGAAACTGATACAGAAGTTGTGGCACATTTGTTAGATGAACTTTATACAGGAGACTTGCTTGAAACAGTAAAGAAATTGTTAAAAGTTATAAAAGGTGCGTATGCACTTGGGATTATGTCTGTAAATGAGCCTGACAGAATTATTGCGGCAAGAAAGGAAAGTCCACTTATTGTAGGACTTGGAGATGGAGAAAACTTTATTGCGTCTGATATTCCTGCAATTTTGAAATATACTAGAGATGTATACTTGATTGAAAATAATGAAATTGTGGAAATAAAAAAAGATTCTGTAAAAATTATGGATGTAGACGGAAATGAGATAAAAAGAGATGTAACTCACATTGAGTGGGATTTGGAAGCTGCTTCTAAAGGTGGATATGAGTATTTTATGGAAAAAGAAATTTTTGAACAGCCAGAAGTGCTTATAAAAACTTTGAACAGCAGAGTTGACGAAAATTATAATATTAATTTTGATGATGCAGGACTTACAAAGGAATATTTGGAAGGAATTAATGATATTTATATTGTAGCTTGTGGAACCGCTTACCATGCTGGGCTTGTTGGAAAGCATATTATTGAGAAAAAAACAAGAATTCGTGTGGATGTCGACATTGCATCAGAATTTAGATATAGAAATCCTGTAATTAATGATAACGCTTTAGTTATCGTATTAAGCCAGTCTGGAGAAACTTTAGATACGCTTGAAGCTATGAAAGAGGCAAAAAGACATGGAGCAAGAGTTGTTGCAATTACAAACGTAGTTGGTTCTTCGATAGCAAGGGAAGCGGATCATGTTATTTACACTTGGGCAGGGCCTGAAATTGCCGTTGCCTCTACAAAGGCGTATACAACTCAGATGGTTATTTTATACTTGATGGCAATAGACTTTGCATATAAATTTGGAAAAATTACAAAAGATGAAGCTACTGAGAACATTAAGAAATTATATGAAGTGGAACAAAGCATTCAGAAAATGCTGGAATATAATGAAAAAATAAAAGATGTTGCAGATAAGATTAAAGATAATGAAAGTATGTTCTACCTTGGACGTGGGCTTGACTATGTAATTGCTGTAGAAGGTGCATTAAAATCTAAAGAAATTTCATATATTCATTCAGAAGCTTTTGCCTCTGGAGAATTAAAACACGGAACTATAGCACTAATTACGGATGGAGTGCCAGTTGTTGTAAATGTTACACAGTCGGACTTATTTGAAAAATCAGTATCAAATATAAAAGAAGTTACTTCAAGAGGAGCTTATGTTGTTGCAATTGCAAAAGAAGGAAATACAATTGTAGAAGAAGTGGCTGATGAAGTGTTCTATATTCCAAATGTAGAAGACGACTATGCAGGATTTCCTACAATCGTAATTCATCAGTTATTGGCATATTATTTATCAAAATTAAAAGGAAATGATGTTGATAAACCAAGAAACTTGGCAAAATCAGTAACTGTGGAATAATTTTTAAAAATTAATTGGTGAAAATTATGAAATATATAAAAAAAATACCTGAAGAAAATAAGGAATATACAGGGGAACTTTTAAGGACAGGATGGAAAAAATTAAAAGAGCCAAAATTATCTTTAGTAATGTTAATTGCAATTCCTGTTGGTATATTCCTAATGTTGTTAAATATAAAGTATTGTCTATATTTTTTTCCCAAATTAAACGAGATAATTAATTATAGTGAAAATAGTTTTGCGATAGAATTTAAACTTGGAATTTGGCAATTAATACTTTATTTAATAATAACGGTACTGTTTCTCATTTTACACGAATTTATTCATTTGTTATTTGTACCAAATTTTTTTAAGTCAAAAAGAACTTTTTGGGGAATGAGATTGCTTTATTTTTTTACATACACAGAAGAGGAAATGTCTAAATTTAGAATGGCAGTAATTTTTATAGCTCCTTTATTATTTTTATCATTTATTTTTCCAGTTATTTTAAATATTTTAGGAATAATGAATGGATTTATAATGTTTTTGTGTGTATTAAATGCGGGTGGTTCTTGTGTAGATGTGTTTTATACATTATTAATTTTATTTAAAATTCCAAATGGCTCGATTGTAAAAAATAATGGTGCAGTAACTTTTTATAAAAAAAGATAATTAGTTAATAATTATAAATAATAAAAAATGGAGGAAAAGATTATGAATTTTGATGATTTGAAAAAAGGAGCAGAAGATGCTCTTAAAAAAACAGTAGATGGAGCAAAAGACTTAGCTGACAAGGCTGCTGACAAAACAAAGGAAATTACAGGAAGTGAAGTTGCTCAGAATATTAAAAAAGGAACTGAAGATGTTTTAGAAAAAACTGTGGAAGGAGCAAAAGATTTAGCAGAAAAAGCTGCAAATAACAAAGTCGTTCAAGATGTTAAAAAAGGTGCTGAAGAAGCATTAGACAAGACAGTAGAAGGAGCTAAGGGATTAGCAGACAAAGTTACTGGAATGTTCAAAAAATAGTAAAAACAAAATGTAATAAAAAAAGGTTAGTTGGAGTATCAGTTTTGGTACTCCATATATTTTTTATTTATTTTTTTAAAATTCTTTGTTATTTTTTATGAAATTTGATATAATTAATTTAAATAAAAATAAAATAGGTCTATAGATTTAGATTAAAATTTGATATTAGAAAAAATTTACCAGTTGGAATTGATAATTTTTAAATAATGATGTAAAATGATGATTATTGTTTTGAAAGGATAGGACTAGTTGAAGAAGTTCTAAAAACTGGAACATCAGGAATTTTATTCATAATACAATGTGAATTTTGAAAATTCATAAATGTCTATGTTAAAATATTTTTTAATATGAAAGAGGCTCCTAATCAGATAAATGAAAAAGAATATTCAAAAAGGCTGGAATATAAAAATTATAATAATATTGTTAAATAGATATGTCGTTTTGGAAAAATGTAGAAGTGGGGATTGAAGAGGAGTAAAAGAGAAATAAGGCAGGAACAGAATTAGAAATCCTGCAATTTTGGAAAGGAAGTTTTGTGAAAATAGTAAAAAATTATTATAACAGATTTAAGGTTTTAAATCCCCAATATTCAGAAATAAAGCTGGGGATTATTGCTGCTATTATTATTTATTTTGCTGCGAGATTTTTTTTTGCAGCCGAAATTTCAAGAGATATGATAATTTCACTTGTGGTATTTGTAATATCAATGACTCTTCACGAAGTGGCACACGGCTATGTGGCTTACAAATTTGGTGACGATACGGCAAAAAGAAAAGGAAGAATAACGTTAAATCCTTTAAAACATATTGATTTTACGGGAATAATTCTGCCTATTCTTATACTTCTGAGCGGATTTAAATTTTTGGTGGGGTGGGCAAAGCCTGTTCCAGTTAATTTCTATAATTTAAGGCCGCATCGGCTGGGATTATTTTGTGTTGCAATCGCTGGAATAGTAGTAAATTTTATTCTTGCAGGGATTTCACTTATATTATTAAAATTTTTGGGGAAATATCTGGATATAGAGAATATTTTTATGACAATTCTGCTTTATATTTATTTAATAAATCTTTTGCTTGGGCTGTTTAATTTAATACCGGTAACACCGCTAGATGGAGGAAGAATAGTTTATTCTCTTTCAGGAGAGAAAATCAGGGAATTTTATAATAATATTGAAAGATATGGAATTTTGATTATATTTGTAATTGTTTATTTGAGCGGATCTCGGTTAACACAAGGTTTCTTAGTAATTGTGGATTTTTTTTTGAAACTTGCAGGAATAGATATTAACTTAACTTTTTAAAAAAACTATAAGAAAATACAATAAAAATTTTTGAAAATCAAAAATGTAGGATATAATATAGTGTTGTAATTTAGGAGATAAGTTTTAATATGAGAGAAAGTATTTTTATCAAAGTTTAAGGATGTGGTAAAGATGAAAAGATTATTTTTGATTTTAGGAATATTTTTTGTAATAAATTTTGATGTATATGGATTTACACAGAAGGAAAAAATTCAGGAAACTTTGTCAAGGCTTGGGATAAAGCAGGCTTTAATTGATGAAACAATAGCATTAGATTATGAAATACGAGATACGGAATATTTTGAAAATGACGAAAAAATTATTCGTGAAAGAGTTGAAAAACTTCAAAAACTGCTTCAGAAGGATGAAAGAAATTATATAGCCGCACAGGCTTTAATTACAATTTTTGAATCAAAAATAAGCGGAGATTATAAAAAATATCTTGACTTATTTGTAAAGTATACACCTTATGAATATGAAAAAACTTTTTCAAAAATGATGTATGCTCTGGATAGAGGAGATTTAGCAAATTTTGAAAAATATATGGATGAGATTCCTAAAAAATATAAAGATACAGTTATAGTAACATTGTCAAAAATCTTTGTGGCAAAAGATTTTGAAGAAAAGCAGATGCTTACAGAAAAAGTTCTAAAATCATTAAAAAACGAGAATGAAAGACGAAAAATCGGAGTTTCTGATGAAGAATACTATTTTATGAAACTAACTTATTATTTGAATAAAATCCGTAATTTATTTGATAAAGGAGAAGTAAAGGCAGCTGTTGCAGAATATCTTGAAAATATTGTGAATGAGAATATAAGCGAAGAGATTCAAAATTATAATCTAAGGGCTGAGGTTATACTTTATTTTAATGTTGTAATAATGAATGAAGAAATAAAAGAAGACTTATTAAAAATAAGTAATGGAGCAAAATTGGAAGATACCTGGATTGCTAAGAAAATTCAGTCCGAAACCGAAAAGGATAAGGATTTCTTATCAAAAATGGTAAATTAGGAAAAAGGAGAAAGTTTATGAAAAAAGTTTTTATATCATTATCGTTGCCGGCGTTTTTTTCTTTAGGATACGAATTATCAGCGTATACTAGAGCTGAACTTATACAGGACAGACTTTCAAAGATTGGAATAAAGCAAGATGTTATTGATGAAACAATAAAATTTGAATATGACATTAAAGATGAAAAAAATTTTTTTACAGAAGATGGGCAGGAAAATGATAATCTTTTGAAATTAAAGGAAATTTATGAAAAAGATGAAAGAAACGAAACATTAGGTGGAGTTCTTGTAGGAGCCTACATAGTAGGGGGAAAGAAGGACTTTAAAAAAGCAAGAGAATATATGGATAAAATTGCCCCGTATTCAACAAGATTTGATAAACTTTCGAACGAATTTACCTATTACAAGTTAAAAGGAGACGAAAAAAAAGCAAAATTTTATTATAATCTTATAAAACGTTATTATAAAAATTCAGCAGTAATGGAACTTGTTGATACGTTAAGTGAAAATCTTGATATGGTAATGTTCATTGAAACATTGGGTGATTATTTGGCTGAAGAGGACGACAAAACTAATAAGGAAGCAAATGATTTGCCTGATGGCTTTTTATATGATGATAAAAAAGGAATTATTGAAAATAAGGAAAAAAATAATGACTCAGATAAAGAAGAAGAAAATTTAGAAGACACACAGACTTACAGCGAAAGTGTAAAAGAGATTCTTGATAATGGAAAACAGACCTTAGATAGTCAGAAGCAGGAAATTAGCAAGTATGAACGAATAATTAATTATTTTAAAATTCCCAAAAATCAGAAGGAATTTGGTATTCCAGATGATTATATAAGAGGATTTAAGTTAAAAATTGCAGAAGTAAAAATAGCAAAAAATATGATGAATTATGGTATAGAAAACGCTGTAAAATATTATCTTGATAATGTTTCGACAAATGATGTAAGTTATGAGGATGTTTATTTTAATGAACAGTCTGAATTGGCGCTTTACCTTGCAGTTGCACAAATGCTATCTGTTGCTGATGAAAATGTGATGAATAAATATAGGAAGGAATTTGAGAATACAAGAGTAATAAAATTGCTGGATGAAATATTAAAGAATGAAAGAAAAAATCAAAAATCAGATAAACCTCAGCAGGAAATTAGAAATAATATAAAAAGTTAATGGAAGATATATTTAAATATGTCCAGTAATACAATAAAAGTTAGATAATCTCAGATAAACTTAATTATTAAATAGGTTGTCTGAGTTTTATTTTTATGGTAACATAAGATATAAAGAAAAAAGAAAGGAGGAATAATTTGAAAACTGTACAAAAGGAAACGATAATTGAGTTTGAAGAAAAAAAATCAAAATTTATTGGCTATATTAAACCAGTTTCAACAATAGCTGAAGCTGAAAAGTTTATTGATTCAATAAAAGAAATGCATCCAAATGCAACTCACAATGTGCCGCTTTACAGAGTAATGGAAAATGGACAGGAATATTTTAAATACAATGACGATGGAGAACCAAGCAATACAGCGGGAAAGCCGATGGCAGAAATACTGAATATTTTGGATGTGTATAATGTGGCATTAGTTGCAACAAGGTATTTTGGGGGAGTTAAGCTGGGAGCTGGAGGACTTATAAGAAATTATGCGAAAACTGCAAAACTTGCTGTTAATCAAGCACAAATTATAGAATATGTAGAAAAAAATATTTTTATATTAGATTATGACTATGAATATACTTCAGAAATAGAGGCATTTTTAAGCGCAAATAGCGAAAAATTTGGGATAGAAATATTAGAAAAAAATTACTCAAGCAGAGTTACTATGAAAATAACAGCAGATGGTGAAGTTGAAAATGAATTAAATGGTCTACAGAAAATAATAGTGATAAAAATGTAAAAAAATATTGATTTTCAAGAAAACCAATTTTTTCAAAAAAAATTGTTGACAAATAAAATCAAATATGATATTATATTTCTTGTCTGTTAGTATTAGTACTAAATCAGGGAATGAATGTGCGGCCTTCGTCTAGTGGTTAGGACCTCGGGTTTTCATCCCGGTAACAGGGGTTCGATCCCCCTAGGCCGTACCAAATTTAAAATTGAATAATTAAAATATTAAATGGTGAATATTTATGGTCGCATAGCTCAGCTGGGAGAGCACCTGCCTTACAAGCAGGGGGTCATTGGTTCGATCCCAATTGTGACCACCATTATGGAGGTGTAGCTCAGTTGGTTAGAGTGCTTGCCTGTCACGCAAGATGTCGCGAGTTCGAGTCTCGTCACTTCCGCCATTTAATGCCGCTTTAGCTCATCTGGTAGAGCAACTGACTTGTAATCAGTAGGTGGTTGGTTCGAGTCCGACAAGCGGCACCACTATTTAAAAATTAGAATGTTGTGGAGAGGTTCCCGAGTGGCCAAAGGGATCAGACTGTAAATCTGCCGGCTCAGCCTTCGAAGGTTCGAATCCTTCTCTCTCCACCATTTTTTTTTATAAAAATAAAAATTGTTATAAATATTAAATCATAATTCGTAGGAGGAATTATCAGCTATGGTTAGAAAAATAAAAGGAGCAGGAAGTAAATCTGGTGGAAATCAGCAGGATATAATTAAGCAGGCTCAAGTAATGCAACAAGAAATGTTAAAAATTCAAGAAGGATTAAAGGATAAATTTGTAGAAACTTCTGTTGCTGGTGGAGGAATTACTGTAAAAGCAAATGGACAGAAAAAAATTGTAGATTTATCAATTTCATTAGACGTATTAAAAGATGCAATTGAAGAAAACGATGCAACAATTGTTTCAGACTTAATCATAAATGCAGTAAATGAAATTTTAGAAAAAGCTGAAGAAATGGCAGAGAAAGAGATGGAAGTAGTTACTGGTGGAGTAAGTATTCCAGGATTATTCTAAAAATAGAAATTTTGAATAAATATTTTTATGAAAACCAGAGTAATGTCTGGTTTTTTGTTTTTTCACAATTAATTTTATAAGTGATAACCAGTTAAAGATGTTGAAATAAATGTTATTGCGAAATAAGAGGCATAGCATTGATACCTTTGCTTGAGACTTTAATAATAATTTATGATAAAAATAACTATAGGATAATTTAAAGTATAAAATAGAAAAAATGACTTATCTAAATGGTTAAGGATAAATTTAATAATCGAGGTATAAAAAAAGAAAGGAGATGGAAAGATGAAAAAAAATATTAATAAGATGATAATATTGATGTTTTTATGTATCATTGTTTATAATTTAGGGCATCCTGCTACGCCTGCACTAATTGAACTGAGAGGGTGGAAGAAGAGTATTTCTGGAGAACTTCTGGCATTTATGAGTACGGCTATGTTTATTTCTTCGCCTTATTTGGGGGCTTTAGCAGATACAGTAGGAATGAAGAGAATATTTGTGCTTATGCCATTTTGTTATGGAATGTCACAGCTTATATTTGGATTTGGGACGAATTTGCCGCTTATATTTTTGGCACGTATGATTTCGGGATTTGCATCTGGAGGAACATATGCTGTGGCATTTGGATATGTGAGTCAGCTTTCTGAAAAAGGAGAGAAAGCCAAAAATATTGCAAAAGTAAGTTCTGCAACTGTAATCGGTGGAGCAATTGGGCAGAAAATAGGGGGGTATGCTGCAACTGTTACTAATGATCCGAGAACTTCCTTTGCACTACAGTTTATCGGTGGAAGCATTGTTTCGATAATTATTTTACTGATTATGAAGGAAATTGTGAAAAAAGATAATAAATTAGAGGAAGAAAAAAGTAAAAAGGACTTAAATCCGTTTGCAACATTTAGATATATTAAGGAGTTAGACGGATATTCCAAGTTTTTCTGTCTTGTAATTTTGCTTTCAGGAATAGGAATCTATTCTTATGGAAGCGCTTTAAACTATTTTTTGAAATTTTATGAAAAAGTTTCTTCTGATACAATTGGAACTTTTGTTATGTGTTCGTCATTGCTTGCTTTTTTTGGAACTGCATTTTTACTGGGGAAATTATTAAAAAAATTTAAGGAAAAAAGTATTTATAAATTTTTGATTTTTACTGGAATAATATTGATGGGAGTAATTTTGTTAAGAGTAAAATTTGGTGTAACTCCATATCTTTTGATGGCCGTTTATACCATGACTTATGAGATTGTACGCTCACTTGGAAATACGATTATTGCTCAGAGATATAAGGAAAATCAGGGGAAGATACTGGGAGTGGCATCTGCAGTGGGTTCGCTTGGAACTGCTATAGGTTCGCTGTTATCAGGGCATTTATTAAATTTTAACCCTTTTTTGCCATTTGTTGTGAATATTATTGTAATGTTTTTTGTATTAGTTTTAATTTTAGTAAAAAAAGTGTAATTTTTTTAGTTTAAGTATTTGTTAAATTAAATTAATATGGTAAAATTAATATAGAATAGAAAAATTTTTGGAGGTATTTAGTTTAAAATAAACTACAAAAATAATGAAAATTAAAATTGTTTAAATAAAAAATTTTAGGAGGCGTACCATGGAATATATGAAAAAATATGAATACTGGTTAAATTCAGAAGCTGTTGATGAAAAGGATAAGGAAGAGTTGAGAAGTCTGGCTGGAAATGAAAAGGAAATCGAAGACAGATTTTTTAAGGATTTGAGCTTTGGAACTGGTGGAATTAGAGGTGTTCGTGGGATTGGAACTAATAGAATTAATAAATATGTAATTAGAAAAGCAACTCAAGGGCTTGCAAATTATATGCTGAAATTTGATGAAAAATTGGCAAAGGAAAAAGGAATTATTATTGCTCATGACTGTAGAATCGGTTCAAGAGAATATGCTTTGAATACAGCGAGAGTTATGGCTGCCAATGGAATTAAGGCATATATTTATGAAGACTTACGTTCTACGCCTGAATTGTCATTTGGAGTAAGATATAAAGGAACTATGGCTGGAATCGTTGTAACTGCTTCGCATAACCCTGTGGAATACAATGGATACAAAGTTTACTGGGATGATGGAGCACAAGTAGTAGATCCGCATGCACCTGCTATTGTTGCTGAAGTTAATAAAATTCAGACTCTTGAAGAAATTAAAGTAATTTCTGAGGATGAAGGAAGAGAAAAAGGGTTAATTATTCAATTGGACGGAAAAATTGATGATGATTATTTAGACGCGATTAAAGTACAAACTTTAAAAACAGATGTTTCTGGGAAAGAAAACTTTAAAATAGTTTATACTCCGCTTCACGGAACAGGTGGACGTCCTATGAAACGTATTTTGTCTGATTTTGGTTATAATTTTGAAGTTGTGAAGGAACAAATTGAGCCAGATGGTAATTTTCCAACTGTAACTTATGCAAATCCTGAAGAAGTAGCGGCATTTGAGCTTGGAACGAAAAAAGCTGACGAAATTGGAGCAAAAATAGTTATGGCAAATGATCCAGATGCAGATAGAATCGGGATTGCTGTAAAAGATGATAAAAATGAATGGTATTATCCAAATGGAAACCAAGTTGGATTATTGTTACTGCAGTATCTTTTAAATAATAAGAAAGATATTCCTGTAAATGCAAAAGTTATTACAACTGTTGTTTCTACACCAATGATTGACGTTATTGCACCTTCAAAAAATGTTGGAGTTATGAAAACATTGACAGGATTTAAATATATTGGAGAAAAAATTAGACAATTTGAAAACAAGGAACTGGATGGAACATATTTGTTTGGATTTGAGGAAAGTTATGGATATTTGATTGGAACACATGCAAGAGATAAAGATGCATTAGTAACTTCAATGGTAATTGCTGAAATGGCTGCTTACTATAATTCAATCGGAAGTTCAATTTATGAAGAATTGCAAAAATTATATAAAGAATTTGGATATTACCTAGAAGGAATAAAATCTGTAACTCTTAAAGGAAAAGATGGAATTGAACAAATGGCTGCTCTTATGACTAATTTGAGAGAAAATGTAAAAGACGAACTGCTTGGTAAAAAGATAAAAATTAAACGTGATTTCTTATCACACAAAGAATACAACTTGGAAACAGGAGCAGAAACTGAAATAAAATTACCAAAAGAAAACGTTTTACAATTTGTTCTTGAAGACAACACTTACATTACAGCCCGTCCATCTGGAACAGAGCCAAAAATCAAATTCTATTTTAGTGTAAATGCAGATTCAAATGAAAATGTAAAAGCAAAACTTGACAAAACAATGGAAGAATTTTCAAAATTTTTAGGATTATAATTTTTTAAAGAGATCAGAAGATTACTTAAACTAAATGTCTAATTTTTTGGCGGAAGTTTAGTTTTTCTGATCTTTTTTGTTAAAACTTTTTTATAGGAAATAACTTATTCTGTTTAATAATTATTTATTCAATTTTATTTATATTTAGTTTTTTTTAACGTAAGGACATCAGACGCCATGCTCTCTTTCGCAATAACAGTTGTTTTGACATATTTAACTGATTACTACTTGAGAGACTAATGGCGAAACGTTCTACGAACTACCCCGCTTCTCGAATTTCAATTTTACAGCAAAAGACAAAACTCGCTTTTAACAAAAGTTATTTTAATTTCAGTAAATTATTATCAATTCAAATATAATAGAAAAGCTCAAACAAGTTGTCTTTTACTGAAAAATTAAAATCTCGGAAATTCTATAACAAATATCTTTGTATTTTAATAAACCGACGGAGCTTTTATTTGTTCAACTACGACTGTTTGATGACTGAAAAGGAGGAGTTTCGGAGTTGGGCAAATAAAAGTCGTAGTCTAGCCATAGGGGCAGGATTTGCGACAATGAGCAATCCTGCAAAAATAAAGGAAAAATATAATTAAAATAGTAAAAACTGTTATTAAGTAAAATAATCCAATACTAAGTCCCGAAAGTTTTAATTCCTAGTTAATTATAGTATGTAATTCAAAATTTATTAAATATCTACTATTTAAAGAAGAAATAGTATTATAATAAATTCATTATTTAAATGGGATTTAGTATAAAATAAAAAAAATAATAAAATTTTTAGAGAGAATTTGTGGAAAGAATAAAGTATGGAAAAAATAAAAGAAAAAAATATTGATGCAATATATATTCATATTCCGTTTTGTGACAAGAAATGTGAGTATTGTGATTTTTGTACGTTTGTGAGAATGGAGAAGGAATATAGAAAATATGTAGATTATTTAATTAGGGAAATTAGGATGTACCCAAAGTTTAAGTATGATACTATTTATTTTGGTGGGGGAACGCCTTCGGTATTGCCAGTTGGAATGATAAAGGAAATAATGGATGAATTAGACTGGACTGGGAATGCGGAGATTACCTTGGAATTGAATCCGACTGACATGACTTTGGAAAAATTGAAGGAAATTCGGGAAATTGGGATAAACAGGCTGAGTATTGGGATACAGAGCTTTCAGAATCACGTTCTGAAATTTATTGGAAGACAGCATAGTTCAGATGATGCGATAAATGTGTACAAAATGGCTAGAAAAGCTGGATTTGAGAATATAACTGTGGATTTGATGTTTGGAATTCCTAATCAAAGTATTGAGGATTTGCAGAAGGATTTGAATATTTTGAAAGAATTAAAGCCTGAAAATGTGTCAATTTACTCGCTTATCTGGGAGGAAGGGACTGTTTTCTGGAGTAAATTGCAAAAGGGGATTCTGTCAGAAATTGATCAGGATGTAGAAGCTCAGATGTATGAGATGATTATTGAATTTTTTAATGTAAACGGATATTGCCATTATGAAATATCGAATTTTGCACGAATTGACGAAAATTTTGAGAAAAATAAAAATATTAATAAAAATTGTAATTTAGAAAAGAGAATAGATTTTCAAAATTTTTCAGAAATTAAAAATGATGAAGAAACATTGAAAAATGTGGAAGATTTTGAAATAATTAAGAAAAAACAGAAAAATAGTGGAAGACACAATTTGAAATATTGGAGAAATATAAAGTTTGTTGGTGCAGGAATGAGCGCTGCTGGCTATTATAGTGGAAAAAGGCATAGTAATGTAAGAACATTTAAGAAATATTATGATTTGATTGATAGTGGAAATTTGCCAATTGATGAAAATACGATTGAAATTGTAGATGAAATCGAAAGTAAAAAATTGAAGAAAATGCTGGGACTAAGATTAATTCAAGAGGGAATTAAGTATGTTGAGGATGAGAGAGTTGAAAAACTTATAAAAAATGGATTATTGGAAAAATTTATTGTGAAAAAAGTGGATTTTTCTGAAAAAAAAGAACAAAAAATTGAAAAAATTATTGATACAAAAGAAAAAGAAATAAAAAATAAAGTCAAAAATAATGATTATTTGAATCAAAATATGCTAGAAAATGCTTATGACATAAGACTTCGGCTTACGAAAAGGGGAATGATGCTTGCAAATGACGTATTTGTTGAATTTATTTAAAAAAAAGGTTATAATAGTATGATTGTAAAAATATGAAGCAAATCAAAAGGAGCAGAGATGGAACTTGATAATGTAAAAATTCAGAAAAATTATAATAAAATTTTGGAAGATATAAAAAAATATTCATCGCATCCTGAAAAAGTTAAAATTTTATTTGTAAGTAAATATTTTGATGTAGAGAAGCATAAGGCTCTGATTGGAATGGGCTATGATTATTTTGGTGAAAATAGGGCTCAGCTTTATCGGGACAAGTTAAATGAATTTTCAGATGAAAAATATAAAAATATCAAATGGGATTTTATTGGAAGGTTGCAAAAAAATAAAATAAAGTATATAATTAAGAGTGTGAATTTAATACATTCGATTGATTCCTATGAACTTTTAGAAGAAATAAATAAAAAAGCTATTGAAAATTCCAAAATTATAAATGGATTGATTCAAATTAATGTTTCAAGGGAAGAATCCAAAACAGGAATTTATATTGAAGATTTTAAAAAAGATAGCGAAAAATATTTTTCTATGAGTAACGTAAAAATAGAAGGTTTTATGACAATGGCTCCATATGAAGCTTCACAGCAGGAAATAAACAGTTATTTTTTAAAGATGAGAGAGCTAAAGGAAGAGTATCAAAAAAAATATAATTACATTACCGAGCTTTCTATGGGAATGTCGAATGATTATATTGAAGCATTAAAAAATGGTGCGACAATAATTAGGATAGGAAGTAAATTATTTGAATAGGAGGTTATGCTTTGGGACTTAAAAGAAAATTAATGGAATTTTTTGGCGATGATATTGAAGATGATGAAGATGAGTTATCTGAAGAATTGTCAAATGATGAAAAAAAAGAAGTGACAGTAGAACAGCCGCAACAAAATCAGCAGTCTAAAGTTCAGCAAAAAGCAACAGTAAATCGTGTGGAACAGGAAAAACAGCCAGAAGAAAAAAAAGGAATAGGAAGTCTTTTTGGCGTAGGAAAAAAGGAGGAAATTGTAAAGATGCCATCGTCTAAAGTAAGCTATGTTTCGATTATAAGACCGAAAGTTTTTGAAGATTCAAGATTAATCGCAGATGCAATAAAAGAAAATAAAGTTGTAACATTCAGCTTGGAATTTTTAGAATATGAAGTGGGACAAAGAGTAATAGATTTTGTAAGTGGAGCCGCGTATGCAATGAACGCTCATCTATCAAAGGTTACTGACAAAGTTTTAACTTCTATTCCAGTTGGAATTGACTATGAAGATATTGATGCCTCATTGGGAGAAGAGTCAAGAGACAGCAATTTATTATAATTAAATATTGAGGATATTAAGTTAAGTTTTGAAATTTAGCTGCTTTTTTTGAGATGTTTTCTCATTTAAAGCAGTATTTTTTAATAGATTTATAAAAAGAAATTATTAATTATACTCAAACCTATTTTAAATTAAACTGCTAAAATTATATAAATTTATGGTTTGAGTAAAATAGTCATAGCTTTTGAGTTTAGTTTTAAATAAGTTTTACTATAAAATAGCTTGAAATAAATATAAAAACAAAAGAAAAGTAGGAGAATAGATAAATGGGAATAATTTTTACAATAGTAATTTTGGGATTAATTGTATTTTTGCATGAATTGGGGCATTTCGCAACGGCTAAATATTTTGGGATGCCTGTTACTGAGTTTGCGATTGGAATGGGGCCAAAGATTTTTTCGTTAAAAAAGAATGAGACGACTTATTCAATCAGAATTTTACCTTTAGGAGGATTTGTTAATATTGAGGGAATGCAGCCTGAAAGGTTTGATTTGGAAGCATTTAAGAAGGAAAAAATGGATGAAATTATTGAGGAATTAAAAAATGAAACAGGTAACAGGGATAATGAAATCGAAGATGAAAAATTTGTTGATGAAGTGGAAAGAAGGCTTAGCAAGGTTGTAGAAAAGGAATTAAAGAGACAGGAAAATATTCAAAAAAATGGATTTTTTGCAAAGTCGCCATTTAGCAGATTTGTTGTGCTGATTGCGGGAGTTGTGATGAACTTTATCTCTGCATTGGCAGTATTGTTTATAATTCTTTCAGTAGCAGGAGTGCTGCCGCCTAAATATTCTCAAGCTATAGTTGGAGGAGTTGAGCAAAGTTCAAAAGTAAATGGAAGATTGAAGGTAAATGATAAGATTTTGGCAATTAATGGTAAAAATATATCCAATTGGAGTGAAATGACAAAAAGAATTGGAGAAATTAGTAAAAATTATAAAAATGAAGATATAGCTCTAAAAATCTTGAGAGATAATAAGGAAATTACTGAAAATGTAAAATTAACTTACAACAAGGAAGTAAAGGGAAACATACTTGGAGTACATCTTTTAAGCCAAAAATCAACAATTGGAGAAAGAGTAAAAATTAGTTTTTCTATGTTTGGAGATTATTTTAAAATAACACTTGATGGTGTGAGAATGCTTATAACAGGAAAAGTGGCAATGAAGGAAATGACAGGGCCTGTAGGACTTCCTAAGATAGTTGGCGAAGCTTATGGGCAAGGAGGAATTTTTGCCATGCTTGGAGTATTTGTATTAATTTCCATAAATATTGGAATTATGAACTTACTTCCAATTCCAGCGCTTGATGGGGGAAGGCTGATATTTGTCATTCCTGAATTTTTTGGAATAAAAGTAAATAAAAAAATAGAAGAAAAAATACATATGATTGGAATGATATTTTTACTTGTTTTGATGTTGGTTATTGTATTTTTTGATGTTACTAAGTATTTTAATAAGTAATCATAGAATTTAATAAAAAAAGACAGGGATATAAAATTTATCTCTGTTTTTATTTTCTTGACAAAATTTAAAATATACAATATAATTAACTCAGTTAATTAATTAAGTTAAACTATTTTAAGGAGGAAAAAATGAAAAAGTTAGTATTATTGGCTGCATTATTGAATGTGGTTACGGTGTTTGCAGAAAAGGAAGATAAGCATAAGAACAAGATATCCATAGGAGGAACGTATTTTCAGGATTTATATAAAACAAAGAAAAAATCAGGTTATATGCCATACGCAAGTTTTAATTCAAATTTTGCTAATTTAGAAATTAGTTTAGGATCGTTGGGTTATAGGCAAGAAATAACAGAAAATTTATCTGTTGCAGGTTCTGTTATTTTTTCTGATGGTTTTAAATTGAAACCTAATGAAATGAAAGAAGGATACAGAAGTATAAAGAAAAGGAATACGCAGGTTGCGGCAGGCGGAAGTATAGGATATAATTTTGAAAATATAGCTACTAATGTGTCATTACAAGGCGGAAAAAGAGGTATGAGTGGTGGAATGGATGTAACTGTATATTTGCCTATTACAGAAAAGTTTGTTACATTTGCAGAAACTAATGCCACACTGTATTCAAAAAAATATACAAATTATTATTTTGGAATAAAGGATAGTGAAATAGGTGGAAAAATAACTTCTAAATATTCACCAAAATCATCATATTCTTATGGCTTTAGTGTAGGAAGCAATTATCAATTTAATGACAGGTTTGCTGTTTTTGCTATTACAGGTCTTACAAAATATTCAAAAGAAATTAGAAAAAGTCCAATTGTAGACAAGAAATCTAAAAATTATTATTTTACTGTGGGAACATCTTATTCATTTTAGAAAAAGCATTCTAAATTGAAATATACTTGAAAATATGATTTAGTATTATAATGTAAAATCATACTTATATGGAGGTTTAGATGCAAAAGAAAAATGTAAATTTAATAATAAAAGGATTTGTATTTAAAAAATTTCCTGTGGAATTAAAAGTTGTTTTTACCATTAGTGTTATTATTAATATTGCTTGTTTAGTGCTTAATTTTTTAGGTGAAAAAAATCGGGGAAATGAAATATTTTCAATAGGGATGTTCTTTTTTTTAGGTTACTGGATTTTTTATTATTTGACTAGAAGGAAAGAGTTAAAAATAGAAAATGGGAATTTGTATTTTGACAGAGAAGATGTCCTATTAAAAGGCTACAAGGTGGAATATGGTTATGGAAATAAAATTTATTTAAAGATACAGAATGAAAGTTTTCTTTTTTTGTTAATTCGGGAATGTTTCCTTCAAAACATGGAAGAATTTATTTACGGGAAAAAGTGATGGAATTTGAAAAATATTTGGAGAATGAAGGAATACCGAGAGAAAATAATTTTCATATATCGGGAAATAAAGTATATTTTATGTTTTTAGGAGTAATTTTATTCTTGCCATTGAAAACGGTAATAATCCAGTCAATAGGGAAAGTTTTGTTTAAATAGTGTTTAGGGATTAGGGTATTTCTTAAAATTAGTAAAGCACAAAGTTTTTTGAGATACCCTAATAAAATTAAATAATATTGGAATTTGAATAAAAAATAGTAATTTTTAAATTTAATGAATAGTTTTGATTACTAGTATTAAAAAAATATTTGGGGAGAAAAAATGATAAATTTGTTTGAATTGGTAGAAGAAATAAATAAAAAATTTTTAGAAAAATATTATGAAATTAGTGAGGGCATAGAAGAAAGGCTAGAATTATCTGAAAGAGATTTTTATTATTTACGAATAATCTTTGAAGCGCGAAAAATGAATTTAACTGAATTTTCAAAAATTTCTAAAGTGTCAAAGCCTGCAGGAACTAAGATAATTAATAAATATTTGAAAAAAGGATATGTGATAAAAGAAGTATCAGAAGAGGATAAAAGATTTTCATATATACAACTTTCAGATGAACTGAAAAATTATTTAGAAAAAGACCAGCAAATTGCAAATAGAGTATATGAAAGTTTTTTAAGTGTATTAAATAAAAATGAAAGAGAGCTGCTAGAAAAATTATTAGTAAAAATAAAAAGTAATTTTCAATAAATAAATAAGAAAAAAATATCAAAAACCTAAAAAAATATGATATATAATTTAAATCAATATTTTACGTTATTTTAAGCATAAAAATGATTGACAAAATAGAAAAAAAATTATATTATATTACAATGACTTGTGAGTCAATTTTTGTTATTAGGTGGTAGATACTTGGAAAAAAAGAAAAGTGCGAAGAGCCAGAAGAGGAAAAAGATAATAGATAAGGCATGGGAACTGTTTGCAAAGAATGGATATGAGGAAACTAAGGTGGAAGATATTACTAAAGACCTAGGAATATCTAAAGGGAGTTTTTATACATATTTTGCAACTAAGGAAGAGCTGCTTTATGAGATTTTAGAAAAAATAAAAAAAGAAGTAATTGAAAATCTTGAAAATATAAATGTTAATCAAATGCCAGAAAAGGTTTTAGAAGATTACGTAAAAGCTAAAATGAATTATGCTGTTAAAATTTTGAATAATATGAAGCTAAGAGCGATTGAGAAATATTTAATTGATCCAAAATTAAGGATTTTCTTTCAAGAACTCCGTGAAAAATCAACTAATTTTATAAAAATAAATATTGTTGAAAAATTTAACAGTAAAAATGGCAATAAATATAATGCAGATGTTATATCAGAATTTATATTAATTTCAATAGAAGAGTTTTTATACGATGAATTTGTCTTAAAAAGTTTTAGGAATATGAAGGATGATGAGTTAATAAATATAAAGAATACAGATAAAATCGAAAACTCTTTAAAGGAAATAATAAAATTTATAAATAATGCATTAAAATAGGTTCAGGAAGGAAAACAGAAAATGAAAAAAAATAAAAACAAAATAGCAGTAACAGTACTGCTCCTATTAATGTCAATTCCTAATTTTGCACAAAAAATAACTATTCAGGAAGCGGCAGAAATGGCAGTAAAAAATAATAAAGATATAAAAATCGGAATGCTGGAAGTAGATAGAGGGCAAATTGATGTGAGCAGAACCTGGAAACAGAAATTTTTCACAGTAAGCTACAATGCTTCGGCAAATGTCTACTTTAAAAATGTCATGTCAAAAAAGACTGGAGAAGCATATCAGCAATACTTGTCACTATCACAGCCAATTTATACAGGCGGGAAATTAAAACTTGGAAATGAAATTAGTAAGGATAACCTGAAATTAGCAGAGCTGCAACTGGACAAAACTAAAAAAGATACAGTTTTGAGTACTGTTCAGGCATATATTGATGTATATGATGCGGTTAGTACGCTTGGAGTTTTGCAAAAATCTAAGGAAGCGCTAGATGAGAATTATAAAATTCAGACTGAGAAATATAAATTAAGAATGGTTACAAAGCCTGAATATAGAGAAGCAGAACGAAGCATAAAGGCTATAGAGGCACAAATTGTGGAACAGCAGGGGAATATTGAAATAGCAAAGGAATCTTTAGGAATATTAATTGGAGTGCCAAATCCAAGCAGTATTGAAATAGTGCCGTTCGGGGTGGAAGATAATTTTACGAAGACGATTGACTTATCAAAGGATATGGAAAAACTGACAACACAGAATACTGAGTATAAAATTGCGCAAAAGCAAATTGATATAAGCAGAAAAAATACAAAACTTGAAAAATCAAGTTTTCATCCAACAATTAACGGAACGTTAAGCTATGGGGCATTGCAATCACAAGGTAAATTGAAAAATGTATTTGAAACAAAGAATTTATCATCAGCTGCGGGAGTAACATTTACTTGGGATCTTTTTGACTGGGGGAAAAGAAAAGAAGATGTAAGATATGCTCAAAAAACTGAAGAAATTGCAGAAGTTAAATCAGGACAGACATTGGATCAGGTAAGGGCAAATATGAGAAAGACATATTACCAGCTGCAGGCACTTGAAAAAAGTTTGGAAGCATTGAAGGTTGCTGTGGAAAGTGCAGAAGAAACTTATGAGCTGGAAAAGGAAAGATACAGCTATAACTTGATAACAATGAATAATTTACTTGACGCAGAGGCAAAATTGAGACAAAGCCGTGTAAATTATGCAACTTCAAAACTTAAGTACTATTATCTTGTGTCACAATACGGAGCATTTTTAGATTAATTTAAGTGAATATCTAGAATATTACAAAATACATTTGAAAACAGGAGGAAATATAAAAAATGAAATTATATAATAAAAAAATTATAATAGGACTAGCGATACTTGCTATGTTTACTATATCTTGCGGGAAAAAGAAAAAAGCAGAAGTTGTCAATGCAAGACCTGTAAAAGTGCAAGTTATTGGACAAAACTCAATTTCTTTAGGATATACAGCAAGCGGTACTTTGAAGGGAATTGAGGAAGTGCCGTATACAGCGACTTCGTCAGGAGAAATAGTTGTTATAAATGCAAAAAATGGGGATAATGTAAGTGCTGGACAGGTAATAGTGTCAATTGACAACCAGGCAGCAAGATCAAATGTAAGAAGTGCAGCTTCAAATGTGAATACAGCCTCATCAAATATCAATTCAGCCGCAGCGGCATTGGAAGAAGCGAGAATTAATTATGAGAAGTACAGCATGCTTTATAACAAAAGGCTGGTAACTGAAACTGAGTATTTAAGCGCAAAAACTAATTATGATTCAGCAAGAGCGAATTTAAATGCTTCAAGAAACAGCTTAACATCGGCACGTGCAGAACTGGATACAGCAAATGACACAAATAAAAAATCCGTAATAAAAACAAATACAACAGGAACAATTTCAAATATGAATCTGGAACTTCATCAGCAGACTTCAGCAGGAAGTTCTTTATTTACTGTGGTAAATGAATCTGAAATGCAGCTGGAAGTGGGAGTTTCATCAGAAGTAATAAATAAAATTCATGTAGGGACACAGGCAAAAGTAAAGATTGATGAATTACAGGGAGAGGAATTAGCAGGAACTGTATATGAAGTATCTGCAGCTGCAAATACGGCTACAAGGCAATTTGTAGTAAAAATAAAAATTCCTAATTCTGATAGAAGATTAAAAAGCGGAATGTATGGAACTGCAAGTATAGATACTGGTGCTGAAAACGGAATAGTTATTCCTAAAAAATCTATTGTTGTAAGAGGTGTAGAGCAAGTAGTTTATATAGTTCAAAATGGTAAGGCTATTGCTATCCCGATAAAAGTTACAAATCAAAATCAGGATTATGCTGCAGTTACAGGTAATGGATTAACAAATGGAGTAGAATTAATAGTAGATGGTCAAAATGTTGTACAATCTAATGAAGCAGTCAGAAAAGTGCAATAATTTTTACTATTGGTAATGAAATTAATATTTTTTATAATCAGTCAGACAGATTTTGAAAGTTCAATTTTTTTCTAGATTTGTTTGGCTATATTTATAAAAAACTGAGATAAAATGAATTTAAACAGAAGCAAAAATTAAATTAAGGAGAAAGAAAAAATGACAGTAGCAGATTTTGCAACGAAAAGAGTCGTTTCTACAACTATAATATTAGCTTTTATGGTTTTTTCAGGTGTTATAGCTATGCGATCAATGAAGCAGGAATTGATACCAGATTTTAACTTTCCATTGGTAGCTGTTAATACAACATGGACTGGAGCGGCTTCTGAGGATATTAAGACTCAGATTTCAAAAAAGATAGAAGATGCGGCACTTAATGTTGACGGTATTAAAAATATTTCTACAAGTTCAACTTATGGAAGTTCGAGTGTAATGATAGAATTTAACTTTGGTACAGATACGGATATAAAGCAGGTACAGATACAGTCAGAAATAGATAAGATAAAAAAAGACTTGCCATCTGATGCAGATAATCCAGTAGTTTCAAAATTAAATACTGCTGGTGGAAATTCTGATATGGCGATGATGATTGCAATAAGAGGAGCAGATCAGGCGATAATTACTTCATTTATAGAGGAAACGCTGAAACCAAGGCTTAAAAGAAACAGAGGGATTGGAAATATATCAGTATTTGGTAATGCTACAAGACAGATAAAGGTAAGGCTGGATCCGTACAGATTGCAGGCATACAACTTATCTCCAAGTGAAATATATTCTAAAATTAAGGCAGCTCATACAATTGTGCCAGGTGGAACAGTAAAAGATGGGTCAAAAGAATTTATTTTAAGAGTTGATGGTGAGTTGAAGCAGCTGGAGCAGGTACAGAATATTATAATTTCTAATAGTGATAATCAAACAATAAGATTAAGTGATGTGGCAAATGTTGAATATGGAACGAAAGACAAAACATCGTATTCCAAATATGAGGGGCAGGATATGGTTTCTGTTGTCATTCAAAAAAGTAAAGATGGAAATCTAGTTGAAATTGCAAATATTGCAAAAAAAGAACTGGAGAATATGAAACCGTTATTTCCATCAGGAACAAAATATGAAATAATAGTTGATAACAGTATAAAAGTAAAAGATGCGATTTCAAATGTAACAAATAATGGATTACAGGCATTAGTAATAACAGTAATTGTGTTATTAGTATTTCTGAAAGATTTAAGAGCGGCTCTTGTGGTTGGGATGTCTATTCCAATATCGGCAGCATTTACTTTCTTTCTTTTAAAAACACAGGGAGTTTCATTAAACTTGATTTCACTTATGGGACTAGCGCTTGCAATAGGTTCACTGGTTGATAATGCGGTAGTTACGCTAGATAATATATTTGACCATATTCAGATTAATAAAGAGCCGGCATTAGTTGCAGCAGTACGGGGAACAAATGAAGTAATACTTCCAATGATAGCCTCTACTGCGACAAATGTCTGTGTATTTTTGCCAATCGTATTATTTCCGGGATTTTCTAAAGAGGTATTTTCGGGAATTTCCTACTCAATGATGTTTGCAATGACAATTTCAATTGTTGTGGCAATGCTATTTATCCCAATGGCTTCAAGTATATTTCTGAATATTGAAAAAATATCAGGAGCAGCAGGAAAAGCAGTTAAATTTAATGCATTTAGGGATAAATATAGAAATCTTGTAGAAAAGGCGTTGGAGCATAGAAAAGCAGTTATAATTGGAATAGCTGTATTATTTGTTGTGGTTGTCTTTGGACTTGGAAGAACTGTAAAAACAGGATTTTTCCCAACAATTGATAATAATGAGTATTCGGTAGTTGCACAGCTTTCGACAGGACTAGATGTAGAAGTGGCACATGAAATTTCTAAACAAATGGAACAGATAGTAAAAGAAGATCCTGTCACAAAAAATTATACTACAATAGTAAACGCTCAGTCGGCAATAGTCAATGTCGATGTAAAAAAAGATACAATGAAGGCTATGGAGAGAATGCGTCAAAAAATGAGCAATATTCCAAACGTTACAATTGCAGTTTCTCCATCAAAAGCAGGAGGAAGTTCAGTTTCAAAAGATTATTCATTCCAAGTGGAAGGGGATAATGCTGAAGAAATTAACAGAATTGCTAATGCGATTATGGCGGATATGAAGCAGCAGACTTGGTTTAAGGATGTAAAATCTTCATCAGAAGGCGGATATCCGCAGGCACAGCTTGAAGTAAACAGAGTAAAGGCTGAAAGTTATGGACTAAGTGTTACAGATATAACTGGAATGCTGAATCAAACTGTCTTAGGAGTAGATCCGATAGAAATCACTGAAAATACAGAAACATTAAAAGTTTATATGGAATTTGAAGATCAGTATAAAAATTCACTTGACAAAATACTGAATATAATGATAAAAACAAGTGGAGGACAATTTGTAAGATTAGGAGATATTGCCACAATGAAACAGGTGGAAGGTGCAGCCTCTATAGAAACTTATAATGGTTCTCAAATTGTAACAGTAGGAGCAAATCTTGATAAATCAAAAGGTCTGAATGATGCGGCAAAATTTGTAAATGAATCATTTAAAAAGACAAATCCTGCATCAGGATATAAAATAGCTCCAGCAGGAAATGCTCAAAGCCAGCAGGAAATGGGTGGCGAAATTATGAATGCCCTTATCCTTTCGGTAGCACTTATTTATGTTGTCTTGGCAATACAGTTAGAATCATTTGTTTTACCGCTAATAATGATGTTGGCATTGCCATTATCGATGATTGGGGTAATGTTTGGGCTGGCCATAACAAGAATACAGCTTAATATGTTTGTTATGATTGGTATTTTGATGTTATTTGGTATGGCAGTTAATAATGCGATTGTATTATTAGACTTTACGTCAAGTTTACGGCAAAAGGGCATGGAAATTCGAGAGGCAATTGTTGAAGCAGGAAGCTCACGGCTTCGTCCAATACTTATGACAACTCTTACAACAATACTTGGATGGCTTCCTATGATATTTTCAAGCAAGGGAAGTTCGGGTTATTATCAAGGAATGGCGGTAGCAGTTATGTTTGGACTTTCGTTCTGTACATTGCTGACATTATTCTTTATACCCGTGGCTTATTCTATAGTTGAGGAAAGAAAAGAAAGAAGACAAAAAGCAAAAGAGGAAGCAAGAAAAGCAAAAAAAAATGGCTGAAAGATCACAAAATAAATAATAATAAACTTTAAAGAAAAGGAGGTGTTTTCTTGAAGAGGATAGAAATATATTTTGATTCCTACTTTATGGATAAAATAAAGGAGGAAATGCGTGAATATGGAATTGAGCAATATACAATAATTCCACAAGTTTACAGCCGTTGGAGCAAAACGTTAAAACATTTTAATAGCCACGTCTGGCCTGGAACTGACAGCGTTCTTGTAACATATCTGGAAGATGATCAGGCAAAGGAAATTATGCGGCTTATTAAAATTATGAAAATCGATTTAGGAAAGTCAATCTCAATGGGAGCGGCACTTTTACCAGTAGATGATATTATTTTGTAAAAAATATGAATTTTAAAGAAAAAATAGTTTGAGTATAAAAAAGAACGGAGTGATTATTAATGGCAGTTTTTGAATTGAAACATCCACTAATTGAACATAAACTTTCAAATTTGAGAAATAAAGATACAGACACTAAACTTTTTAGGGAAAGCTTAAACGAAATAGCAGGACTTATGGTTTATGAAGCAACAAAACATTTGCCGCTCAAGGAGATTGAAACAGAAACTCCTATTCAGAAAACCACTACAAAAGTTCTGGATAAACCAATAACATTAGTTCCCATCCTAAGAGCAGGACTTGGAATGATAGATGGAATATTGCAGCTTCTTCCAAACGCAAAAGTAGGTCATCTGGGAGTTTACAGAAATGAAGAAACTCTAGAGCCAGTCTACTATTACGCAAAAATGCCCACAAACGTTGTCGAAAGTCAAGTTTTCGTAGTAGATCCAATGCTTGCAACAGGTGGTTCAATGATTTACACACTTGACTATTTGAAAGAAAAAGGCGTAAAAAACATAACTGTGCTTTGTATCATTGGTGCTCCTGAAGGAATAAAGAAATTTACTGAAAAACATCCCGATGTTGACTTGTACATTGCGGCAATTGATGATGGACTTAATCAAAATGCGTATATCTATCCAGGATTGGGAGATGCAGGAGATAGAATATTTGGAACGAAATAATGAAATGGATTTTTTAGGAAGATACTCTAATTAATAAATAAAAGCAAGGGAAATCAATCGCCATTTCCCTTGCATCCCTGGCTCGTCTAAGCATTTTTTGAAAACAAAATTGAAACTCGCTACGTAAAACTTCGCTCAAACAGTCAATTTTATTTCCAAAAAATCACGACATTTTAAGTTTAATTACAATGGTTATTTAGTAAGAATTATCAAGTAAAATTTTACTAAATACAAAAGAAAAGCTCAGACAAGTTGTCTTTTCCTGTAAAATTAAAATCTCGGAAATTTTTAAAAGATACTTTTATCATTTTTCTTCAAAAGTAAAAAAGAAGCAGAATCTCAAAAATTCCACTTCTTCACATAATGATTTATTAATAACGATTTCCATTTTCATCTTCGCAATAAATATATCCACTTCGTTTTTCATAACATCTTCTTCCGCTTCCTGCTCTATCTTTTTCATATTCTGCCCATCTTGAAGGACTAAACAGACTGCAACTAACCACAGCCATTCCCAAAACAGTAATCAAAAACAATTTTTTCATATTTATCATCTCCGTATTTTCTTTTTTTGTATTATAACATATTTTTATGATAATTGTTTTTTTTTTTTTTTTGGAATTAGAATAATATTATAAAAAACTATTTTTAAACAAGAGTTTAATTTTTTGTAACGTAAGGGCATCAAACGCCATGCCCTCTTTCGCAATAACAGTTATTTTAACATCTTTAACTGACTGCTACTTAGAGATACTGGCGAAACGTTCTACGAACTACCCCGCTTTACGCAAAACTTTCTTATAAAGAAAAAATAAAACTCGCTTCGTAAAACTACGCTCACTTTCGCAAATAAGAGTTATTTTTACATAAATAAGTTTTCGTTTTATAAAAATTATAGCGAAAGAAATACATTCGTATTTAGTTATTTTTCCTTTAACGAAATTTTGCTTATTTAATATTTTCCAAATGTAAAAGCCTAAAATTTAAATATGGTAATCTTTATAATTTAATATAGAATGTCGTGATTTTTTTGGAATGAAAACGATTGTCTGAGCGTCAGCGAGTTTCGTTTTTGTTTCAAAAAAATGCTTAGACGAGCCAGAGTTAGTGCGTAGCACTTTCGCCATTCTCTTTAATATGCCATTATTTAAAGATGTTAAAATAACTTTTATTGCCAAATGAAGGGAAATGGCGATTGATTTCCCTTGCTTTATAAAAAGAAAAAATATAAAATTATTAAAAAATTTGATTAAAGGATATTTTAATTGTGTGTAAAAAAATCAGAAATAGTATTAAAAGGAGTAGGAGAATACATTACAAACTTGATTTAAAAGGAATTTTTATAATTACTTCTGCTCCTTCGGTTTTGCTGTCTTTATTTATAAATACGCCATAATTTTTGCCGTAATAGAATTTTATTCTTTTATCGACATTTTGGGTTCCTACACCGCCTGTTTTGCTTTTTTTGAATTGTTTAGCCTTTTCAAAGCCTATTCCGTTGTCTTTGACTGAGATATTGACAGTGCTGTTTTGTCTGTAAACGTCTATTGTGATAATTCCGTTTCCAGAAAGGTTTTTTATTCCATGATAGATGGAGTTTTCTACAATTGGCTGGATTATGATTTTTGGAACTTCGATGGAAAGCAGACTTTCGTCTTCTATGTTGAAAAAATAGGAAAGTTTGTCTTCGTATCTCTGCTTTTGTATGAATAAATATTCTTTAGTGTGCATAATTTCATCTTTTAACGGTATTTTTTCGTGACCGTTGCTAAGGGAAAGCCTAAAATAGTTTGCAAGTGATTTTGTAATGCTGATTACTTTTTCATTGTCTTCAAATTCTGCCATCCAAATGATTGTATCTAGCGTGTTATAAAGAAAATGTGGATTAATCTGGCTGTGAAGAGCCTTTATTTCATATTCTCGCAAATATTTTATTTTTTCAACCATTACATTAAAATGTTCTACAAGATTCTGAACTTCATAGCCTGTTTTTTCGCTTAAATGAAATTCCCGTAGATTATTTTCAAAGTTTTGCATATGATTTTCCAGTTTTATTAAAGGTCTTAGAATCTTTGTTATTACGATAAATGTAATAATGGATGAAAAAGCTAGTGAAACTAGGAAAATGATAATAACTATGTGGGAAAAATTTTTCTTTAAGGTAACTAGGTCATTTGTGTTTGCAAGGCTTCTTAAATTCCAGTTTGTATTTTCAATCTGTGTTTCGTATAAGTATGTATCTTTATTTTTATTCTTTTCTGAAAATTTTGCAAGACACTTTTTATCAGCAAAGCATTTCACATCTTTGTAGTAAATAATATTGTTATTTTTGTCTACTATAATATTGTCGATTTGTTTTCCAAAAGAAATGGAATTTAAATATCTTTCAAGAATTTCATATTTAATGTCAAAAACAATAACACCAAGATTTTCTCCCTTTGAATTTTTTATGTCCCGACTGATTGAAAGAAACCAGAGAGCTGAATTCATAGAGGAGGTGGAATTTTTTCTGCTGGGATTAAAAACGGGCATATTGGAATTGTTTATAGCATCGACATACCATTTCTCCTTCATCATATTTTCTGATATTTTCATATCATTATTTTTGTCACTGGATACAATGTTACCATTTTTGCCGATTACAGTAATATTTTTAATTCCTTTATTACTATCAAGAATCGAATAAATCATTTTTTCAATGCTCTTTTTTGAATCTTCATTTCCTGATATTAAAAAATTTCTAACATCGGCATCAACAGATAAGAGATTAATTATATTTTTCAATTTATCTGCATAGAGCGTAATATAACGGGATGTACTTATGACATTTTCGTTAGTATATTCAATTTCCTTGTTCATTATGATGTATTTTGAAGTATAGTAAAAAATACTGCTTAAAAAAAGTACAAACAGAAGATTTCCAATAATATAGTAAAAAAACAGCTGAAGCAGCATCGAGTTTTTCATAGTTCTTTTTAATTTCATAGTTTCTCCAGCACACTTTTTTTAAATTCTTTCGGTGTCATTCCAAAAGTTTTTTTAAATTTTGAATTGAAATAATTAAAGTTTTCCATTCCTACAAGCTCCCCAATTTGATAATTTTTTAGATCTGTTGTCAAAAGCAGCAGCTTTGCCTTTTCCATCCGCATATTATTCAAATAGTCCTGAAAAGGAATACCAAACAAATTTTTAAAAAGTGAACTCAAATATCCAGAAGACAAATTCATTTCATCAGCCAGAGAATTTAAGTTAAAGGAAACATCACTGTATTTTTCTTCAATTTTTTTTGTTAAAATATCTTTATACTTGCTATGAGAAATATTTTTATCAGATTTCTCAGCTTGGCTAATTTTATTAATAATTTTTCTTGCTTCGTTATATTTTTTATCTTCTTCCAGCTTATAGATAAGTTTTGAAATTATCTCATTTATATCTGTCTTTGAAACAGGTTTTAAAATATAGTCTTCAACTCCGATTTTTAAAGCCTTTTGAGCATATTCAAAATAGTCATATCCAGAAATAATGGCTATTTTAACATCACTTTTCAGCTCTTTCATGTCCTCGGCTAGAGTCAGCCCATTTTTAAAGGGAATATTTATATCCAGCAAGACAAGGTCAGGCAAGACTTCAGAAAAAGTCTTAAAGGCAGAATTACCATCTTCTGCCTCATAAACATCACTTATCTTATATTTTTCAAAATCAATAAAGGTTTTAATACCTCTTCTTATAATCGGTTCATCATCAATTATTAAAATACTATACACTTATTTAACAGCTCCTTTGATTTGTGCGGCTGTCAGATGTCCCGGCAAAGTTTTAACAATATTCAAGTTCCCATCCAGTACAATGTTTGAAGGATACCCCAAAACTTTTGCTCTTTTTAGCACTTCCCCCTTTTCATCCAGCAATACAGTAGTATTTTTGTAATTAAGCCCTTTATACCACTGAATAAATTTGGCTGTAGGTTTTTCTCCCTTTTGTCCAGGAGAAGCAATTGTTATAACTGTAAAATTCTTACTTTTATCTGCACTCAAAGAATTAATTTCGCTTAATCCTGAAAGACAGATAGGACACCATGAAGCCCACATTTTAATATATATTTTCTTACCTTTATACTTGTTAAGGGAAACAGGTTTATTATTAATGTCCTTTAACTGAACTCCCTGCAATGTATTTCCAAATGAAATCGCTCCAAAACTTAATAAAGTTGCAATTGCTGCAATTAATTTTTTCATAAAAATTACTTCCTTTCTGTATTATAGCAAATTTAAAATATTTTTTGTAATTATTTTTTTAAGTTATTTTGATTACTGATTGTTTTATAAAATTTAAAAAATTATAATTTTTAAAAACTAAAATTACTAAAACTTATTCATTATTAGCAAAATTCCCATAAATATAATTAAAAATCCTCCAAAGATTTTAAAATAATTTGTGTATTGATTTAAAGATCGTACTTTTTTTAGTAATTCCTGAGAAAAAAAGGAAAATAGAACAAATGGAGTGGCAAGTCCTAAGACGTATATAAACATCATTAACCCTCCATAGACTGCAGATCCTTTTTCTCCTGCAAGAGTAAGCACTGAGGCAAGAATAGGGCCTACACATGGAGTCCATCCCAGACTAAATGTCAGTCCTAGCAGAAAAGCCTGTAATGAAGAATTTTTCCCAATTAAATTTAAATTTACAGATTTATTTTTTTCTAAAAAGTTAAATTTTAAGATACCTGTCTGATGTAGTCCCAGTATTATTACAATTATTCCCGCCAAAACTTTTATAGTGTCATTAAAGAAAATTCCTGTAAGAAAACTAAAACTAAAGCCTATGCTTACAAAAGTAAGCGAAAGTCCTAAAATAAATAAAAAGGTATTAAGTACAGTTTTTTTTCCTTTGCTTAAAATTCCCAAATATACAGGAACAATGGGAAGAATACATGGAGATAGAAAACTTGCTACCCCTCCTAAAAATACGCTTCCTACCAGTAATGGCTGATTAAACATAAATTATCTCCTATCCTGTTCATTTTACTGAACTAATTTTATTAAATATCCGTAATGTTCTTTTTCCATATCTTTTAATGGGATAAATTTAATTGAAGCACTGTTTATGCAATAACGAAGCCCGCCTTTGTCTTTAGGTCCATCATCAAAAACATGTCCCAAGTGAGCCTTTCCGCTTCGACTAAGCACTTCTGTCCTTACCATATTAAAACTTGTATCATTTGCATAAGTTACAACATCTTTTGAAATAGGCTTTGTAAAACTTGGCCAGCCACAGCCAGAATCATATTTATCCTTTGAAGAAAATAATGGCTCTCCTGTTGTTATGTCCACATAAATTCCAGCTTCATGATTGTCCCAGTACTCGTTTGAAAAAGAATGCTCAGTATTTTTTTTCTGTGTAACGCTGTACTGCAGAGGAGTAAGCCGTTTTTTCAATTCTTCGTCACTTGGTTTTGGATAATCTTTTGGATCAATGATAACTTCATCTGCCTTAGTAATATCAATGTGGCAATATCCGTTAGGATTTTTTTTCAAATAGTCCTGATGGTATTCTTCTGCGAGAATATAATTTTTCAAAGGCTGAACTTCAACTTGAATTTTATCTGTATATTTTTTCTGCTCTTCTTCAATTTCCTGTAAAATAATTTCTTTATCTTTGGGATTAGTATAATAAATACCTGTTCTGTATTGTCTGCCTCTATCATTTCCCTGCTGATTAATGCTAGTAGGATCTACAACTTGAAAGTAATATTTAAGCAGCTTGCTCAAAGAAATTTTGTTTGCGTCATACTTTACGTGAACTGTTTCTGCGTGATCCGTTGATGCGACAATGTTGTAACTCGTTTTTTCAGTTTTACCGTTTGCATAGCCAACTGTAGCATCCTTTACCCCGTCGATTCTTTCCATATATGCCTCAAGTCCCCAGAAACAGCCACCAGCAAGATAGATTTCCCTGATGTTTTCGTTTCCTGCCTGAATCATATTTTCTTTTTTTGGTTTATTTTCATTTCTGTTTTTACGATTTTTGTTTTTATTTGATAATACTACTGAAAATAAAGCTAAAGATAGTATTAAAAATAATAGTAGACTTCTAGATTTCATAAAACCGCCTCCCGACTTATATTTAAATATTTTTGTATCTACAAGAATAGTATAGTACAAAAATTTATAAAAAAAAAGGAAATATAGTAATATTTTTCTATAATTTTATAATATATAGTTAATCCAATTAAAAATTGGAGTAAAAAAATATGTAAAAAAAAGGATTATAATAGGTATAACCTAACTTTTCAGTATTGTTTCAAATTAGAGGTGCCATATATTGAAATTCTTCTAGTGATGAATTATAAAAAGTATTTTTATTTTTGTTCCAAAATAGTTTTTATTTGAATTTAAAGCAGTTTTAAAATAAAAAATAAAAGCAACTGTTTTTAACATGAAAAACAAAGATTTATGTGATATACTTCAAAATTGCATGTAATAAAAAAAATAATGTTACAGTAAGATTATCTGGGAGGACAGGACAATGCGGGACATTGCCGAGAACATTGGAGAAGGAAGGGATATAGGGGAAAAAACGCTAAACGGGATAAAAATAAAAATTATAGGGATAGGAAAAACAGGAAATAATGTCATCAATAAAATGGCAGCAAGACAGGATATAAGAGCTGATTTTATAGCCATAGATACAGAAAAAATCAATTTAAACAATTCGAAAGCTGATACAAGGATATTTGTATCCTCAATGATTTCTTATGAAGCAGTAGAAGGATTAAAAAAACAAGTCAAAAAAGAGCTTGAAAAAGCAGATATGGCATTTGTTATGGCTGAAATGGGCGAAAAAATAGGAACATTCGCCTCGTCTATTATTGCAGAAATTTCAAAATCAATGGATATATTAACAGTTGCAATAGTTTCAAAACCTTTTAAATTTGAAGCTTCTAATAAAATAAAACTTGCTAAATAAAGGAAAGAAAAGATTAAAACATTTCGCTGATACTGTAATAGTCATTCCATATCAAAAATTAAATGATTTATACGCAAATCTTCCAATGGAAAATATCTATGAAAAAGGAGAAAAAGCCTTTGTTACAATTGTAAAAGGAATATTGGACTTAATAAAAAAACAGGGAATTGTAAATTTAGACTTTGCAGATATTAAATCTATATTGCAAAATTCAGGCAAAACAGTATTAGGCTTTGGAAAAGCAGATGGAGAGGACAGAGCAAAAAAAGCAGTAGAACAGGCACTAAATACCCCGCTTCTAGAACGTTCAATAAAAGGAGCAGGAAAAATACTAATGAACATAACCTCAGGAAATGACATACGCCTCGAAGAAATTAGCCAAATTGCCACAGCAGTAGCCACAAGTACCGAAAATCCAGATTTATTTCTCGCATGGGGAACAGTATTCGAAGAAACTAAATTTGAAAATCCTGAAGATTTTGAGCAAAAAGGGAGCTGTGTAAAAGTATATTTGATTGCAACAGATTTTCGCAATTAATAAAAAAATTAAAAATTTATAAAAAAAAAGAAAAACTATTGACTAATCAATTAGATATGATATAATTACATTGAAAGAAAAAGTTTAAAAACAGGTGTTCCGCTACCTTAAAATGAAGGACAGATAAAAACAGGTGTTCCACTACCTTAAAATGAAGGACAGATAAAAACAGGTGTTGCACTGCCTTAAAATGAAGCAACTTTAAATGCAAAGCTACCAATTATGGTAGCTTTTTTTCGAGGGGGATTTATGAAGTTATATGAAGTAGATGAAAGTTATATAAATTATTTGAAATTTTTTGACAATAGAGTTTTAAATTATTCAGGAGAAAATTATATAAAAACACGAAAATATATTGGGGTGCTTTTAAAAGTGAATAATTGTGATTATTTGGCACCGTTATCATCTCCGAATAAAAAAAGTGATTATACTAATGGAAAAATACGAAAGTCAAATAATTTTATTATTAGAATTATTGATAAACAAAGAAACATTTTACTGGGAACTATAAAAATAAGCAATATGATTCCAATTTTTGATAAAACAGTAATTAAATATTATGATATTCACAAGGAAACGGATGAATGCTACAAGAAATTAATTTTAAAGGAATTAAGATTTATTTATGCTAATAAAGAAAAAATTAAAAAAACAGCGATAAAATTATACAATCAAAAAATACATAATATGTCAATGGACTACATAAAGCATACTATTGATTTTTTATTATTGGAAGAAAAGGCAAAGTTGTATAAAAAATAGAATATATTTGGTAAAAATATGTTAAAGTCTAGAAAAGAAAACTTTATATATAAAGGAGAAAAATATGGACGGTGTTGGAATAAAAGTTATTGGGATTGGTACAGTGGGAAATGATGTCTTGAATAAGATGATGAAAAAAGAGATTGCAGAAGTTGGATTTGTGGGAATTGATACAAACCAAGGGAATTTGGATAAACTGAATGTAGAATCGAAAATATTGGCTTATGAGGATTTTAGTGAAAAAGTGCAGGGTGCATTGAAAAATACAGATTTAGTATTTATTTTGACGGAAATGTCAGAAAAGAAGAATAATGAGATAGCCTGTATTGTTTCAGAAGTTGCAAAAACAATGGGAATATTAACAGTGGTTGTAGTTGCTACATCAATTAATTCAAATGGAGAAGCTGAAGAAATCAAGAAATTAGAAGAAGTTTCTGATACTGTTATAGTTTTGCCTCTTAAAAAATTAATGGAAGCAGATTTAAGTGCAACTTTTGATAAATTATTTGAAAAAAGAGATGAAATTTTTATAAAAAATGTAGAATTTATAACAAATCTAATAAAAAAACAAGGGATAGTGAATCTTGATTTTGATGATATAAAAATAATGCTAGGAAATTCAGGGGAAGGTGTAATAGCATTTGGTAAAGGTGAAGGGCAGAATAAGGTAAAACTTGCTACAGAACAAATAATAAACAGTCCTTTTACAAAAAATATTCCAAAAGCGAGAAAGATGCTGTTAAGCATTACAGCAGGACCAGACATTGGATTAACGGATTTACAGGAAATAACTATGATTATAAATGAAAAATTTGGAGCAGACCAAACAAATATACTATGGGGATACATTATGGATGTTGAGCTTGAAGATAAAATTGAAGTGGAAATGCTAGTAACGGATTTTTTTAAATAAATGTATATAAAACAATACTAAAGTTGAAGTATTTATTATAGAAAAAAGTAAATATGAAAAATTAGAAGTTATAGAGGTAAAAGTGTGATAAGAGAGATTAATATACTAGATGCGAAGGATATACAAGAAATTTGTAAAGATGAGTTAGGATATAATGTTGATATTAAGACTGTCAAGACACAAATTGAAAAATTATCTATTGATTATGAACATCATATTATCGCAGTATATGAAGATAAAGAAACAAGTAAGGTTGTTGGTTTTGTTCATGCAGAGATGTATGAAAGTTTATATAGTGATATTGGGTTAAATATATTAGGATTAGCAGTAAATTCCAATTTTCAAGGCAGTGGTATAGGAAAAAAACTGATGGTTTTTGTTGAAGAGTATGCTTTAAACAATAATATTAATTTCATTAGATTAAATTCGGCTTCTCATCGTTCAGAAGCACATAAATTTTATGAGAATATAGGTTATACTTGTAATAAAACTCAAAAATGTTTTATAAAAATATTTCGATAAAGAGGTGCTAATAATAAAATTTTAAAATTTAAGAGAAGTAAAAGCAGTAAGCTTATGCTTCTTTTTCTTTTTTGATAAAAAATGTCGTAGACTAGCCATAGATTATTGCGTAGCAATCTTGCCATAATTTTAATTATTAGGATAAATCTTTATTGCAAGGTAAGGTTTTGCGGCAATGAGCAATCCTACGAAAATAAAAAAGAAAAAATATTTATCAATCAAATATCCAAAAAATAAAAAAATACAATTGTTGAAATTTGAAAAAATAAAAGTTGAAAAAAAATAGAAAAATTTTCTTTTTTTGAAAAAAATGTGGTATAATTTGATGTATGCTCAAACCTTTTTAAAATTAAATAAACGTAGGGATTGAGTAAATTATGAATTAAAAACATTATAATTATAAATAGAATAGATAAATATATTGGAGAGAAGATTGGAAAAAAGTTTTAAAGATAATTTGCTGACTGCTGATGAAATGAGAAATGAAATAGTGAGATTGCAGAAGGCTGGGAAAAAAGTAGTTTTTACTAACGGAGTTTTTGATATTTTACATGTTGGGCATTTGACTTATCTAGAGGAAGCCAGAAATTTAGGGGATGTTTTGGTTGTCGGTGTAAATAGCGATGCCTCGGTTAAAGTGAACAAGGGAGATAAAAGACCTATAAATAGCGAAACAAATAGAGCTTTTGTGCTTTTGGGTACAAAATTTGTAGACTATACAGTAATTTTTAATGAAAAAACACCAGAAAAACTGCTGGATATTTTAAAGCCAGATATTCACGTAAAAGGCGGAGATTACAAAAAAGAAGACTTGCCAGAAACAAAAGTTGTTGAAAAAAATGGAGGAGAAATAAAGATTTTATCTTTTGTGGATAATATTTCCACAACTGAAATTATTAATAAAATTATTGAAGTGTATAAAAAATAATTTATAGATTAACTTTTCTAGTATTTTGTTAAAAATGGTTATACTATAACAAAATAACTTTTTTAGTTTTAATAAACTGACGGAGCTTTTAGTTGCTCAACTACGATTGTTTGACGACTGAAAGGAGGAGTTTCGGAGTTGAGTAAATAAAAGTCGTAGTCTAGCCATAGGTATTGCGTAGCAATCTTGCCACAATTTTAATTATCAGTATAAATCTTTACTGCAAGACAAGGATTTGCGGCAATGAGCAATCCTGCGAAAATAAATGAAGAAAAACTTAAAAATGATAGAAGAAATATTTGTTAATAAAATATATTTTTATTTAAAAATATAATTTAATTGAAATTTAGAAGTGAGAAAAATTATGAAAAATAAAATATTAACATTTGATAAGATAGATGAATTAGCAAAAAATTTAGCAGAAAAATTAAGAAATGGAGGCTGTCTAGGACTTATTGGAGATTTGGGAGCAGGGAAGACTACGTTTACTAAGAAGATTTGTGAATGTTACAATGTTACAGAAAATGTGAAAAGTCCAACGTTTACTTATGTGATTGAGTACAGTTCTGGAGATGTGCCTGTGTATCATTTTGATGTTTACAGGATTAATGATTCTGAGGAGATTTATGAGATTGGGTTTGAGGATTATATTGGGGAAGATGGAAGTGTTGTGATTATTGAGTGGGCAGACAAGATTTTGGATGAAATGCCTGAAGATGCGGTGTTTGTTGAGATAAATCATTATTCTGATACGGCTCGTGAAGTTTCTGTTTATACGCTTAAAAATGATAAAAAAATAGATTTTGAAATAGAATAATTTAGTTTTTAATATTTGGATTTTATACTAAATTGATTACTGGATTAAGTGAAATTAGTTTTTAAGCGGAACATTAATTATTAGATTTGATTTTAAAGAAGTTTTATTGTAAAAGTGAAGAAAATTTAAAAATGGAGAAAAATATGTTGATATTTGCGATAACGACTACGACTAGACTGGCTGGATTGTCGCTTTATGAGAAAGATAAATTGCTGGGAGAAATACATGTGGAAATGGCAAAAACACATTCTACTACGATTTTGGAGCAGATTGACAGCCTTTTGAAATGGACTGGGAAAAAGCTAGATGAAATTGAAAATGTAATTGCTTCGATAGGACCTGGTTCATTTACGGGTGTTAGAATAGCAATTTCAGTTGTAAAGGGGCTTTTTTTTGGACGAAATGTGAATTTTTATGAGGTGAATGAACTGGATGCACTTGGATTTCAGGGGTATTATAATTTGAAAGCAAGTTTGGAAAATGATGAAGATGTGAAAATATATTCGATGATTGATTCACGAAAGGAAAAGATTTATTGTGCGGGTTATGAAACTTCAAGTGAAAATAAATTGAAATTAGTAAAAAAATATGAAGTTACAAAACTGGACAATGTAATTGGGGAAATAATTGAAAATAAGGAAAATAATAAAAAAATTTATCTGATTGGAGATGCAGTTTTTAATTATAAGGCTAAAATATTGGATAAATTAGGAAATTGTGTAAAAATATTTGAAGATAAGAATTTGGCAATTAATACAATGACATTTGTGCAGATGTTTTTGGATAAAAATTTGGAAAATGCTGGTATTGTGAGAAAAACTGATATTTTTAATCTGAAACCGGATTATCTGGAAAAATCACAGGCGGAAAGGGATAAGAAATAATGCTGAAAAATTTTTTTAAATTTGGAAAAAAGAAAAAAGATGAAGACCAGAAGAACACTTTGGAAAATCAGATAGAAAAAGAAATTGAGGAAAGCCAAAGTGAAATAGATAAAATTAAAGCTGAAACCGAAAAGGAAATAAAAGAAACAGCTGAAGAAATTTTAGGAAAAAATACTAAAAAAACTGAAAATAATGAAAAAAACTTTGAAATTGAAAAAGAAAAAACTGAAAGTTTAGAAATAGAAGAAAAATCAAATGAGAAAACAAAAGGAAAGCCTAAATTAAAACCTTTAAAGGATAGGCTAGCAACTCCTAAAAAAGGATTTTTTGGAAAGTTAAAGGAAATGCTTCTGGGTAAAGCTATAGATGATGATTTGTACGAGGAACTGGAGGAGTTGCTTATTCAGTCAGATATTGGAATGAATATGACAATGCAGCTTGTGGAGGAGCTGGAAAAATCAGTTTCACAAAAGAAACTGAAAACATCGGAACAAATTTATGATGAATTAAAGGAATTGCTTAAAGCAAAACTTATTTACAATGATGAAAACAGCACAAAATTAAAATTACAGGATGGAAAGCTTAATATTCTTTTGGTTGTGGGAGTAAATGGTGTTGGAAAGACTACTTCTATTGGTAAAATTGCAAAAAAATTGAAGGATAGTGGGAAAAAGGTTATCATTGGGGCTGGAGATACATTTAGAGCCGCTGCGATTGAGCAAGTTGAGGAATGGGGAAAACGGACTGGAGTGGAAGTTGTAAAGCAGGCACATGGGAGCGATCCTGCCGCTGTAATTTTTGATACAGTAAAAACTGCTAAAAATCGTGGATTTGATGTGGCAATACTGGATACAGCTGGAAGACTTCACAATAAACGTGATTTGATGAAGGAACTTGAAAAAATAAATAAAATTATACGTGAACAGTCTGGAGAAACAGACTTTGAAACTTTGCTTGTGATTGACAGCACAACTGGTCAGAATGGATTAGAACAGGCTAGAATATTTAATGAAATCGTAGATTTGACAGGAATTATTTTGACAAAATTTGACGGGACGGCAAAAGGAGGGATTATTTTCCCGATTACAGAAGAGCTGAAAAAACCGATTAAATTTATAGGTGTCGGAGAAGGAATCGAGGATTTGAGGGAATTTGATACAAAAGAATTTGTTGAAGCTATGTTTGATTAATAAATAAAATAAGAAGGGAGAAAAATTATGAACACATTGGCAAACGAGTTAAAAGAAAAGGCTAAAAAGCTCCACAAGACAATTATCTTGCCTGAAACAGAAGACGAGAGAGTCTTGAGGGCTACAGAAAAAATCATTAGAGAGGGAATTGCCAAAATCGCTCTAGTTGGAGATGAGAAAAAACTGAAGGAAAAAGCATCTGAAATTGGAGTTTCATTAGAAGGTGCAATTTTTTACAATCCTGATTCGTGTGCGACAATTGACGATATGTCGGAACTTTTGAGAAAAAGAAGAGAGAAAAAAGGTATGACATTAGAAACTGCAAAAGCGACACTTATGTCAGATTCAAGATATTTTGCGGCAATGCTTGTGCATCAAGGGAGAGTTGATGGAATGGTAGCAGGTTCATCTTCACCAACAGCCCATGTCCTAAGAGCGGCAATTCACATAATTGGACCAAAGGAAGGACTAAAGACAGTATCAAGTTCGTTCATTATGATAACAGACACTCCTGAGTTTGGAGATAACGGTACACTTGTGTATTCGGATGGTGGAGTAATACCTAGCCCTACTGCTATGCAGCTTGCTGATATTGCTATTTCTGCAGCTGAAAAAGCTAGATTTACTGCTGGAATAAAAGAGCCTAAAGTGGCATTTCTATCATTTTCTACAAAGGGAAGTGCAGATGGAGTATCTGTAAGCAAAGTTAGGGAAGCTATCGAAATTTTAAAAGTTCGAAATGTTGATTTTGAATTTGATGGGGAATTACAGCTGGATGCTGCAATTGTGCCAGAAGTAGCTGCTGCAAAAGCACCTGGCTCAAAAGTGGCAGGACAGGCAAATGTATTGATTTTCCCTGATTTAGATTCAGGAAATATCGGTTATAAATTAACGCAAAGATTGGCTAAGGCAAAAGCGCTGGGGCCTTTAATTCAAGGATTGGCACGTCCAGTTCACGATCTTTCAAGAGGATGCAGTGTGGAAGATATTGTAGAAGTTGTGGCAATTACTGCCGTTGAATCAGAAATGTAAAATAAAAATATAAATAAAAAATTTGGAGGGAAAATTATGAAAGTTTTGGTAATAAATTGTGGGAGTTCATCAGCAAAATTTGAACTTATTGACATGACAAATGAGCAATCACTAGCTAAAGGAAATTGTGAAAGAATAGGAATTGCAAATCCTATTTTCAGTTACAAGAATTTATTGACTGGAGAAAAAATTGATAAAATGGAAGTTCCTATGGAAAACCATACAGTTGCGGTGGAATTAATTCTAAAGACGCTTCAAGATGAAAAAATAGGAGTAATTTCAAGTGTGGATGAAATTGATTCAATTGGACATAGAATTGTCCATGGTGGAGAATATTATGAAAAATCTGTAATTGTAGATGACGAAGTTATGAAAAATCTTGAAGAGATAGCACCACTTGCACCTTTACATAACCCAGCGCATATAATGGGAATAAAAGTTGTCCAAAAATTGCTTCCTGGCAAAAAGAATGTAGTTGTATTTGACACGGCTTTCCATCAAACAATGCCAGGAAAAGCGTATATGTATCCATATCCTTATGAAGACTATACTGACTTGAAAGTTAGAAAATATGGATTTCACGGGACTTCTCATAGATATGTAAGTGAAGTGGCAAGAGAAATGTTAGGAAAAGAAGATTCTAAAATTATAGTTTGTCACCTTGGAAATGGAGCGAGCATTTCAGCAGTTCAGAATGGTAAAGTTGTAGATACATCAATGGGAATGACACCGCTTGCAGGAGTTATGATGGGAACAAGAACTGGAGATGCAGATCCTGCCTCTGTTATTTATATAATGAGAAAAAGAGGTCTTTCTTTGGATGAAATGAATACAAGAATGAATAAGCAGTCTGGAATTTTGGGAATATTTGGAGAAAGTTCAGATTTTCGTGATTTAGATACAGCAAGAAGAAACGGAAATGAAAAGGCTCAATTAGCTTATGAAATGTTCTGCTACAGAATACAGCTTTATATAGGAGCTTATGTTGCAGCAATGAACGGTGTTGATGCAATTGCCTTTACTGGTGGAATTGGGGAAAATTCAGTTGGAGTGAAAAAACATATATGTGAATCACTTTCATATTTTGGAATCGAACTTGATGAAGAAAAAAATGCACAAAGATTACCAGGAAACATAGAATTATCAACAAAAAATTCAAAAGTTAAAATATATAAGATTGAAACAGCGGAAGAACTTGTAATTGCAAGAGATACTTATAGGTTAACAAAATAAAAAATAAAGATAGCCAAACTTTAGGGTTTGGCTTTACAATAATTTATAATTAAAGAAAGGAAAACAATGGCAACATTAAATGTAATTTATTACACAGGTACTGGAAATACTGCAGATATGGCAAAATACATTGGTGAAGGAGCAGAAAATGCTGGAGCCGATGTAAAACTGATAAATGTGGAAGAAGCTGACGAAAGTGCAATAAATGCTGATTTTGTAGCATTTGGTTCGCCAGCAGGAGGAGCAGAAGAAGTTGCACCTGAAATGGTAGAATTTATTGAAGGAATAAAAGACAAAATTTTTGGAAAAACAGTTGGACTTTTTGGATCTTATGACTGGGGACAAGGTGGCTGGATGGAAACTTGGCGTGGAGAAATGATAAATGAAGGATTTTCTATTGTAAATGATGGACTTATAATTCATCTGGCTGTTGACGACAATGAAAAAATTGAGAAATGCAAGGAATATGGAAGAGCAATAGTTGGTTAATTTTAGTTTTAAAAAATGAATTAATAAAATTGAGAAAATCTATAGCTTGAATAAAAAAATAATTTTTGAATTAAGTTTTAAACGGCTTTACTATAAGATTTTCATTTGGTTATAAATATGGAGGAAAAATTGGGAAATTTATTAATACAGCTGGCTATAATGGTCTTTGTTGGAACACTTATAGGATGGTTTACAAATTATCTGGCAATAAAGCTGCTATTTAGACCTTATAAGGAAGTAAACTTTCTATTTTTTAAAATACAGGGATTAATTCCTAAAAATCGAGACAGAATATCAGAAAACCTTGCTGAAACAATTGAAAAGGAACTTATTTCAGTAGAGCATATTACAGCAAAACTAAAGGATAGTGATGTTATTAATGATGATGTTTTAAATAAACTGCTTGATAAAGTTATAGGTGAAAAACTTAAGAATAGTGTATTAGAAAAAAATCCACTATTAAAAATGTTTTTAAATGATTCAGTAATTGAAAAAATAAAATCATATTTTAAAAAGTCGATTTTGGAAAATAAAGAGGAAATAGTGGAAGAAATAATAAAAATCGCAGAAGACAAAATAGACTTTAAAGAAATTATGCTGGAAAAAATGAAAAATTTTTCATTAGAAGAAATGGAAAAAATTATTTTGTCTGTGTCTAAAAATGAATTGAAACATATTGAGATTATTGGTGGGATATTAGGAGGAATAATTGCATTATTTCAGTTTTTTATAATGTTATTATTAAAACAGATATAAAGAATATTTTAAAATTTTATTTTAGATTATGTTGTTTATAGATATTTTTCTATAATTTTTAATTTTTTTATTTATTTTTGCAGGATTGCTCATTGCCGCAAATCCTGCACCTATGGCTAGACTACGACTTTTATTTGTCCAACTCCGAAACTCCTCCTTACAGTCGTCAAACAGTCGTAGTTGAACAAATAAAAGCTCCGTCAATTTATCTAAAGCTAAAAAAAATTATTATTAATAAAAATATCTTAAAATAAAAACTATTATCTAATTTAGAAAATTTGGAAAATAAGAAATAAAAAAATATCGAGGAGAAGGAATGAATGAGGAAAGAATATTGGAACCTAAGGAATTAGGGGAGGACAATATTCAAAGAAGTTTACGGCCAAAAACTTTTAAGGAATATATTGGCCAGCAAGATTTGAAAGAAAAAATGAATATATTTATAAAAGCTGCTAAAATGAGAAATGAATCGCTTGATCATATTTTATTGTATGGGCCTCCAGGATTGGGAAAAACTACGCTTGCAGGAGTTATTGCCACAGAAATGGGAGTGAACTTGAAGATAACAACAGGGCCTGTACTGGAGAAAGCCGGAGATTTAGCGGCTATTTTGACTTCTTTGGAGGAAAATGATATTTTGTTTATTGATGAGATTCATAGATTGAATACATCGGTAGAGGAAATTTTGTATCCTGCGATGGAAGATGGGGAACTGGATATTCTTATCGGAAAAGGGCCGTCTGCAAGAAGTATTCGTGTAGAATTACCACAATTTACGCTAATCGGTGCGACAACAAGGGCGGGACAGTTAAGTACGCCGCTTCGTGACAGATTTGGAGTTACTCATAGGATGGAGTACTATCAATTAGAAGATTTGAAAGAAATTATACGAAGAGGGGCAAATATTCTTAATATTTCATATGATGAAGAAGGGATTACAGAAATCGCTAAAAGAAGCAGAGGAACTCCTAGAATTGCAAACAGGCTTTTAAAAAGAGCAAGAGACTTTGCATTGGTGGAAGGTTCGGGTGTTTTGGAAAAAGAAAGTGTTGATGGGATTTTGAGGCTTTTGGGAGTAGACGATAACGGACTTGATGAATTAGATAGAAATATCCTGCTTTCAATTATAAATGTGTATAATGGAGGGCCTGTTGGAATTGAAACATTGTCACTTTTACTTGGGGAAGACAGACGAACGATAGAAGAAGTTTATGAGCCATATTTGGTAAAAATAGGGTTTATAAAAAAAACACCACGTGGTAGAGTTGTAACCGAATTTGGCTATAAGCATTTAGGAATTGAAAAAATATTTAGTGAAAAAGAATAAAATATGGTAATATTATTTTGAAACAAGACTTATAAAGTTAAGATTATTTTTGTACGCTCTAATCTTTGAAATTTTTATGTAGATAAGAATCGGAGATTTTAAAATACGATAGAAAGTAAAAAAATGAGGTGAAAAACTGTTGTTGACAGTAATAGCGGAAAAAGAAAATATTGATGAAAATAATGGAAAGATTCTGATAAGAGATAAATCAGACTGCAATCATATCCAAAATGTTTATCGTCTAAATATAGACGATGAATTACGGATAATTGATGGTGAATATGAATATTTTACGAAAATTATTGAAATTTCAAAAAAGGAAGTCACTGTAAGAATATTGAAAAAAAAAGAAGACATCTACTCTTTAAATGTAAATATTGATGTTGCAATGGGAATTTTGAAAAATGATAAAATGAATCTGGCAATACAGAAACTGACGGAAATCGGTGTAAATAGGATAATTCCTTTAAAGACCGAGCGTGTTGTTGTAAAAATTAATGAAAAAAAAGAAAAATGGGACGTAGTTGTAAGGGAAACACTAAAACAGTGCAGAGGAATAAAATTTACTGAAATTACACCTGTGAAAAAACTTGCAGAAGTTGATTATTCTAAATATGATAAAATAATATTTGCTTATGAAAATAGCGATGAATCAAAATCTTTGCCAGAAATAATAAAAAAAGAAGATAAAAATATTTTATACATAATTGGTCCAGAAGGTGGGATTACCCAAGAGGAAGTTAATTTTTTAAAAGAAAATAAAGCAATAGAAATTAGCCTAGGAAAACGTATTTTACGGGCAGAAACTGCGGCAATTGTGGTGTGTGGCATTATTGCCAATTTTTATATATAATTTTTTATTTCGCTAAAATTGAGAAATAAATTGAAAATTAGTCAAATATATAATATAATATACCTTAGTAGTGGTATAGTAATAATTTTTTATAAATATATCCAAATAAGATTTCTTACATATGAAAGTTTAAAATAAGAATAGGTTTAATAAATGAAAATAATGCTAAAAAAGAAAGGAAATTTAGAGGATGAGTGAAGTAAATAATAATTATGAAAAGGAAGTTCAAGAGATAATTGATATTATGGAGGACAAAAAGGCACAGGATATAAAGGTTTATGACATGAGAGGAAAATCGCCATTTTTTGATTATTCGATTTTGTGTACAGGAAGTTCTTCCAGAAATATTGAAGCAATAGCAACTGATATAAAGAAAAGTCTTGAGAATGTGAAAAGTGTGGAAGGGCTTGATGAGGCAAACTGGGTTTTAATTGATGCTGGAGATTTGATTATTAGTGTGTTTAGCAAGGATGCAAGAGAATACTACAGATTAGATGATTTTTATAATGGGGTAAATGAAAAAAATAGAGAAATTGACAAAAACGATGGGGAATAGGTACCTATTTTACTGAAATAATATGTTTTTGGAAGTTTAATTGAGGAAAAATGCAATAAAATATGAAGAGGAAAATTATGAGAGAATTAGATAAAAAAGAAAAAAATGTACGATTTATAGTTTTTCTTGTTCTTGTAGGAGCAGTTTTTTTACTGTTGGTAGCACGATTGTTTACATTACAGGTATTAGATGCATCTCAGTATGCGGAACAGGCATTACAAAATAGAATTAGAACCAATGTAATAAAGGCTATACGTGGAGAAATTTACGATAGAGAAGGAAAATTACTTGCAAAAAATACAACAGGTTATCAAGTAATTCATTCTCATACGCAACCATTAAGCCCTAAAGATGTAGCATTATTAAAAGAAGTAAAGAATATGACGCAAGAACAGATAGATGCGAGACTTTCACAAGAACGAAAAGCGGTTGCAGAACGTATAAAGGAAACAATAGGAGATATAAACAAAATAAGTCAGATAACAGGTTATCAAGTTGATTATTTGATTGACAGATTTTTTAAGCAGCAAAGAATGGGAACAGATAAAAGAATTCTTGTTATTGAAGATTTAGAAAAACAAGTTGCATTAAGAGCAATTGAAAAAATTGATAATGATAGAATTGACATTGTAGAGTATAACAAGAGATATTATCCAGAAGACTCTCTAGCTTCGCATGTGATTGGGTATGTAAAACCAATCAGTGAAAAGGAATTTAAGGATTTGGAAAAAGAAGGTTACAGAAATAGTGACTTGATTGGAAAAAAAGGTGTGGAGCGTTCATATGATAAGGAAATGAAAGGTCAGGATGGAAAGGAAAATGTCGAAGTTGATGCCAAAGGAAATGTTATAAGACAAATGGAAACAACTGAAAGTGTTGCTGGAAAAAATATCTATTTATCACTTGACTTGGAATTGCAAAAATATATGACAGATGCCTTTATAGGAAAAAGTGGAGCTTTTATTGCAATGGAGGCAAAAACTGGAAAAATTATTGCATTTGTAAGTAATCCTGAAATTAGTTTGAATTTATTGAGTTCGAGAATACCTGACAATCAGTGGAATGAACTAGTAAATTCAAAAGCTAAGCCACTTGTAAATAAAGGTATTGCTGGACTTTATCCTCCAGGATCTACTTTTAAAGCAATAACTGGAATAGGTATCTTAGAATCAGGTGTTTCACCATATGCAACAGTAACTTCAACAGGACAATACCGATATGGAAAATTAATATTTAGAGATTCTCATAAACATGGGAATGGAGTAACTAACTTTGCAAAATCTATTGAGCAATCTGTAAATACGTATTATTATATTTTCTCTCAAAAAGCTGGAGTAGAGAAGATAGTAAAATATGCAAAAGAATTTGGAATAGGGTCTAAAACTGGAATTGATATCCCAGGAGAACAGGCTGGAACTTTACCTAGCCCTGAATGGAAGAAAAAAAGATTTAAGAAGAAACAGGATCAGCGTTGGCTACCTGGAGATTTGATAAATATGTCGATAGGACAAGGTTATGTGCTTACAACTCCTATTCAAATTGCTTCTGCCTATCAGGCTATCGCAAATAATGGAGTTCAGTTAAAACCTACAGTTGTGGACAGATTTGTAACTTATTCAGGAAAAGTTGAAAATAATGCACCAAAAGTTGTAAAAAAATTAAATGTCAGTCCAAAAAATTTAAAATTATTGCAGAATGCTCTAAGATTACCTGCAAGCGGTTATGGAGGGACTGCAAAACTGTTAAGAATTGGAGGCTATCCAGTTTCTGCAAAAACAGGAACTGCACAAAATACAGGATTTGGAGATAATCACTCATGGATTGCGGGATATTTTCCATCAGATAATCCTCAAATTGTATTTGTGTCCATTGTAGAAGGTGGAGGATATGGAGGAGTAGCCTCTGGGAATATGGCACTCAAATTTATATTGAAATACAGGGATAAGTATGTTATTAGAAAGGCGCAGGAAGAAATGAGAAAAAAGAAAGAAGTTGAAAATCAGGCGCAAAAAGCAAAAAATAAAAATGTAAATATAGCAAATAGATAAAATTTAAATAGAAAGAAGGAGGTGTTTACTAAATGTCAGAAAAAGAAAAAAATGAGGTTGGAAATCAAATTTTTAAAAGAAACTTTTCTAAAAAAGAAGATATTAATAAAATAAAATCCGGAATGAAAAGATTTAGAAGAAAAAGTACGAACCGAAGACATTTAGATGAAAAAAATGAAATACGTTATGTTCCAAGAGTAAATGACAGGAATAGACACATAGACAAGGAAGTAGATGGAAAAGAAGAAAAGATGTATGTAATTCCACTTGGAGGGATTGAAGAAGTTGGGAAAAATATGACAGCTTTTCAGTATAAGGATGAAATTATTGTAGTAGATGCGGGGCTTACTTTCCCAGAAGATGAGCATTTGGGGATAGACGTGATAATTCCAGATTTTTCATATCTGGAATCAAATAGGCACAAAATAAAAGGATTACTTTTAACGCATGGACATGAAGACCATATAGGAGCAATTCCTTATTTTTATCAAAAACTGGGGACAGAAAATATTCCGATGTATGGTGGAAGACTGACACTTGCACTTGCAAAGGCAAAATTTGAGAAAAAGGATGCAAAACTTCCAAAAGAAAAAGTAATTAGCGGTAGAACAATCTTAAAAGTGTCAAAATACTTTACAGTTGAATTTATAAGTGTAACACATAGTATTGCAGACTGTTACGCAATCTGTATCAAGACTCCTGCAGCAACAATTTTACATTCTGGAGATTTTAAGGTGGATTTAACGCCTGTTGATGGAGAAGGATTTGATTTTGGAAGATTGGCTCAATTAGGAGAAGAAGGTGTGGACTTGCTGCTTTCAGATAGTACGAATGCGCAAATTCCAGGATTTACGCCATCAGAAAGAACAGTTGGCGAAAGTTTGAAAGATGAATTTGCAAAGGCTGATGGAAGAATTATTCTAGCGGCATTTGCTTCACATGTGCATAGATTACAGCAAATTGTAAATATTGCAGCAAAACACGGAAGAAAAATTGCAATAGACGGAAGAAGCATGGTAAAAATCTTTGAAATCTGTTCAAATCTTGGGTATTTAAAAATACCAAAAGATATAATGATTGATATTGATAAAGTTGAAACTTATCCAGCTGACAGAGTGCTTATTTTGTGTACTGGAACACAAGGGGAGCCTCTTGCTGCACTTTCAAGAATTGCAAATGGAACGCACAAATATATTTCACTAAGGGAAGGGGATACAGTTGTAATTTCGGCAACGCCTATTCCTGGAAATGAAAAAGCAGCAACAAAAAATATAAATCAGCTTATGAAACGTAATGCAGATGTTGTATTTGAAAAAGGAATTGGAATACATGTATCAGGACATGGATGCCAGGAAGAACAGAAACTTATGTTAAATCTAGTAAAACCTAAATTTTTCCTGCCTGTACACGGAGAATATGCAATGATAAAAAAACATAAGGAATTGGCAGTTGCAGTAGGAGTGCCTGAAAAGAACATTATATTATCAGAAAATGGAGCAAAACTTGAATTGTCGAGAACTAAGTTCAGGACAGCAGGAAAAGTTCCTAGTGGTGCGACATTTATTGATGGATTTGGAATTGGAGATATTGGGAATGCCGTGTTGAAAGATAGACAAAATCTGGCAGATGACGGAATAGTTATTATTTCGATTTCTCAATACAGAAATGGGAAATTTAATAAGCAGGTGGAACTTGTAACACGTGGTTTTGTGTATAATAAAGATGCCGAAAGCCTGCTTTCAGAAACAAAGGAACTTATTAAACTTGAACTTAGCAGTATGGAAAATGAAGGAATAAAAGAAATTGGTAGAATTAAACAAAGAATCAGAGCAAAAATTGGAGAGTTCCTAAATAAGGAGACAGATAGAGAACCAATAATTCTGCCTATTATAATGGAGGTTTAGAATGATACAGCTTTCAAGTAAGGAGAGAGCTTTTTTAAAGAAATTGGCACATAACTTGGATCCGATTGTGAGAATTGGAAAGGATGGAATTGATGAAAATGTATTAAAGTCAATTGCAGAAGTTGTGAAAAAAAGAGAATTGATAAAAGTGAAAATATTGCAAAATTCATCAATTGAATTTAATAGGGAAATGGGAGATGAAATTGCTCAGAAAACAAAATCAGTTTTTGTAGATAAAATAGGGAAAGTATTGATATTTTTTAAGCCTAAAAATAAAAAGGATGCAAAAATTACACCTGAATTTAATGAGTTTAAAAAAAGTAAAAAAATAAAATAAAAAGAAAGTATAGAGGAAAAAATAAATGAGTGGAGGAATACTGTTTGGAAACAGACTGCTTGATGTCGCAGCAATTTCGTGCTTTTTAGCACAGTTTTACAAAGTTTTTTTTCCTGTATTCAAGGGACAGAAACCTCAGTGGGCAAGACTTATCCAAACTGGCGGAATGCCAAGTTCTCACGCTTCGACGGTTGTTTCCCTTGTAACAGGTGTATTTTTATTAAAAGGATTTAGTTCAATTGAATTCGCAATTTCAATGGTTTTTGCTGGGATTGTCTTGTATGACGCAACAGGAGTGAGACAACAGGCAGGAAAACATGCTAGAGCTTTAAATACATTGATTGAGGCTATTGAACATCACGATGGCATAGAAATAATCAATGAAAAGTTTAAGGAACTGCTGGGACACACTCCAGTAGAAGTATTTTGGGGAAGTATTTTGGGAATTGTGATTGGACTTTTGTTTAAAGGCTATATATTAGGGTAAATATTAAATCACAGCTGTTAATTTAGCTGTGATTTTTTTGTAAAATTATTTTAAGGGCTTTTCTAAATACAAAAAATTTTTAAAATTAGATTCAAAAGCTATGATAAATTTTCTCAAACCTTAAATTTATAAGGTCTTTATCAGTTTAGTTTTGAAGAAGTTATTGGTAAAAATTTGAAAAATACCTTAAAATATGGTAAAATAAATAGATTTATTAAGCATATAGGTTGTTAAATTTATAGTAGTTTTACTGTAATTTTGATAAATATGATTTTAGTAATAAAAAATAAATAGAAAAATAAGAGATGTGTTTTATTATATACTCAATTCCTTTTAACACTAAAACAAATAAAATAAGGCAATTATAGAATAGTTTTTTGGGTTTGACTTTAAATTAGTTTTATTAGGAACTATCTTTTATTTAGAAAACTGGAAAGAGAAAAGAATGAAAAAAAGATTAGATTTAATTCTTGTGGAGAAAGAGTATTTTGAAACACGGGAAAAGGCAAAGCGGGAAATAATGGCAGGAAATGTCATTGTAAATGAGCAGGTTGTAACAAAAGCAGGAACAATATTTAAGGATAACGATGAATTAAATATCCGAATAAAAGATAAATTGAAATATGTAAGCCGTGGAGGATTGAAGCTTGAAAAAGCAATAAAAATCTGGAATCTTGATTTTACGGATAAAATTGTTCTTGATATTGGAGCATCTACGGGAGGATTTACAGACTGCGCATTGCAAAATGGGGCAAGAGTTGTGTATAGCGTTGATGTTGGAAAAAATCAGCTTGACTGGAAGCTCAGAAATGACAGTAGGATAATCTTGCTGGAGGAAATGCATATAAAAGACCTGAAGGAAGAAGATATTGAAAATCAAAAGGTTGATTTTATTGTAATAGATGTATCTTTTATTTCCTTAACCAAGGTTATCCCTTATTTTGAGAAATTTCTTGCAAAAGAGGGAATGGCTGTAATGCTGATTAAGCCCCAATTTGAAGTTGGAAGGGAAAAAATTGGAAGAAATGGTGTTGTGGAAAATGAAGAATATCATGATGAAGCCATAAAAAAAATAATTCACTTTTCAAAAGAATATGGATACGAGCTAATTGGCGTTGAAGATTCTCCGATAAAAGGGGCAAAGGGAAATAAGGAGTTTTTAATGTTGCTAAAATTTCCATAGATAAAATAACTTGATTGGAAAAGTAATAAGTCAGACATTAAAATACGAAGGTTGATTATAGGAACTATAGTTTGAAAATACATTATTAGGAGGAAAAATGAAAAAAAATAAAATGGTACAGGCGGTATTGGGATTAGTATTAGTGAGTATGCCGTTATTTGCAGCAACTACTATAATAAAAACTGCAAGAAATGATAAAGATTCCAGTGCTGGATATACAAAAGATGAAAAAGAATTAAATAGAATTGTGGATGTAATTAATATTATTGAAAACAACTATGTTGGAAAGGAAGAAACTCCAAGCAAAAAGGAACTTTATGAAGGAGCAGTGGCAGGAGTTGTAAGCAGACTTAAAGATCCTTATTCAGAATATCTGTCTAAAGCCGATTTAGCAGATTTTTCTGAAGATATGGAAGGAGAATATGTTGGGGTTGGAATGAGCATAAGCAAGAAAAAAGGAGAAGCTCTTGAAGTTGTTTCACCATTTATCGGAAGTCCAGCTGAAAAAGTCGGAATAAAAATAAAAGATAGAATTATAAAAGTTGATGGAAAAGATATTCTTCCACTTACAGCCAATGAAACTGTAAAACTTCTGAAAGGTAAGGAAGGAACAAAAGTTGATGTGGAAGTAGTCAGGGAAGGTAAAAAGGAGCCAATGAAATTTACATTGACAAGAGCGAAAATTAAACTGGAAATGGTTGAGAGCAAAATGCTTGAAAATAACATTGGTTACGTGAGTCTTTTAAGATTTGGAAATCACGTTGGAGCAGAAGTTGAAAAAGCTATTAAAGATTTACAAGCTAAAGGAATGAAAGGATTAATATTAGATTTACGTTCTAATCCAGGAGGTTCGCTACAAGAAGCACAAGATATTTCTTCACTTTTTGTAAAAGAAGATTTAATTGTTTACTTAAAATATAAAAATGGACAACAGAGAAATTATAACAGAACTTCAAAAAATCTAGGTAATTTCCCATTAATCGTATTAACAAATAAAGCAAGTGCAAGTGCTTCTGAAATTGTTACAGGTGCAATTAAAGATTACAAACGTGGTACAATCATTGGAGAAAAAACATTTGGAAAAGGAATCGTTCAGCAAGTTATACCTTTGAGAACAGAGGATGCCATAAAACTTACTATTGCCCAATACTTTACACCAAAAGGGAACTACATTCATGAAAAGGGAATTGAGCCTGATATAGAAGTAAAAATGGAAGAACTGCTTGCATTAAAAGGGTATGCAAACGATAGTGAGCAAGCTAGAAAAAATAGAGAAAAAGAAATAGAAGACATTATTATAAAAGATAAAGGTAAAGAAGAAGCCGCTAAAATTATTTCAGCTGGAGATGTTCAGTTAAAAAGAGCAATCGAAGAAATGAATAAAAAAATAAGTGGAACAGGAAAAAGAAAATAACCGTTATCAAAATTAATAAAAGAAATTAAAATTAGGAGATATATATGTTTTATGTTGTTGGTACGCCAATTGGAAATTTAGAAGACATAACTTTTAGAGCAATAAAAGTTTTGAAGGAAGTTGATTATATTTTTGCAGAAGATACAAGAGTAACTAAAAAACTTCTTTCCCATTATGAAATAGAAAAAACGGTGTACCAATACCATGAACATAATAAACTTCATCAAATTACAAATATTATTAATCTTTTAAAAGATGAAAAAAAAATTGCACTTGTAACAGATGCTGGAACGCCGTGTATTTCAGATCCAGGCTTTGAGTTAGTAAATGAAATTTTAAAATCTGAAATAAAAGTCGTTGGAATACCAGGAGCTTCATCAATTGTTACAGGTGCAAGTATTTCAGGGCTGGATATGCGAAGAATGGCATACGAAGGCTTTTTACCAAAGAAAAAAGGCAGACAGACACTTTTCAATAAATTAAAGGAAGAAGAGCGGACAATTGTAATTTTGGAATCACCTAACAGAATTTTAAAAACTTTAAAAGATATAAAAGAATATCTGGGAGAACGTTACGTTGTAATTACAAGGGAACTTACCAAAATCTATGAAGAAATAATTCGTGGAAATGTTTCTGAAATTATAGAAAAGTTGGAGGAAAAGCCAATTAAGGGAGAAATTGTTTTATTTATAAGGGCAATAAATGATGATGGTATTTATTTAAAAAATCAATAAAAATATATTTTTTTAATGATTTGTTGTTAATAAATATTTTTTCTATAATTTATATGTTTTTTCTTTTTTATAAAGCAAAGGGGAACAGTCGCCATCCCCTTTGCAAACCCGGCTTGTCTAAGAATTTTTTTGAAATAAAATTGAAACTCGCTTTTTAATAAAAGTTATTATAAATTCTTAAACCAATTATAATTTAAAAGTTTAGAAAAAGCTCAAACAATCAATTTTATTTCAAAAAAATCACGACGTTTTAAATTTGTTTATAATAATCGTTTTAATTAAAATAAAAATGAAGAAACGATTATTAAACAAATTAAACATAGACTATATGATATATTACGACGAATTTATTAAAAATTTTTTTAATTAAAAGACAAAACTTAATATTTTTCAATAATTAAAACATAATTTTCACTTTTTAAACAGAATCTAGTATAAATTAATCTGTCAGTGCAGAAAAATGTCGTAGACTAGCCATAGGTTATTGCGTAGCAATCTTGCCACAATTTTATTTATTAGGATAAACCTTTACTGCAAGATAAGGTTTTGTTGCAATGAGCAATCCTGTGAAAATAAAAAAGAAAAAATATAGTAATATAATAAAATATTTATTAATCAAAATATCAAAAAAACAATAAAAAATAATTTAATTGAATAATTATGAATTAACCTTCAAACAACCCTATTATAAAATTTATTCCTATTTTTAAATCGGATTTAGTATTAGTTGAATGAATGGATAGAAAAATTTAATAATATTGAGTTTTTATCTTTAATTTTAAAATTAAACTTAATTTTAGGATTAAAAATAAAAATTTAGAGAGAAAATGGAGAAAATGAAAGAATGAATATAAACTGGTATCCGGGGCATATGAAAAAAACAAAGGATTTAATTGTCGAAAATCTCAAAATAATTGATATTGTAATTGAGATTTTAGATGCAAGAATTCCGATTTCTAGTAAAAATCCAGATATCTCAAAGTTGGCAAATAATAAGAAAAAGATTATTGTACTGAATAAGGTTGATTTAATTGACAATAAGGAATTGAAGGTTTGGGAAGATTATTTTCTGGAAAATAATTTATCTGATTATTTTGTAGCTTTGAGTGTGGAAAAAGGGACTAATTTTAATGAACTGCGAAAAATTACAGACAAAATTTATGCGGAAAAATTGGAAAAAATGAAAAAAAAGGGGCTTCGTAAAACTGAAGTAAGAGCCATGATTGTTGGGATTCCTAATGTTGGGAAATCTAAATTTATTAATAAATTTGTGAATAAAAATAAGGCAAGAGTGGGTAATACACCAGGATTTACACGTGGAAAGCAATGGATAAAAATTGATGAGAAATTAGAGCTTCTGGATACGCCAGGAGTTTTATGGCCAAAGTTTGAAGATGATGAAGTGGCTTATAATTTAGCAATTACTGGTTCGATAAAGGATAACGTACTGCAATTGGAGCATATTGCAGTTAAATTTTTAGATAAATTAAAGGATTTGGGAAAAATTGAAAATCTTGTAAAAGTGTATAATTTGGAAGAATACATAACTGATGAGGAAATTTTTGGAATGGAAAACCATAAGATACTGCAAATTTTGGAAAAACGGCTTGGTGTTTCTAAAAATGATGAACATAATTATGAAATTATTTCGAGAAGGCTTATGAAAGATTATAGAATGGGGAAAATAGGGAAGTTCTTTTTGGAAATTCCTAAAACTTAAAAAATTTTAGGGAAATGGTAGATTATTAAAGGGAAAAAATAAAATTTGAAAGAGGGTTTTACTATAGAAGGAGAAATGTAAAAATGAGAATAGGAATATTTACAGATACATATAGACCTCAGGTAAATGGGGTTGTGAGTTCAATTATGACGCTTGAGAAGGAACTTAGAAAATTGGGACATAAAGTGTATATTATTACTACAACTGATCCTGATGCGCCTCAAGTGGAGCCTAATGTTTTGAGAATACCAAGTATGGAATTTAAACCATTGCCTCAGTATCGTCTAGGAATGATTTATTCTTCAAAAATAATAAAGAAAATAAAGAGACTGGATTTAGATATTATTCATTCTCAGACAGAATGGGGTGTAGGGACATTTGCAAGATTTGCTGCGATTAATCTTGAAATACCGCTTGTTCATACATATCATACGTTATATGAATATTATACACATTATATTTTTGGTTCACGATTTGTTTCGGCTGGGAAGAAGATTGCGGCTGCAATTAGTAAGTTTTATTGTGAGAAATGCAATGGATTGATTGTACCAACGCGGAAAGTTGAGGATATTTTGTATTCTTATGGTGTTGATCAAACAATGAATATTATTCCAACTGGACTGGAGTTAGATAAATTTTATCGTGGAAATTATTCTGATGAAGATTTGGAATTTATGAGGGAAAATTTTGGAATAGAAGATAATGATTTTCTTTGCGTCTATATAGGGCGAATTGCTGAAGAGAAGAGTATTGATATGTTAATTGATATGTTCTCTAAAATTAAGGACGAAAATTTTAAATTTATGATTGTTGGACGTGGAAGAATTTTAGATGACTTGAAGAATCAGGCTGAAACTCTTGGTATATCGGATAGGGTCATTTTTACAGGAGAAGTGCCACATGATAAAGTTGCTGCCTATTATCAGATGGGAGATGTGTTTTTAAATGCGAGTATATCAGAAACGCAGGGGCTTACATTTGTAGAGGCAATGGCTGCTAAAACGCCTGTTGTAGCAAGATATGACTTGAATCTGGAAGACTTGCTTGTAAAAAATGAAGCGGGGCTTGTTTATAAAACTGAAGAGGAGTTTATTGATTCTATAATGCTTTTAAAGGAAGATAAGGAATTCAGGGAAAAAATTATTGAAAACGCTTTTGTTGCTTCACAGGATTATACGGCACAAAAATTTGGGGAACGTGTAGAAGCAGTTTATAAAAAAACAATAGAGGAGTATGATAGTCGTGAAAGTTTTACTATATTCAGAGGGGAAAAGTTCCTTCAGCAAATCCGGCGTTGGACAAGCCTTAAATCATCAGGTAGAAGCCCTTGGAGCAAATAATATTGAAGTTACGCAGGATCCTGAAGATGATTATGATTTGGCACATATAAATACAGTTGCACTAAAATCTTATGAAGTATTAAAACAGGCAAAGAAAAAAGGGAAGCCTGTAATTTATCATACACATACAACTTATGAAGATTTTCGAGGAAGTATAAAAGGAAGTTATGTCTTGTCGCCAATTATAAAATTCTGGACAAAGAAATTATATAATGAAGCAGATTATTTGATTTCTCCGTCAGAATATACAAAAAATCTTATAAAATCAAAATATTTAGAAAAAGAAAAAGAAATTAGAGTAATTTCAAACGGTGTAAATATAAATAAATTTAATAAAAATGAAGTTTTAAAAGAAAAATTTTTAAATGAATATAAATCAGTGTATGACATAAATAAACCCTTAATTATAACAGCTGGACTGCCTTTTGAGAGAAAAGGGATAAAAGATTTTGTAAAAGTGGCACAGGAATGCAGTGACTATCAATTTCTTTGGTTTGGATCGTCAAGCGTAAAATCAATGCTTCCTGACAAAATACAGAAAATCATTGAAAATCCACCAAAAAATCTAATTTTTCCAGGATATGTCGATAAAGATATTTTAATTGGAGCATTTAGTGCTGCAAAAGCCTTTTTATTTATGACTTACGAAGAAAACGAAGGAATTGTGGTGCTGGAAGCGCTTTCAGCAAAATTACCGCTTGTAGTGAGAGATATTCCAGTGTATGAAGACTGGCTGGAAGATGGAAAAACTTGCTTTAAGGCTAGGACTAACGAAGAATTTTGTGAAAAAATAAGAAATATTGTGGATAACAATGTGGAAAACTTGAATGAAATTACAGAAACAGCCTATAATATTGCTGTAGAGCGGGATTTGCTAAATATAGGAAAAAAATATAAGGAATACTACGAGTATATATTGAATCAAAAAAATAAATAACCTTTCAAAAAACTGGAAAAAACAATCTCAAAAAATCAAAAAGAGAAAGCCATCAATAAATAAAAAATGGTTTTCTCTCTATTTTTAAACATTTCAATTTATCATATAATAGTTTTAACATTAACTTAAAAATAACGAATGATTATAGTTTCGGAACTCTAAGTTCATTTAATTTTTATTATTTTATTTATTTTTTCTGACATTGTTTAGTATGCATTTAAGCAGGGGAGTCATATTGTTTAAGTGTCAAGTTTTTATTATTTATATCCTAAACTTTTTCAAAATTAACCTAAACTAGATAAAATTAAGATTTGTGCTTAATTATATGATGCCCTTATATTATTTTTTTTTCTTGAAAAAACCTAAGAAATTTAGTAAAATATACTTAGTTAAGAAAGAGATATTTTAGTCAAAGCATTATAATTTTTATTTTTTTATAATTTTTTCTAAATGTTCGGATATTAAATTATAAAAAAGAGATTTGCAAAATTAAGGGAGAACAGAATTATGAAAAAATTACGTATTTTAAGTACAATGATGCTGTCAGCAGCAACTGCAATGGCTCAGGAAATAAAGATAAATGGGGGCTGGGACTTTGACAGGGCATATAAAAATGATTTAACTAAACATCAGAAAGGTTTGTCGAATACTACTTATGACTATAAATTTAAAAATGGTCCCATTGCAGGAATAGAGTGGCTGTTTGACAATCAGGGAAAACTTGAATTAGGAATTGGTGCGGAACGTAAGTTTTCTGTAAAATCTTCAGCTTTAAAAAATAAGAATGAAATGAAAATGTATGAAATAACACCAATGTACTTAACAAGTAAATATAATTTAATAACTTCTAAAGAAGGAAATGATCTCGTTTATCTTATCGGAAGAGCAGGATATGTCAGGGCTAAAGCTGGAAGAGACAATAAAGAAGATTTGACCGATAAAAATTTTCGTGGTGGACTTTATTATGCGGGTGGTCTAGGGACTCAAGTTGGTCCCATTTCAATTGAAGCATTGTATGAAAGATCAAATTTACGATATGACAAAGTAAATTTAGGTAATATAAACAGAAATAATATAAGTACTCTAAATAATTTTAAAAAGACGAAAGACAATATAAATACTGTTGGTATAAGAATAGGATATAGTATCGGAAATACAAAAAATTTACCAAAGAAAAAAAATGAAACTGTACCATTTGATCCTTTTAGAACTGATATTTTTGCTAAAACAGGAGATATGCAATACACTACGGATAAAATTCAGAAAAGAAAATGGAATGGCGGAGAACTTAGATTAAATGCAGGATATAATTTTAAGAACAGATACAATGTCCAGCCAGAGAAATTTTTGGGAACAGGAATGAAAAATAATAAATGGCAGTCTGCAAAATCTGATTTTGATATAAAAAAAATGCCCGTTGTTGGCTTGGAATATTTATTTGATAATCAGGGAGTTGTTGAATTAGGTCTAGGCGTTGAACAAAAATTCTATGATATTACGGCTTTTTTTAATGATAAAAATCAAAAACATGTTTTAAGAACCTATCCCGCTTATGCTACAACAAAAATTAACTTAGTAAATAATAAAGGAAATAATCTTATTTATGCTGTTGGACGAATAGGATATGTACATGGTGAAATAAAGGAAGAAAACTTTAACAAGAAAGATCTTCGTGGCGGTCTTTACTACGCTGGAGGATTAGGTACGGAATTAGGGCCAGTTTCTATAGAAGCCCTTTACGAAAGGTCAAATTTTAAATATCAGCCAAAAGATACAGTCAATCCTATAAAAACTAAAGGTAAAATTGATACATTTGGTATAAGAGTAGGATATAGATTAGGAAGTATAAAAAATAAACCCAAAATAAAAGAAGTTAAAACAGCAGCATATACCTATAATATACCAGAAGAAGACAGAATAAATATAGCTGGCAATTTGAAAAACAAAAGTAATGAAGTTTTAACTTTTAAAAGAAGTTCTGCAAAAAAACTGAGATCTTTGGAAAATGAAATAAAGGAAGTTAGAGTGGCAGGCCATAATAATTATAACGATATACCAGAAGAAGACAGGATAGATATATCTAGTAATTTGAAAGGAAAAAGTAATACAAATACAGTTTCAACTTTAAAAAAAGGTACTGTAAAAAGGGAAAAATACTTTGAAGATGAGATGAAAAAAGAAAATACTAAAACTGTATCTGAAGAAGATTCCATAGATATAATCAATAATCTAAGTTTTAACAGATTATAAAATTACAGGTTTTCTAAAAAGAAGAAATCTGACTACAATGTGAAGTTGAAACATTAATTTGGGAAAGGTGATAGAAAATGAAAAGATTTATAATTGCTGGGCTACTTCTAATTTTTATGAGTTTTTCGATAATGGCTGAAAGTACAGGTAATTTATCTTCTTCAGTAAATGAAGTGAAATTGGGTAATGAGATATTGTTGAAATGTTTAAATATAGCGGGAGAAAGTGCGCAAGGAACTGAAATAACTGATAATAATGGCAATAATATATTTTTAAAATGCTTAAATTTTGAAAATAGTAGTGAAAATACGGTTACAACAAATAAAATTAATTCTAAAGATATATTGCTGGAATGTTTAAATGCAGGTGAAAATACAGTAGATGAAACAGAGAAAAACCAGAATCTGAATGAAAGAATGTTAAAATGTTCAAATATAGTTAAAATAATTAACGCTAGCGAATTATCTCAAACTGATAAAATAACAAAAATCAACGGAGTACAGTTAAAATGTTCAACTATAGTAAAAAAAATAAATAAAACAGAAATGCCGTTATCAGATAGCGATAGTTCAAATGATGTTGTATTAAAATGTTCAAATGCATCTGAAAAGTCTGTAGAAAATCAAACAGCAAGTTTAAAAGAAATAACTTTAAAATGTTCAAATATAGTTAAAATAATTAATCTAAATAAAGATTTTTTGAATGATTCAGAAAGTTATGAGTCAGTTGTATTAAGTTGTTCAGAGATAACAAAAAAAACTAGTGATAATATTATAGGAAATATTACACAGCCAAAAGTAAATATAGGTTCATTAGGAGGCAGCATAGGAGGAAAAGTTCCTGTAGGACCTATTATTGGAGGTGTAGCAGGGGCTTCTGCTGTTGGAGCGATTATCGGCGGTGGACGACATCACGGCGGTGGAGGTAATGGCGATAGTTCAAGACCTCAGAATGGAGATGGCGGAGATAATAACTCTGGATCTCAAAATGGTGGCAAGGATAAGGATTCTAATCCTAAAAAGCAAAAAAAAGATGAACAAAAAGTTCATAATGTGAAAGGAATTGGAATACAGCCTGTCAACCCTTTTTGGAGAAGTAATCTTAGGGAAGCCGAAGACTCTTATTCCAAAATAGCGAGGGTAGGATTTCAATGGGTAAGAATCACAGCTTCGTGGCATAGAATCCAATCTTCAAAAAACGGAAGATATGATTGGCAGGATATAGATGATGCTGTTGCTCTTGCAAAAAAATATAACTTAAGAGTTTTAATGCAAATAAGTGGGGCTCCTGAATGGGCAACAGGAGCAGACAAACTTTCTGCCGCTGAAAAAAATGCATTAAATGCAAGAAAGATTTGGGTAGCATCATTTGCTCCGCTTCCACAGTATGACAGTGATTTTTCAAATTTTGTAAGTGCATTGGTAAAAAGATATGCTTCACAGGGAGTAATCGACTATGAATTTTGGAATGAACCAGGAAATCCAGAATTTTGGCATGATACGATTCAAAATCCTAGACCAAATCCTGAACATTATACTCATCTGCTGAAAATAGCATATACGGCAGCACATAATGCTTATGATGATGTAAATATTATGGCTGGTGGAATGACGGTAGGAAACAGCAATAGTTCAACAGGGTATATCGGACCTATGGAATTTTTAGAAAGAATGTATATATCTGGGGCAAAAGGATATTTTGATGGTGTATCGCATCATCCTTATGGAATTTATGCCAGAGTATTTAGGGATAATGGCTGGGCAAATATGATAGGTGATGTTGTGGCACCTGGTGGAGGAGAAAAAACATTATATCAGATAATGTCAGATAATGGAGATGGAAATAAAAAAATATGGCCATCAGAAGTAGGGCTGGATGCTGCTTATCCTGGAGTTGATGAAACAAAACAGGCTAATGTAATAAGCCAAATTTTAGGATGGTATCAAAAATCAAATATATTTGGACCTCTTATTTTGTATCAGGCAAAAGACAAAAAGCCTTATATTGCTTCAGGAGTAGTGGATAGAGACAGTAATGGAGATGGATGGCTTGATGTAAATATTGATACAAATGGAGACGGTATTCCTGATGCGAATATTGACGCTGATAATAACGGACGGCCTGATATACTGGATGCTGCAGACCCTGAAAATTATTTTGGGATTTGGAAAGCAGACGGTACAGAAAAAAAGACAGTAGATGTAATTCGAAGATTTATAAATAATCAGCCAGCACCTGGGCCAGGGCCATTAACAAATGGATGCAGCAGCGCTACAGATGCTTCAGGACAATGGAAGAGCGTGAAATGCTGGGAATTTAAAGATGGAAATATTCCTTCTGATTGGCAAAGCAAAAGGGCTATTAATCATCTGAACAGCCACTTGTCTTATTTACACAATAATGTCAGTCTTGTAGATGGAGATTATGTCAGAATTACTACACACCGTCATTGTGTTGATAGAAGAGGGGATCCGTTAACTGATGCGAATGCAACAACAGGTGTATGTCCTGCAGGTAAGGTTACCCAGTATTCAAGCGGTAGGCTGGAATCTAATAAGCTTGTGGACGCCTCTAAGCCATTCCGTGCAGAAATACGTGCCAAAATGAACTGGAATCGTCTGCAAGGAATGCGTACAGCTCTTTGGATGCAGAAACAGCAAAATGATGTGGATACGCCTATCTGTAAAAATCCAGGTGGAAGTGCTCCTTATGGTTCACTATTAATTTTGGAATGGTTTGCAAGTACTCCTAGTTATGCATGGCCTGCAACTAATATCAGCTGTTATTACAGCCAAGTCAATCACGAGTGGACACCGCGTGGATTTACGCACCGTTTAGAAAATATTGTTGGTGGACATACTACGTCACTGACACATGAATGGCATGTCTGGGCAATTGAGTTTGATGGAACAAAAGTACGTTATTATATGGATGGAAGAATGATTCCTGTGGTTCATTACCGTATTAAGGATGCTCAACGTATCAGTGTAGTTGACAATACTAGATATGATCAATATGGCAATTATCTTTCTACTATGCCAGATGAAGACTTTAGTAAACTGAATATTCCTTCTGCATTAGTTAAGCAAGGGTTTGAGAACGATAAATGGCATTTCATTTTTAATGACTACGTGGAATGGGAACCAGGTTTGAATCCGCCTTCTGAGAATTCTCCGTTCCCAGTTCAAACTACAGAGATTGACTATGTTCGATTATATCAGAAATAGCAGTATTATTCAGTTTCAGATTAATTTAGGATTATTAGTTTGATATAATTTGAAAATTAATTTAAATTGTCAAAGAAACCTTACGGATATATAGAAATAGTTATAATCGGATAAAATAAGACAAAATACTTATTAATCCAAAATAAATGTATGTACAAAATAAAACTTTACAAATTAAAATTTTTATAGTATAATGCTTTTATATACAAATATAATTGTGAAAGAGAGTTGTAAAAATGGAAAATATTATAAAAAAAGACAAAAAATTAGATATGATAATGTGTATGAATTTGTAGAGTTTATTTTAAAATTAATTGAAAAATAATTTTAGATGTAAACTCATTTTAAAGTGAATAAATTGAAAAAATGAGATTGCATCTTAGAAAGCCGGATAATCTTATTCGGCTTTTTTCTTTAAAAAATATTTATTTTTGGAGGTCTTGGAATGAGAAAAATTAAATTATTGCTAGGAGTCTTGTTATTACTTATTTTAGCGGTATCTTGCGGAAATAAAGCGAATGCTGGGAAAAAAAGGGTTATAAAAGTAGGGACAGATGGAGTTTATGCACCATTTTCGTTTAAAGATGAAAGTAGTGGGAAATTGACAGGATATGATGTTGAGGTTATTCAGGAAGTTGGAAAAAGAATAAATGCAGATATTGAATTTACAACTGTTCCTTGGGATAGTATATTTTTGGGGTTAGAGTCAAAAAGATATGACATTATTGCCAATGAAATTGAAAAAACTAAGGAAAGAGAAGAAAAATATATTTTTTCTGATAAATATTTAGTTTCAGCTGCTCAGATTATTGTAAAAGAGGGAGAGAATAACATAAAGACTTTGAAGGATCTGGAAGGTAAAAGAGTAATTTCAGCAGTTGGAAGCAATTATTCAAAAACTGTTGAGGAATATAATAAAACAGCTGCTAAAAAGATAGATCTTAATTATTTTGATGGCGGAATTACATTGACATTGGTAGAAATAGCACAAGGAAAAGCGGATGCAACATTGAGCGATAGACTTGTGGTAAGTTACTATAAAAAACAGCAAGGAGATAAAGTTCAACTGGTAGGGGAGCCTTTGAGTACAACACCAACATTTTTCCTATTTAGAAAAGATAGCGAAGAATTAAGAAATGAAGTGAACAAAGCACTTTCTGAAATGAGAGCTGACGGAACGCTTGCTAAAATATCAGAAAAATGGTTTGGCGGAGATTATGCGAAATAGTTAAAAATTTAATTTTATACTAAACTCGATTTAAATAACGAATTTATTACAAACTTTTTTATAAATGATATAAACCTAATATTTTCAAATAATTAAAATATAATTTTCATTTTTTAAATAAAGTCCAGCATAAATAGTCCGTCGGAGCATTTTTTTGCACTGGCAAAACTGTCTGAGCATAGCGAGTTTTTTGTCAGTGTAGAAAAATGTCGTAGACTAGCCATAGGTTATTGCGTAGCAATCTTGCCAAATATTTTGATTATCAGGATAAACCTTTACTGCAAGATAAGGATTTGCGGCAATGAGCAATCCTACGAAAATAAAAAAGAAAAAATATAGTAATATGAAAAAATATTTATTAATCAAAATATCTAAAAAATAATAAAAAATATAAAAATTTTGGGAGGAAAATCATGAAGAATATTTTAAAATTAACAGGGATTTTATTGATAGGACTATTTCTTATCAGTTGTGGAGGAAAACAGGAAAATGGTAAAAGTGGGAGTAGTGAAGGAAAACAAAAAGTGAAAGTTGGAACAGAAGGAGTTTATGCACCATTTACGTTTACTGATGGAAGTGGTAAATTAATTGGATATGATGTGGAAGTTGTTGAAGAAATTGGGAAAAGGGCAAATTTAGATATAGAATTTGTACCTACACCTTGGGATAGTATGTTTTTAGGACTGGAATCGAAAAAATTTGACTTTATTGCAAATGAAATTGCTAAAAATCCTGAAAGAGAGAAAAAATATACTTTCTCTGATGATTATTTAGTATCAGCTGCTCAAATTATTGTTAAAAAAGGAAGAACTGATATTAAAACACTTGAGGATTTAAAAGGTAAAAGAGTTATGACAGGAGTAGGAAGTAATTATAACAAGACTTTGACTGATTTTGACAAAAATAAGGAAATAAATTATGCTTATTTTGATGGAAATGTTTCAATTGCACTAGAAGAAATTGCACAAGGAAAGGCAGACGCTACTTTAAATGACAGATTAACAGTAGGATATTTCACAAAGCAAAGAGGAAATCTTGTAGAAATCGTAGGAGAGCCTGTAACAAAAACACCTGTATATTTCACATTTAGAAAAGATAGCGAAGAATTGAAAAATAAAGTAAATAAAGCACTAGCTGAAATGAAAGCCGATGGAACACTTGCCAAAATATCAGAAAAATGGTTTGGCGGAGATTATACGAAATAATTTATAAACAGGAGAAAAGTAATGAATAATAATGTACCTTTTTTAAACTGGGGCTTTATGGTAAGAGCGATTCCAGAAATACTGAAAGCATTGCCGATGACTTTGAATATTGCAATTGTTACAATGATATTTTCGCTGATACTCAGTTTTTTTATCGCACTTGTGAGAATAAATAAAATTCCTGTGCTGACAAGGCTTGCTACAATTTATGTGTCCTTTATAAGAGGGACACCTCTTTTAGTTCAGATTTACCTTGCCTATTATGGATTGCCGAAAATATTGGATTACATACATTTGAAGTATGGATTTAATATAGATGTGAATAATATTCCTGCGATTATCTTTGTTTACGTGGCATTTATTTTAAATGTATCAGGTTATCTGTCGGAAACATTTAGGGCGGCAATTCAGTCAGTGGATAAAGGGCAAGTTGAAGCTGCATTGTCTATTGGAATGACAAAATGGCAGGCAATGAGAAGAATTGTGCTTCCACAGGCGATTATAATAACTTTTCCTAATTTTGGAAATACTTTTATAAGTTTGATAAAGGATTCCTCACTTGCTTTTTCAGTCTCAATTGTGGAAATGATTGGAAAGGCAAAAATAATTTCAGCTTCAGGACTGGATATTTTTGAAGCATATATCGTAGTTTCAGGAATTTACTGGGTTGTTTGTATAATTGTGGAAAAAGTCATGGGAATTGTGGAAAAGAAATTGAGAGTAGGTGGACTGTAGAATGATAAAGGTTGAAAATCTAAAATTGTCTTTTGGAAAAAATGAAGTTTTGAAAGGAATAAACTTTAAAATAGAAAAAGGGCAGGTAATAAGCATCATAGGACCGAGTGGATCGGGGAAATCAACATTTTTACGAAGCCTTAATTTTCTTGAAACAGCTTCATCGGGAACAATAACTTTTGGAAACGAAACATTTGACTTGAGTAAAATAAATAAAAAAGATATAAACAGGCTTAGAAAAAATACGACAATGGTTTTTCAGAATTATAATTTATTCAAAAACAAAACTGCTTTGGAAAATGTAATTGAAGGTCTTTTAATTGTAAAAAAAATGAATAGGAACGAAGCAACAGAAATCGGATTGAAAATGCTCGAAAAAGTGGGCTTGAAAGATAAAGCCGAATTTTATCCGAATCAGCTTTCTGGAGGGCAGCAACAAAGAGTGGGAATCGCAAGAGCGGCTGCAATGAGTCCAGAAGTAATTTTGCTTGATGAGCCAACTTCGGCACTTGATCCTGAACTTATTGGAGAAGTTCTGAAAGTTATAAAGGATATGGTAAAAGAAAACATGACAATGATAATCGTTACCCATGAAATGCAGTTTGCAAGGGAAATATCCGATTATATAGTATTTATGGATGCTGGAACAATCATAGAAGAAGGAGTTCCTGAGGAAATTTTTAAAAATTCTGGAAGTGAAAGATTGCAAAACTTCCTAAGAAGATATTATGATAACGAAACAAATATTTTTCAAATTTAGAAAAATTTCTCACTAAATTTTTAGAAATAGAAATAAATTTGTTAATGTATAATTTTTATTTTAGAAAGGTTTATTATGGTTAGGGGTAGAATTTTGAAAATTCTGCTTCTTTTTTATGTAATAATTTTACAAACACCTTGAAAAATAATGATTTGGCTGTTATAATTATAGCAATAATGTTTTAAAAAATGTAAAAAATATCTTGAAAGGGATAATATGGATAGAGATGAATTGGTGATTCCTAGGCACATTGCCATTATTATGGATGGAAACGGACGTTGGGCTAAGGAGCGGGGAAAGATTCGGCTGGAAGGGCATAGGGCTGGGGCTAACAGTCTTGAAAAGATATTAAAGTATGCTGGGAACATTGGCGTGAAATATTTGACTGTGTACGCATTTTCAACTGAAAACTGGAAGAGGCCTGAAAAGGAAGTAAATGGGCTTATGGACTTGTTTGCAAAGTATTTGGATAAAGAGAAGAAAAATTTAAAAAAACAAGGCGTAAAATTGCTTGTTACAGGAGCAAAGGAAAATATTTCACAAAAATTGATAAAAAAAATTGAAGAAACTGAAAATTATCTGGCAGATTGTGATAAGATTGTTTTTAATATAGCGTTTAATTATGGTGGACGACGTGAAATTACGGATGCTGTGAATAAAGTTTTGGAAACTAAATTTTTGTCTGAATCAAATATAACAGCGAAAGAGCAGTTTAATAATGAAAATAACGGTCTTAATGTTACGGAAAAAGCAGTAAACGGATTTGTGGATAAAGAAGAAAGTTTAGAAAATATAAAAATTACAGAAGAAGAATTCTCTAAATTTATGTACCGTCCAGAAATTCCAGATCCAGAACTTGTAATCAGAACAAGTGGAGAATTTAGAATAAGTAATTTTCTGCTTTGGGAAGTTGCCTATTCAGAGTTTTATATAACAGATGTTTATTGGCCTGATTTTAACGAAGAGGAATTAGATAAAGCAATTTTATCCTTTAATAAAAGGGATAGAAGATACGGAGGACTGAATGTTAAGTAGATTATTTATTATTTTGTTATTTGTACCTTTCCTTTTATGGATATTTTTAAAGGGAAATGTGATGTTTCTAGTATTTACACTTGTAATAACTGGAATGTCGCTGTTTGAATTTTATAAAATGTTAAAGGATAAAGGATTTGAGGTGGCAAGCAGGATTGGAATGGGACTTGGTCTATTTTTACCAGTTGCAATATATTTTCAGGAAAATTCAAAAAATATTTTTTCATATTTCAGATTTGCTCTTTTTAAACAGATTAACTTTGATATGGGTGGATTTATTGTATTTGCAATAATTCTTCTGTCTTTAAGGCAGGTTTTAAAGGTGAAAATTCAAAATGCAATGGCAGAAATTTCCTATACTTTGTTTGGAATAATCTATGTTTCATATTTGTTTTCACATATTTTACTGATAAAATATGAATTTCCAAATGGAAATATTCTCGTTGTTATGACATTTATGCTAATCTGGGCATGTGACATTTCAGCCTACCTTATTGGAATGGCAATCGGCGGAAAAATATTTAAGCATAGGCTTGCACCAAAAATCAGTCCGAAAAAATCAATTGAAGGTGCAATAGCAGGGATTTTAGGAGTATTTTTAGTAATTTTATTTTTTGATAAAATATATTTATTTATAGCAAATTTTGTATGCGGAATTTCCTTTTTGTCTTCAAACTGTTCAGTAAATTATGATTATGTAGCGATAAGTGGAGGAAAAGCCTTTATTTTAGCACTTGCAATAGGAATTTTTGCCGAACTGGGAGATTTGGTGGAATCTAAGATAAAAAGAGAGTTGGAAGTAAAAGATTCTGGAAATCTGCTTTTGGGACATGGTGGATTTTTAGATAGATTTGACAGTGCGTTGTTTGTATTGCCAATCGTATATTATTTTATGAAGTACGTAGCATATTTATAAAATCAAGTTATTGAATGGATAAAAAATAAAACAGAAGAAGGAGAAAAAATAAAAATGAGCATAGATAGAAATAATGAAATAGAAGTAAAAAATGAAGTAGAAAGACAATTTAATATTTTGAGCCGTGGGTGCGATGAAATAATTAATGAGAATGAATTTAAGAAAAAGTTGGAAAAATCAATTTCAACTAATACTCCGCTACGGATTAAATTAGGGATAGACCCGACAGGTTCGGAGCTGCATTTGGGACATGCTGTACCTTTGAGAAAATTGAAGCAGTTTCAGGATTTGGGTCATGAAGTGCTGTTTTTGATTGGGACTTTTACTGGGAGAATTGGGGATCCAACTGGAAAATCTGAAACTAGGAAGATGTTGTCAGAGGAGCAAGTAAATGAAAATATAAAAACGTATTTAGATCAAGTAAAATTGATATTGGACTTGGATAAGATAAAAGTTGTTTATAATGCTGACTGGCTTGAAAAATTATCACTTTCAGATGCGTTGAATTTATTGTCACAGTTTACTGTATCGCAAATGATTTCGAGAGAAGATTTTTCAAAAAGGCTGACTGAAAATAAACCAGTTTCATTGATTGAATTTATGTATCCGATTTTACAAGGATACGATTCAGTTGAACTGAAGGCTGATGTGGAATTGGGAGCAACAGAACAAAAATTTAATTTGCTAAGAGGAAGAGATTTACAGAAAAACTTTGGACAGGAGCAGCAAGTTTGTATGATAATGCCGATTCTGGTAGGGCTTGACGGAGTGGAAAAAATGTCTAAATCACTTGGAAACTACATTGGTGTAAAAGACACTCCTAACGATATGTTTGGTAAAGTCATGTCAATTTCAGATGAATTAATGGAAAATTACTACACAATGATAACAGATGTTCCTTTTGAAAAAATTGAAGAAATCAAGGCTCAAATCGCAAATGGAAGTTTACATCCAATGGAAGCCAAAAAGCAATTAGGAGCAGAAGTTGTAAAAATTTACTACGGTGAAGAAGCCGCTAAGGAAGCAAGAGACTGGTTTGAAAATGTATTCAGTAAAAGAAATCTTGATGTGAAATTGCCAGAAGTAGAAATTCCTTACGGAGAAATCAATGTAATTGACTTGCTTGTAAAAGAAGCAAAATTACTTGGAGGAACAAGTGAAGCAAGAAGGCTAATTTCACAAGGTGGATTCAAAATAAATGATGAGCCAATAAAAGATATTAAGGCAAATGTAAATGTCGAAAGCGGAATGATTATTAGGGCTGGGAAAAAGAAAATTGTGAAAGTGAAATAGTAAATTTTAACAAATAAAAAAATCTCTATATTAGGAATTATTTTTTCTTATGTAGAGTTTTTTTTTTAATAAATATTAATACTAAATCCCATTTAGAAATAGAAATAAATTTTTATAATAAGGTTGTTTAATAGCAAATTCGTAATTATTCAATTAAATTATTTTTTAGATATTTTGATTAATAAATATTTTTTCATATTACTATGTTTTTTCTTTTTTATTTTCGTAGGATTGCTCATTGCCGCAAAACCTTATCTTGCAGTAAAGGTTTATCCTGATAATCAAAATATTTGGCAAGATTGCTACGCAATAACCTATGGCTAGTCTACGACTGACAAAAAACTCGCTATGCTCAAACAGTTTTGCCAGCATAGAAAAATGCTCCGACGGGTTATTTATGCTAGACTATGTTTGAAAAATGAAAAAAATATATGTAAACTCATTTAAAATTGAACTACTAAAATTATAGAAATTTTGTATTTTTAAAAATTTGTAGTATAATCTAACAATAGCAAAACATAAATTTTTTGTTATTAATAGTTAATTCTTTTATTTTTATATTTTTTCTTTTTTTATAAAGCAAAGGGGAATAGTCGCCATGCCCTTTTATTTCGCAATATTAGTTGTTTTAATTTCTTCAAATTATAACATCTGAAGATTTTGGCGAAAGTGCTATGCACTAATCCCCGCTTGTCTAAGCATTTTTATTTGATTATAATAAATAATTTTATTAAAAAAAAGATAGCTATATAAATAAAAAAATAATTATTCATAAAATTAGTTTTTAAATAAATAGAAAATGAGGGAAGATGAGAAATATGGAAATATACGGTATTGGGACAGATATTATTGAAATATCCCGAATTGAAAAAGCGATTAATCAGACAAGCCTTTTTAAAAGGAAAGTTTATACGGAAAAAGAAATTGAGCATATTGAAAAAAAAAGGCATCCGTATGCCAGCTATGCAGGGAGATTTGCTGCGAAAGAGGCGGTTTCCAAAGCGTTTGGGACTGGGGTGTATGGGTTTTCGCTAAGTGATATTGAGATTTTGAATGATGAGCTGGGGAAACCTTATGTAACGCTTTATAATGCGATAAAGGAGAAGGCAGAGGGGCTTACAGTTCAGATTAGTATTTCGCATAGCAGAGAATATGCGGTTAGTACAGTAATTATTTATAAAAAATAAAAAAGAAAGGTATGAAAAAAGATGTTTTGGAGAAAAGATTTTAATATTGGGATAGAGAAAACTAGATTTTTTGCGTTGATGATTATGCTTTTTGGTATATTTTGTATAAGTCAGATTGGTTATTCTGATGGAAATAGTCAGTCAAAGAAATTAAAAATTGAGTACTTTGGTAGAAAAGACTGTAAAAATTGTGCAAATTTGGAGAAATTTTTGAAGGAATTAGCTACTAAAAGGGATGATTTTGAATATGTGGAGCATAAAATTGACAAGAGCAAAGAGGAAAAAGCGTTTTTTGATGAAGCAACATCAAAGTTGAAACTTGTGAAGGGAACTCCGATTATTTACATTGACGGACATATTATTCAAGGGTTTAATACAGCTGATACGACTGGAAAAGAAATTGAAAATTTGATAAATTCAGCAAAGACTAAAGATAAAATTTTGACTTTGAAGGAATATTTGGAAAGTGGGCAGGCTGGCAATGTGAGCAGTAATGGTGTAGTTTGTACAGGCGATACGGTATGTGAAGTGCCGGGACTTACGAAAGGTGCTGAAAATCAAGTTCTTGTAAATATTCCAATTATTAATAAGACTGTTGACTTGACAAATTATTCGCTGTTTACAATGTCGTTGATTTTGGGAACAATTGACGGGTTTAATCCTTGTGCAATGTGGGTTCTGGTATTATTTTTGACGGCTTTGATTGCAGTTGGAAATAAAGTTAAAATGTTTCGTGTGGCAGGGCTGTTTATTTTTGCGGAAGCTGCCATGTACTTTTTTATTTTGAATGCGTGGATTTATGCTTGGGACTTTGTGGGACTGGATAAATGGGTAACTCCGCTTGTTGGAATTATTGGAATTGCTGGTGGGATTTTCTTTATTAGAAATTACTTGAAAAAAGGGGATACGCTAGAATGTGAAGTGACAGATTTTGAACAGAGGGCAAAGATTTCTAAAAAGATAAAGGATATTGCCAACAAGCCATTTACATTATTGACAGCACTTGCGATAATCGGATTGGCACTTTCAGTAAACGTAATAGAATTTGCCTGTTCAGTTGGAATTCCTCAAACATACACAAAAATCCTTCAAATAAACGAAGTTCCTTTCTGGACTAGACAATTTTACACATTTATCTACATAATTGGCTATATGGTGGACGATATAATAGTTTTTGGATTTGCATTAATGAGCATAAATAAACTGCAATTAACTACAAAATATTCTAAATGGGTAAATCTGTTTGGTGGAATTTTAATGATAATTTTAGGACTAATAATGTTGATTAAGCCTAGTTTGCTTATAATGTAGGCTGGAACCAGAAAAATCAATAATTTAGTTTAAAAAATGAGAAAAATTTGTTATAATGTAAAAAGATGAATTGATAAAATAAAAAAACAAACTTTATAAAATAATAGGAGATGAGAAAATGAAAAGAAATAATAGCAAAAAAATATTTTTTATTGCTGGAATGATGATGTTATCAGCAGTTGCATACGGAAAAGATGTATTTGCAAATTATGGGACAAATTTTGGGAAGGTTAGGTTGTCGAAACTTAGTTCTTCGAGTATGGGTGATGTAAAAAGAATTGATTCTAATACTTATGAACTGACAGGAAGTGGAGAGTACAGAATTATGGAAGAAGGCGGAAGACGGCTCGTTGTTAATTTGAGCAATGGGACGCTCAATGGGAAATACGATGAATTTTATGCAAACGGAAATAGATTTACAATAGGAAATTATAAAAATGGAAAAAAAGAAGGAGAGTGGACAGTTTATACTGAAAACGGAAAAGTTTGGAAAAAATATCAATATAAAGACGATCAGTTAAATGGACGTTATTCTTCATATTATGGAAAAACAGGGTCTCAGGAAACAGTTGGGAACTATGAGAATGGAAAAATGACAGGAACTTGGACTGAGTATTACGAAAACGGTTCAAGAAAATCACAAGGAAACTATTCAAATGGACAGAAAAATGGATTATTTAGTGAATGGAACGCTAACGGAGGTAAAAAATCTGAAATCAATTATGTAAATGATGAAATAAATGGGAGAATGAATGTTTACTACGAAAGTGGAAGACCTTTGTATGAAGCAAATATGAATGGGGAAACTGGAACTGTAAGAGGATATTACACAGATGGAAGCCTTGGATTTGAGGGAAGCATTAAAGGTAGAAGAAGAACAGGAACTTGGACTTACTATGATAAATCAGGAAATCCTAGAAAAGTAAATTATTAGCCTTGTTGTAGTTTTAATTATTAAACCCTATTTAAATAACGAATTTATTACAAACTTTTTTAATAAAGGATATAAACCTTTACTGCAAGATAAGTTTTTACGGCAATGAGCAATCCTACGAAAATAAAAAAGAAAAAAGTTGAATGATTATAAATTATCTATTAAACAACCCTATTATAAAAATTTATTTTCATTTTTAAATGGGATTTAGTATTAATAAAAGTCTGAAAGTCCTTATTTTAACGAAATTTTGTAAACAAGTGTATAGGTCTTATAAAAATAGAGCAATAATAAACAGCAAAAAGTCAAAAACTTTAATTTAAGAACAGAGAAAAAATATAAAGAGAGGGGGAAAAATGTCATATTCAGCAAATGTAAAAAGAGAAATCTTTAATTTAGAAAATACAGATAAGGATACTATTTATGCAGAGCTTTTTGGAATTTTTATTGCAAAGAATGTAATTACAGAACACGGAATTTATTTCAGTACTGAAAATGTCTCGCTTGCTAAAAGAATTTATTCAAATTTACGGGCAGTAACAAATATCCCAATTCAACTAAAATACGTTATTAGTAAACGTCTTGGAACACACAAAATGTATGAAGTGATACTTTTTCCCACTCAGCACAATCAGCAGGAATACAAATCATTTTTAAAAAAAATATACTTTCACAAAAATTTTTCAGTTGTGGAAAATGAAAAACAGCTGGCTGGTATAATTAGAGGTTTTTTTCTTAGCTGTGGATATATAAAGTCTCCAGAAAAAGCTTATGCAATGGATTTTTTTGTGGATAGTGAAGATTCTGCCACTTATTTGTATTACTTGTTTAAACAGATGGGGAAAAAGGTTTTTCAGACGGAGAAAAAAAATAAGAGTCTTGTTTATTTAAGAAATTCAGAAGACATTTTGGATATAATTTTTTTAATTGGGGGAATAAATTCGTTTTTTGAATTTGAAGAAGTTACTATAAATAAGGAAATTCGGAATAAAATTAATAGAAACATGAACTGGGAAATAGCAAATGAAACTAAAAAACTGTCCGCTTCTGAAAAGCAGATTCACATGATAAAAGTAATTGATGAAAAAATGGGGCTTTCAGAATTGACAGACGTATTAAGCGAAACAGCAAGAGTTCGGCTAGAAAATCAGGAAATGTCCCTACAGGAACTAGCAGACTTAATGGAAATTTCAAAATCTGGAATAAAAAATAGATTTAGACGGCTGGAAACAATTTATAAAGAACTGGTAGAAAACTAATTAAGAAAGTTAAGCTGAGGAAAAATTAATGAAATTATTGTCGATTATATATGGATTTATCGTGTTTTTACGAAATAAACTTTATGATTTGAATATTTTTAAAGAAAAAAAGGTTGATGGAGTGGAAATAATTTGCATTGGAAATATTGTGGCAGGAGGGACTGGGAAAACACCAGCTGTGCAGTATTTTATGCAAAAATATTTAGAAAAAAATAAAAAAGTTGGAATTCTGAGTCGAGGCTACAAGGGAAAACGGAAAACTGATTTACTGCTTGTACGGGATGAAAAAAAGATTTATGCCACTTCAAAGGAATCAGGAGATGAAGTCTATTTGCATGCCTTAAATTTTCAAATTCCTGTCGTAGTTTGTAAAAATCGTTACGAAGGTGCAACTTTTTTAAAAGAAAAATGTGGTGTGGAAACAATTATTATGGACGATGGTTTCCAACATAGAAAACTGAAAAAAAATAAAAATATAATTTTAATTGATGCAACAAATCCTTTTGGAATGAACTATTATTTGCCAAAAGGCCGATTGCGGGAATCACTTGACTCTTTAAAAAGAGCTGATGAAATTATTATTACAAAAAGTAATTATGTTTCGAGAGAAGAAATTGCGAAAATTAAGGAAAGATTGGCAAAATATCAAAAACCGATTTCTGTTGCTACTTTTGAAGAAAGTTATTTTTACAAATTAAATTTTGAAAATAGGAAAAAGTTTGGTAAAATAAATAATGAAAACAATATAAAAAATGAAAAATTTCCATTAGAAATTATTAAAAATAAAAATGTTCTGATTTTTTCTTCGATAGCAAATCCAGCTGTATTTTATCAGACAATAAAAAAATTAAATCCAAGTAATATTGATGAAATAAAATTTACAGATCATCACGTTTACACAAATGAAGAAATTTTGGAAATAAAGAAAAAAGCCCAAAATTATGATTATGTTTTGACAACGGAAAAGGATATTGTGAAAATTGATAAAAATATAGAAAATTTAATGATTTTGAAAATGGAATTTAAAATTGTTGAAAAATAAATTGAATTTAAGGTTTTGGTGAAATTAAAATTTTACAAAATTTTAAAAATAAAAGTTATAAAATCAAATATAAAAAATATTGTAATTATTAAAAAAATTAAAATTTTTACAAAGATTAGAAAATAAAGCAGGAGGGAGGAATTAAATTTTGAATGAAAATAAAAAGCTGGAAAGTGAAAATATATTTTTAAATACAGAAAATTTTTCACAATTTATTCTAAAATATAAAAATAATTTTGAAAAACGAAAATATTTCCAGCTTGACAAAAATTTTAAGATAACAGTTAAAGAACCATCATTTATACTAGAATTGGGATATATTTATTTTAGTAAAAACGAAAAAAATGAAAATGTAAAACAAATCATAAGCAAACAATTTTTGGAAACATTTAAGGAAAAAGCAAAAAAAATAGAACGGTTAAGCAAAGTTGAACTTCCAAAATTAATAGATGGATTTAGAAGAAGTATTTTTAATAAAGAATCAATTTATGCTGTAAAATTAGGAAATGAACTGCTGTATCGGGATAAAAATAAATTTTTTGAAATTTTATATAACTTTTCATTAATTTCAACAGATACAAATAAACTTGTAAAAACTTTTTTTGCAGAAAAAATGATAAAAAAAGTTGAAACTGAAAATGATTCAAAATTTAACGAAATTCGTGATAAAATAGACGAGATAATAAAAAATATCATAAATTATTTCACAAAATCTGATTCAACTTTCCTAAATTTTGAAAATGTGGAAAACTTAAACTATTTTGTGGAAAATCAAGTGGATGAGCTTTATAAAAAAATTTATGTGGAAAATTATGATAAAATTGTGGAAAAGTATAATATTCAAAATGTGAAAAAAATAGAATTTAGTAAAAATTATGGTTTTGAAAATTTAAGTGAAAGTAAAAAAGTGTTGTATGAGTATCTTTAAAGTTTTTAGTTTTTATAAGATTAATTATTGTGAAAGAGGGCGTGGCGTATGATGTCTTTACGTTAAAAGGAAGTTTAGAAATATAAAATTGTTAATCAAAGTAATATTAAGACAAAGATTTACTAAATTGCTAATAGTAAAAAACAAATTAAATAGACATATTAATTAAGAAAGGAATTAAATAGAGTTATGCTAGAGATGAGATATATAAGGGAAAATGCCGATAAAGTCAGAGAATATTTAAAAAATAGAAATAGTGACTTTGATTTAGATTCATTGCTGAAATTTGATGAAGATAGAAGAAATTTGCTTCAGGAAGTGGAAATGTTAAAGAAAGAAAGAAATGAATCAAGTGCATTGATAGGAAAATATAAACAGGAAGGAAAAGATCCTGCTGAACTACTTGCAAGAATGCAGACTGTCAGTGCAAAAATTAAGGAACTTGACCAAAAGGTAGCAGAAATTGATGAAAAGCAGTTGGAACTTGCTTATACGATTCCAAACAAATTAAGTGATACGACTCCAGTTGGAAAAGATGAAGATGATAATGTAGAAGTCAGAAAATGGGGAACTCCAAGAGAGTTTGACTTTGAAATAAAATCACATGATGAACTAGGAGTAGAATTAGGGATTTTGGATTTTGAAAGAGGGGCAAAACTTGGTGGTTCAAGATTTACAGTTTATAAAAATGCAGCTGCAAGATTGGAAAGAGCATTGATTTCGTTTATGATTGATGTTCATACTAGAGAAAATGGATTTGAGGAAATTTTTACGCCACAATTAGTTAGACGAGAAATGATGGTAGGAACAGGACAGCTTCCAAAATTTGCTGATGATGCCTATAAAATTGAAGGCGATGAAATGTACTTGATTCCAACAGCAGAAGTTACACTTACGAACTTGCATAACAGTGAAATTCTGGATGAAGAGGAATTGCCTAAATATTACTGTGGATATACAGCTTGCTTCAGAAAGGAAGCTGGTTCTGGAGGGCGTGATTTAAAGGGTCTTATAAGACAGCACCAATTTAATAAAGTGGAAATGGTAAAAATTGTAAAACCTGAAACTTCTTACGATGAACTTGAAAAAATGGTAAATTGTGCAGAAAAAATATTGCAAAAACTGGAATTACCATATAGGGTACTGGCACTTTGCAGTGGAGATTTAGGATTTAGTGCGGCAAAAACTTATGACTTGGAAGTTTGGGTTCCAAGTCAAGGAAAATACAGAGAAATTTCTTCTTGCTCAAATACAGAAGACTTTCAAGCTAGACGTGCAATGATTAAATACAGGGAAAAAGAAACAGGAAAGAGCCATTTTGTACATACTCTGAATGGATCTGGGCTTGCTGTAGGACGAACATTGCTTGCAATTATGGAAAATTATCAGCAAGATGACGGAACTATAAAAGTTCCAGAAGTATTAGTACCTTATATGGGTGGAATGACAGTTATAAAGTAACAAAAGCACTATAACCGTATTAACTATCATATTAATCTGATTTTTTCCTAAACTGTCAAAAATTGCTCTAAAATTAAGTACAATAATAAAAATAGGTTATTTCAGAATTTTAAAAATAATTTTGTTATTAAATAACTGAACGGAGAGAATATGGAAAAATTTATAAAATTTTTGGTAATTATGATAATTGGTGGAGGTATAGTGGGGTTTCTAGAACTTAGTGGTTATTTATATCATAATGATATTTTGGCGAAATTAGCTGGATATAAAGTTCAGGGGCTGGATATTTCACATCATCAGGAAAAAGTGAATTGGACTCTTGTTGATAAAAAATATAAATTTATTATTTTAAAAGCGACAGAAGGACAGAATTTTCTTGATACGGATTTTTTATATAATTGGAATAACGCTAGGTTAAATGGATTTGTAGTTGGAGCGTATCATTTTTTTGTAATGACTAGCAGTGGAGAAGCACAAGCGGATTTTTATATAAGTAAAGTGCCTGATTCTGAGAAAACATTACCTCCAATTATTGATCTTGAAATTTCTACGAAAAAATATAAAAAAACAGATGTAATTGAGCATTTGAGAGTTATGGTTGAAAAACTTGAAAAACATTATAAAAAAAGAGTAATTTTCTATGTGAATTATAACACTTATAATGCATACATAAAAGGTGAATTTTCTGAAAATAAAATTTGGATTACAGATTATAAATATTTTCCTAAAATAGAAGAAGAGAACAGGTGGATAATTTGGCAAGTTTCAAGACGTGGTAGAATAGAAGGAATTCCAGGATTTACAGATAAAAATGTACTTAGAAAAGGAATGACAGTGGAAGACCTCATAAATCAAAGTAAAATAAATTAAGTAAAGTAGATTAAAAAAATATCTTATTTTTAACATTATTTTTTGTTTTCTATTGATTTTTATACGAAAATTTGATAACATATAATTAAAGAAGTTAATCTAATTAATAAATATTAGGAGGCGTAAAATGAAATATCATTTTAAAGATTTAGGATTAAGCAACACTAAAGAAATGTTTGCTAAAGCAAATAAAGAAGGTTACGCAGTACCTGCTTTTAACTTTAACAACATGGAACAATTACAAGGAATTATCGAAGCGTGCGTTGAAGAAGGATCACCAGTAATTCTTCAAGTATCAACAGGTGCAAGAAAATATATTGGTAAAGAAATGTTACCTTGGCTTGCAAAAGCTGCAACAGCTTATGTAGAAGCATCAGGATCAGACATTCCAGTAGCATTGCACTTAGATCATGGTCCAAATTTTGCTGAAGCAAAAGACTGTATCGAATACGGATTCTCTTCAGTAATGTACGATGGATCTCACCACCCTTACGATGAAAACGTTGCAGAAGCAAAACAAGTTGCTGATTTTGCTCATCAACACGATGTTACAGTTGAAGCTGAATTAGGAGTTTTAGCTGGAATCGAAGACGATGTAGTAGCAGCAGAACATGTTTATACTCAACCTGATGAAGTTGAAGACTTCGTAACAAAAACAGGAGTTGATTCATTAGCAATCGCAATTGGAACTTCTCACGGAGCTCACAAATTCAAACCAGGAGACGATCCTAAATTAAGATTGGATATCTTGGAAGAAATTGAAAAAAGAATACCTGGATTCCCAATCGTATTACATGGTTCATCAGCAGTACCACACCAATTTGTTGAAATGATTAATCAATATGGTGGAAAAATTGCAGACGCAATTGGTATCCCTGATTCAGAATTAAGAAAAGCCGCTAAATCAGCAGTAGCTAAAATTAACGTAGATACTGATGGAAGATTAGCTTTCACAGCAGGAATCAGAGAAGTATTCGCTAAAAATCCTGGAGAATTTGATCCTAGAAAATATGTAGGACCGGCAAAAGACTACATGAAAGAATACTACAAAGATAAAATTAGAAACGTATTTGGATCAAATGGAGCTTACAAAGCTGGATCTGTAAGATAATAACAAATAAAAAATGAAAATTAATTTGGACTATCTCAAGTTTATTCCCAAACTTGGGATATTCCTTTTGAGTTTTACATAAATAAAATTTGTTTAAAAGAGGTGAAAATTTTTTTTTTCCTCTTTTTTTGTGGGAAAACAACAAAATAAATTTTTAAAAATTTGTGAAATGAAATATTGTTAATAAATATTTTTTCTTTTTTAAAGCAAAGGGGAACAGTCGCCCTCCCCTTTGCAAACCCGGCTTGTCTAAGAATTTTTTTGAAATAAAATTGAAACTCGCTTTTTAACAAATATTATTATAATTTCTTAAATTAATTACAGTCTAAAAATTTTGAAAAAGCTCAAACAATCAATTTCATTTCAAAAAAATCACGACATTTTTAGTTTAATTAAAACAATTAATTTAACTAAAATAAAATTGAGAAAAAATAGTTATTAATCATCATATATAAAAATTGAAAAAAGAAATTTAATAGAATAGTTTAAAAAATAATAGTTTACTAAATTAAGTGATATTTTATAAAATTGCCAAAATATTTAAAACTGAATAAATAAGAATAGAAATAGGAGGAAAAATGGATAGACAAAATAACACGACAAAATATATTTTTGTCACAGGTGGAGTTGTTTCATCGCTTGGAAAAGGAATTGTTGCTTCTTCTTTAGGAAGATTGCTAAAAGAGAGAGGATATAAAGTAACAATTCAGAAATTTGATCCATATATAAATGTGGATCCAGGAACTATGAGTCCTTATCAGCATGGAGAAGTTTTTGTTACAGAGGACGGAGCAGAAACTGACTTGGATTTGGGGCATTATGAGAGATTTATCAATGAGAATTTGACAAAGTATAATAATTTGACGACTGGAAAAATTATGTCAAAAATTATTGCAAAAGAGCGTCGTGGGGAATTTTTAGGAGGGACTGTACAAACTGTACCTCACATGACAGATGAAATTAAGTACAATGTTATAAAAGCTGCTGAGGAGAATAACTCCGATATTGTAATTACTGAGATTGGTGGGACAATTGGGGATATTGAAAGTGATCCGTTTATTGAAGCGATTCGTCAGTTGAAAAGAGAAGTTGGAAGAGAGAACATTGCTTACATTCATGTAACATTATTACCTTATTTAAAAGCAGCAGGAGAATTGAAGACAAAACCTACACAACATAGCGTAAAAATGCTTCAAGGGCTTGGAATCTCACCAGATGTGATTGTAGTGAGAAGTGAACATCCTGTTGATGAAAATATTAAGAAAAAAATCTCGCTTTTCTGTGATATTGATGAAGAGGCGGTTATTGAATCACTTGATGCTAAAAGTCTTTATGAAATACCATTAACTATGGAAAAATTAGGACTTGCCGATGTAATCTGTAAACATTTTAAAATAAAAAATGAAAAGCCATTACTGACTGAATGGACTAAAATGGTGGAAAAATTCAAAAATCCTAAAAAGCTTGTAAAAGTAGCAGTTGTTGGTAAATACATTGAATTAAAGGATGCTTACATAAGTATTCATGAATCAATAGAGCATGCTGGGTTTAATCTTGATACAAAAGTTGAAATTGACTATTTTAAAGCTGGGGAATTTGATGTGAAAAAACTGGCTGAATATGATGGAATTTTAGTGCCAGGTGGATTTGGTGACAGAGGAGTAGATGGAAAAGTTGAAGCGATTAAATTTGCAAGGGAAAATAACATTCCATTTTTTGGAATCTGTCTTGGGATGCAAATGGCGTGTGTAGAATTTGCAAGAAATGTGCTTGGCTATAAAGGTGCTACTTCAACAGAATTTGAAAAGGACACTTCATATCCAATTATAAGCCTTATGGAAGAGCAAAAAGGTCTGAAAGATATGGGAGGAACAATGCGTCTTGGGGCATATCCATGTATATTAAAAGACGACAGTTTGGCTGCAAGAGTTTATGGAAGAACTCAGATTGCTGAAAGACACAGACATAGATACGAATTTAACAACGCTTTCAGAGAAGAATTTGAAAAGGCGGGAATGGATATTGTAGGATTATCTCCAGACGGGAATTATGTGGAAGTAATTGAAATAAAAAATCACCCATACTTCATAGCCTCACAATACCATCCAGAATTCAAAAGCCGTCCAAATCGTCCACATCCATTGTTTACAGGCTGGATAAAAGCGGCATTAAAGAAACGAAGCGAAAAATAATAGTAATTAATTGAAAAATAATTTACGCAGGAAAATTCTTATAAATTAGGAGTTTTTCTGCTTTTTTATTTTGGAAATTTTATACTATTCACTATTTAATAATATTTTCCAAATGTAAAAGCCTAAAATCTAAATATAATAATCTTTATAATTTATACTCGAACCCCTTTAAAATCAAACTATTAAAAATTATATAAACAGGTAGAGTCATAGCTTTTGAGTTATATTTTAAAGCGGTTTTACTATAATATAGAATGTCGTGATTTTTTTGGAATGAAATTGACTGTCTGAGCTTTTTCAAACTCTTTAAATTTTAATTAGTTTAAAGAGTTGGTAATAACTTTTGTTAAAAAGCGAGTTTCAATTTTATTTCAAAAAAATGCTTAGACGAGCCAGGGTTGCAAGGGAAATGGCGACTGATTTCCCTTGCTTTATAAAAAGAAAATTGGTAAAATGTAGCAATTAATATTCGAATCTATGTAAACAAAACAATCCAAAATATAAATTCACAGAATAGTTAGTCTGAAAATAAATAATAAATAAAAAAAAGACAATCTTAAAAATAAGAAAGTCTTTTTTTCTAGTTCAATAAAACATATTTTCTATAACAAATCTATAAAAAACAATATTTTTATTTTACTTAATTACTACAATTTATTAGTCTCTGATAGTTGCTAATAATTCTCCTAATACTTCAACTGCTTCATCAGCATCAGGTCCTTCAGCATGAACTGTAACTTCTGAACCGTTTTTAATTCCAATTGATAATAATTTCAATAAAGATTTTCCGTTTACTTTTTTTCCTTCGTTTTCCACTTCTACTGAACTTTCAAATTCTTTTGCTTTAGCAACAAATACTCCACCTGGTCTTGTATGTAATCCTGTAGGATTTGTCATAGTAACTGTTTTACTTGCCATTTATTTATCCTCCTTAATTATATCTCTACCTTAATTTTACAACAGTTTTTGGTATTTGTCAATAAGTCTGAAAAACATTTTTTCTGTTAGTCAGTCAAACAATATCGTTTATTTAGAAAAAAATTATTGAACATCAATTAATAAAGAGTGGAAGTTTGTATAAATCACATTTCCTGGTTTACTGTTTTTTATTTTTTTTACAAATTTTCTTTCACAGTAATCAACAGTAACTTTGTCGCCTTTTTTTGCTTTAGAATGTTCACAGGCAAGGTTTGCGGCATGCAAAAGAACATCATTTGGAAGTTCTTGATTATTTCGTAAAATAAGGACATGACTTCCAGGGATATCCTTTATGTGCAACCAAATGTCATTCGGTTGTCCTTTTGAAAAGGAAATTTCCTCATTTTCCTTATTGTTTCTTCCAACAAAAATTTGAAAGCCTTTGTAGTCAAACGACAATAAATCACGTTTTTTTGGTTTATTCAATTTAATTTTATTTTTTGATTTATGTCCATTATTTGTTAAATTCAGTTCGTTTTCAATTTCTTCAATTCCAATAAAATCATTTTCTTTTTCGATAAACATTTTTATTTCCTCAAAATATCTTATTTCATTCTGAATATCTAAAAATCTCGAATCTAAGGCTAAAATTGTACGTTTTCCTTTATTATACTTATTGTAATAAAAGTTTAAATTATCATTTGGAGATAAAAGTGGATCTAGATTTATCGTAATTTCCTCATTATTATAAAAATCAAAAACTGTAATCTTTTTCATTCCATATTTTATCTGATGCATATTTGCTGCCAAGATATCCCCAATATTTTTATATTTTTCAAAGTTTTCATTTTTTTTCAAGTCAACTTTTATATTTTTTTCAATTTTTTTGAATTTTTTTATTTGTGAATCAACGTATTTTAGCAGGTTTTTCTTTTTTTCACTAATAACGTTGGAAGTAATAGTTGTTTTAAAATAAGCGTTTAACCCATCATTTAAGGTTTCAAAATATTTTCTGCCATTTTCTAAATTTATATTTTCCTTTTGCCTAAATTCATAAAATTCATTGTAAGTTAGCACTTTCTGGATTTTTCCACGATTTATGATTTCATACATTACTGGCTTATAGCTGGATAAATATTTTTTAAAAGTGTGGTAATCTTGTGAACACTCGAGTGCAAAGGCACGTCCGACACCTTCGATTTTTTCCATAAAAGTTTCAGTTTCAAATGGAAAATTTTCATCTTCCAGATAAAGTGGCGAAATCTTTTTTTCCTCAAATGGCAAAGTATATCTTGCACCTGTCATAATAACACGGTTTCCAACATCAATTGAAGTAAAATAAAGCGCAGAGAGAATTTTATCTTTGCTAGTTAAGAAAATATTGCTCGCTTTTCCCATAATTTCAATAATTAATGTGTATTTTTCCACATCTCCAAACTGATTTAACTTCTCAAAGTCAAAATATACAATTCTATCAAAACCTTCCTGACGAATATTTATTAAAATTGAATTTTGTAAATATTTTTTTAGTGATAACAAAAATTTTGATTGAAAATCAGTATTTGGATCTTTTTCGTCTTTTAAGTAAAAAATTGTTGAATTGTCCTTTACTTGAAAAATCAAGTTATTCTTTCCAAAAAAAAGTGAAAATGAAACTCTATCATATTGAAAAATTTTTGTCAATTTATATCGTAATATTTTTTCTTTTATCTCTTTTATCAAAAATGAAATTCCAATTCCATCTAAATAAAGCATATTTCACCCCTTTCTCGCAATTTTAAAGAGCATTTTTCCTAACCATAATATTTTCTGCATCTTCGATATTCAAAATTTTCTCATCCCCATCTACGAGTAAAGTTATCAAATATTTATCAATATTTATAATTTTTATTAGTGATTTTATCATAACGCCTTTTTCATTTAAATATTTTCTGATTGCCACACTTCCTTTTATTGAAGAAACTTGTAATAAATCGCCTTTTTCAAAATTTAATATTGATTCAGGCTGAATATCTTTTTTGACTTTATCAAGATTTTTTACAATTGTTTCAAAAACCTCGATAAATGTTTCTAATTTTTTGGATGGAATATCATCTGTAATTTTTTCAAGAATATTTGAGTGAAAATCTCCATGATAGTTTAACGCAACTTTTCCTTTTGAAGTCAACTTTACAAAAACTTTACGCCTGTCGGTATCTGATCGGGAACGTTCCAAAAATTGCTTGTCTGTTAATTTGTTTACTGCGACTGAGGCTGTTCCCATTGTAATGCCAAGTTTGTCAGACAGTTCATTCATTGTAATTTCATTTTCCCCAATCGCTTCAATAATATGAAGTTCAGATGTAGTCAAGCATTTAATTACCTGATTTAAATTTATTTCTTCAATTTTATAATATGTTTTATAGAATTTGTCTAATAGATTTTCTATTTTTTCATACATTTTAATTGTTCCTTTCTTGCTTTATTTCTGACTTTTTCATAACTTTATTTATTTTTTAAAATTATTATTTTAAAGATTCAATTTTTTCTTTATAATTTCCGCTAAAAATATATGAACCTGCAACTAACACATTTGCTCCAGCTTCTTTTACCAGTTTTCCAGTTTCAGCGTTGATTCCTCCATCCACTTCAATATCAATATCTTGGTTAATTTTTCGCAAGTCTTTTATTTTTTGAAGCATTTCAGGAATGAACTTCTGTCCGCCAAATCCTGGATTTACTGTCATAATTAACACCATATCAATGTTATCCAGATCATATTTTATAACATCCAGTGGAGTAGAAGGATTTAATGCAACTCCTACTTTTTTTCCAAAAGATTTTATTAGCTGGATTGTTCTGTTCAAGTGCTTTGCAGCTTCAGCATGGACTGTGATTATGTCTGAGAATTGTGCAAAATCTTCTATTAAGTAATCTGGTTCGTTTACCATCAAGTGTACATCAAATACAAGATTGCTATGCTTTCTTAAAGATGAAATAACAGGCGCTCCAAAACTGATATTTGGTACAAAATTTCCGTCCATAACATCTAAATGAAGATATTCTGCCCCCAGTTTTTCCATTTCTGTAATTTCTTCCTTTAATTTACTAAAATCTGCAGCAAGCAGAGAAGGTGCTATTATAATTTTTTTATCCATAAAAATCAGCTCTTTTCTTTAATTAAATTATTTTAAATTAATTGTTGGATTTAAGTGTATTTTAAAAATTGTATATTTTCAAGTGAGTATAAATAAAAATCATACCGTTCTTTTGAAATATTGCCATTTTCCACATTTTCCTTAATTGCACAGTTTGGCTCGTTCACGTGGATGCAGTCTCGAAATTTGCAGTTAGGAATAAATTCTAGAAATTCTGGAAATAACTTTTCCAGTTCTTTTTTTTCTTCCAGTTTTGGAAAGTCCAATGTTGAAAATCCTGGAGTGTCTATTATATACGAATGTGGTGCTGACATAAAAAATCGGCTTTCTATTGTTGTATGCCGCCCTTTTTTTGTTTTCTGGCTGACATCATTTGTAGTTAGTAGATTTTCTCCAATCAGGGTGTTGATAAGTGTCGATTTCCCGGCTCCTGAAGGTCCTGAAATTACAACTGACTTTTTGCTTATATAGTGCTTTAATTCTGTAAGTCCAGTATTTGTTTGCGTAGAAATCGGAAAAATAGAAATTGCATCTCTAAAAATTTGCCTAAATTTAGCTAAAAATTCTTCCAGTTCTTCTTCTGAAACTAAGTCAATCTTGGATAAGATTAATACAACTGGAATATCTTGGGAATTTGCATTTAAGAGCATTTTCTGAAAATTTGTAAAATCAAAATTTGGACTTTTTATTGCAAATAAAATAGCGATAAAATCAATATTTGCAATCAGTGGGCGATATAAAAAGTTTTTTCTTTTTTCAATTTTTTCAATAACTTTTTCCTTTTCGTCAAATTCTACACAGTCTCCAATAATACAGTTCATTTTATCATTTTTCACTTTTAAAGTTCCACGTAATTTACATTCATAAATATTTTCTTCATTCAAATTTTTGGAATTTTCGTCCAAAACATAGTAAAATCCCTTTATTTTTCTAATAACTTTTCCTTTAATAAAAATATTTGGGAGAAATTTTAAAATAAAAATTCAAAATAACTCCCATCTCCTTTCTAAGTCTTTTTTGTTAAGTAATGTTCAAATTGATTTAGAATTTAATTTTTAATACTAATTAACTATTCGGTGCTTTCCTCATTAGAATTGTTATTTCCGCCACCTTGTGTATTATTACGTGGAGGAGATTGCGGGGTTCCGTTATTCTTCTGTTGTTCAGTACCTTGTTGCTCCATTTTGTTAATCGTATTGTCAATAATTTTCTCAATTTCCTGATTATCTATTTCTTCCTGAGATTGGTTGATAATTTCTTCTGTAGATCGTTCACGTTTTGCTGGAGCTGCTCCAGTATTTAACACAATTGATACCTTTTGCCCTCTCTGAATTTTCGTTCCAGCCGCAGGATTTGTTGAAATAATTGTATTTACAGGCAATGTTGGGTCACTTGTACGTGAAATATTTCCAATATCAAGCCCAATTTGTTTTAACAATTCTCGTGCATCGTTTAAGTCAAGTCCTGTTATATTCGGCATAACCGATGGATCTACCATTTGCTGTGAAGAAACCAGTATCGAAATTTTTTGGTTAATCTCAAGTTTTGTACCTGGTTTTGGATAAACTCCCAAAATTGTGTTATATTTCTGGTTAGAGGGGTAATAATCAATCGTTTCAATCTGAATATTCTGCCCTTTTAACCGAGATCTTGCTTCAAGCAGTTCTAATCCAATAATGTTAGGAACTTTTACATCTTCTCCGTTATTTACCCAGATTCGTATCACTCTGTTTACCTTGACTTCCTTGCCTGGACGTGGATCTTGGTTATAAACTGTATCTAGCGGTACTTTTTCTGTCTTGGAATTAATTACTTTAACTTTTAGTCCAGCTTTTTTTAAATATTTAACAGCATCTTTCTTGTCAAGATTCATAACATCAGGAATAACTGTAAGCCTAGTGTTAAAAAAGTGACGTTCAAAAACATCTTTTCCAAATCTTATTAATGCCACTAAACAAAGCAGTACAATAATAGTTCTAAAAAATTTTCCATAATTAAATTTATATTTTGTGGCCATTTTTCACCTCGTTATTTTTATTGTTAATTCTTTACTCTATATAATATCATAAATATTGAAAAAATGATATAAATTTATTTTTTTAGATTGTAATTCGTCTTTTATATTTTTTAAGAAATCTCACTTAGAAGAAATTGATTTATGTGACATATTGCAAAGCGTACTTTATACAAATATTGAATTTAATCTAATACAAGATAACAAAGAATTAAATGATGTTAAAAAGGTGACAGGCAAAATAGAGATGAAATTCTATAATAATTAATTTGGTAACTTTGTAAATCTAATTTTTAAGTATCCATACAAGATTTTCATAATAGGGTTGTTTAATAGCTAATTCGTAATTATTAAATTAAATTATTTTTTATTATTTTTTATATATTTTAATTAATAAATATTTTTTCATATTATTATGTTTTTTCTTTTTATTTTCGTAGGATTGCTCATTGCCATAAATTCTTATCTTGCAATAAAGATTTATCCTAAGAATCAAAATGTATGGCAAGATTGCTATGCAACACCTATGGCTAGACTACGACTTTTATTTGCCCAACTTCGAAACTCCTCCTTTCCGTCGTCAAACAGTCGTAGTCGAACAAATAAAAGCTCCGTCGGTTTATTAAAACAAAAAAATTTTAATTCTTTTGATTAATTTTATTTTAAAATAAAAATAAAAACCCTCATTTACTTTTAATATATGTATGCTATACTTATATAAAAGATATAGAATTTTAAAATAACAAATAAAATGGAGGAAAAAGATGAAAAAGATAGCAATTGCACTTTTTTCACTGATGAGCATACTTTCGTTTAGTGCGAATGAGAATATTGTCAGAAAGATAAGTGTTACTGGTAATGCAGAAAGGGAAGTCATGCCAGACTTGGCAAAAATTAATTTTAAGATTGAGGAAAAGGGGAGTAATTTAAGCCAGACAACTAATGAGGTTAATAAAAAGATTGAGAAGTTTAAAAGTGAATTGAGAGCTAGGAAAATATCGCTTGAGAATTTGGAAACAAAGGCGTTTTACAATAGGAAAGGGAGCGAATATCAAGATGATGAAGATATTCTGGATGTCAAAACTGTTCCAAATGAAACTGTTAAAAAAACTGATAAAAAGCCAACTTCTTATGATGTGACAATGTCAATGCTAGTAAAAAATACAGATTTTAACAAAATTTCAGCATTGATTGACTTAGAAGACGGGGATAATTTGCAAAGCATTCAGAAAAATTTTGATGAAAATACATTTGCTTTTAACATAAATGAAAATGGAACAACTGTTGATCAAGCCTTAAATAAAGTGTTTAACAAACTTAATACTTCAAGAAGAAAACTGATTTCGGCTGGAATCCCTGAAAGTGATATTATTTTGAGTGATTATACGATAAAGGAAAATTATACAACAGATAACAAAAATTCAAGAAAAGATGTCTACTATGTTACAAACGAGTTTGTGCTTACAACAAAGAATATAAAGGAACTTAATACAATAATTTCAATTGCTGATGATAACGGAATAAACATAAACGGCTCAATTAACTTTGACTTGTCAGACAAAGACAGAATTGAGTCAGAAATGTACAAAGATGCCTATAATCAGACAAAACAGAAGGCAGAAAGCATTTTGCGTTCCAGTAAAATGAAATTAGGAACACCAATTATTGTAAGTGAAGATGTGGAATTTCAGCAAAAAATGATTGACAGAATTGATCAGGCCTGGGAAGTAAAGTATGAAGCGGCAGCAGCACCGATGGCAGAATATTCAAATGCTAAATTCTCAGCTTATTCAGGGACAACATCTTTACGAAAGGATAGCAGAAGCTCAAGAGTTGACTATACTCCAAAACCATTAAAACTTGTGCAAAATATATCAGTTATGTATGAAATGAAATGAAATAGCAAAAATAGTATAACTTTATATTTAGATAATTATAAATACACTAAAGGTGACATCTTAATTTTTAGAGAAAATTAAATTTTAGAAAGGAATTTTAAAATGAAAAAAATAATAACGTTACTTATAATGATTTTTTCGGTATTATCATTTTCAGATAGTGAAGTTACTGGAAAAAGGATACAAGTTAGAGGTATTTCTAAAAAGGAAATTGCTCCCAATTCAGCAAAAATAAATCTTAGGATTCAGACTGAGAATGAAAATCTGGATAAGGCGAGTGCTGAAAATTCACAAATTCTAGAAAGATATAAGAGACTTCTTGCTCAAACTGGTACGAAATACAATAAAATTTCTTCTATTGGATATTCTACATACGAATCGTATATTTGGGATACAGTAGTTGAAAATAAGGGGAAAAAAGAGTATCAAACAAAATTATCGGTGGAAGTTGATAAAATTTCACTTGATATGTTGAAAAATTTTATGAATGTGCTTGCAGATGAAAAAATTTATTCACTAAATAGAAATAAAAATGGTACATATATTTTTATTATTCAATCTCAAAATGCAACAAATAAACAGGCATATCAGAATGCAATGTTCAAATTTAATGAAATACAGCAAAAATTAAACAAGGCTGGAATTCCAGCAGGAATAATAAAAATTTCAGGTTATGACAATAAGGAGATTAATCTTGAAAAGCATGTAAACAATAGAAAAAATATTCAGATAGTTTCACATGAAATTGAAGTTGAAACAAGGGATTTAAAAAACTTAGGAAATATAATAAGTGTAGCAAATGAGCTTGGTATCGGAACAAATGGAAATATTGAATATGATATTGATAATAAACAGCAACTAGAAAACGAACTTTATGAAAATGCTTATAAGGAAGCCTTGAAAAAAGCGCAAGTTATCTTAGGAAGAACAGACTTGAGCTTAAAAAATCCTGTTACAATAACAGATAAATCATACGGAGTTATTCAACCGTACACAGACTACAACTACAATTATTATAGAAATGCAGATTATAACACAGAACAGTTAAAAAAATCTGATAAAGAAATAATAGACAGTTCAGTAAGAAGAAACATCGTAATTTCTCCAAAGAAATTAAATATTTCAAAAACTGTCTATATCGAGTTTGAAATGAACTAAAAATCTAAATTTTATAAAACTACTGTATTTATTAATAATATAGTAGTTTTTATTTTCTATAAAAATATGCAAAAAAATTAAAAAAATAATTTTTAAATTAATATAATATTATAATTCAAATTAAAGTTATAGTTTTTTCTAAAATGGTATTGACTTTTTAAAAAAATAAGGTATAATTAATGTAATTTTTTCAAAAAAACTGTGAAGGAGATAAAAATGGCAAAAAGTTATGAAGAAATAGCTAAAGAAGTGATAGAAGCTATTGGAGGAAAAGAAAATATAAGTTCATTTGCACATTGTGCAACAAGACTTAGAATTATGGTAGTTGACAAGGATAAAATCGACAAGGACAGGGTAGATAATATTGAAAAAGTAAAAGGAACAATGTTTAATTCAGGACAGTTTCAGATAATATTTGGAACAGGGACTGTAAATAAAGTGTATGAAGCTGTTCAAGGACTTGGAGGAGTAAGTGAATCTTCAGTATCCGATATGAAAAAAGAAGCAGCTAAACAAGGGAGTGTTATCCAAAGAATTTCAAGAACATTTGGAGATATTTTTGTTCCAATTATACCAGTATTAGTTGCAACTGGTTTATTTATGGGGCTTCGTGGATTATTAACAAATGAAAATTTATTAAAATTGATGGGAACAACGCCAGAAAGTATAAATCCTAATTTTTTAATGTATACACAAGTATTAACAGATACAGCATTTATTATTTTACCAGCGTTAGTTGCATGGTCTGCATTTAAAGTATTTGGTGGATCGCCTGTATTGGGAATTGTATTAGGTTCTATGTTGATTAGCGGTTCTTTACCGAATGCTTATCAAGTAGCATCAGGAGATGCACATCCAATAATGTTCTTTAAGTTTATTCCAGTAGTTGGATATCAAGGAACAGTTTTACCAGCATTATTCGTAGGTATGATAGGAGCAAAATTAGAGCAAAGATTAAGAAAAGTTATTCCGGATGCATTAGATTTATTATTAACGCCATTTATTGTATTTTTAGTAATGAGTACATTAGGATTATTTGTTATTGGTCCAGTATTCCACAGTTTAGAAAATTATATTTTAATTGGTACAGAGTGGATTTTAAAATTGCCGCTTGGAATAGCAGGAATAATAATTGGAGGACTTCAGCAACTAATAGTCGTAACAGGAGTACACCATATATTTAACTTCTTGGAAATTCAATTACTTGCAAAAGATGGATTCAATCCATTTAATCCATTATTATCAGCAGCTGTAGCAGGACAATTTGGAGCAGTTCTAGCAGTTGGTATTAAGACAAAAGATGCAAAATTAAAGGCATTAGCATTGCCATCAGCATTGTCAGCAGCATTAGGAATTACAGAACCAGCAATTTACGGGGTGAACTTGATTAAAGGTAAAGGAAAACCTTTCTTAATGGGTCTTGCAGGTGGAGCAACAGGTGGATTTTTAGCTTCAATTTTTGGACTTAAGGCTTCTGGAATGGCAGTTACAGTAGTACCAGGAATGTTGTTATTCTTAAATTCACAAATGCCTTTATACTTAATTTCGATAATAGCAGCTTCAGGAGTAAGTTTTGCATTAACATACACAATGGTAAAACTTGATAAATAATAAAATTTTAGCGGGAGTCTTTAACTCCTGCTTTTTTTGAAAAATACCAAAAATAAGGAGAGTGGCTGTTTATGAAAAAAAATCTAGTAATAATTTTGTTTATTATGCTAATTGCTGGAGTAATTGGAAATGCGGCGATACGTGGTAATAGAAAGAGAGTTAGCAGGAAAAAAATTGGAAATGTGAAAGTGAGTGAAAAAACTGTGGATTTATCAAATTATGACGGGATAAAGAAAATTAGCATTTTTGTACAAGGTTTTGAGAGCGGGCCTGCTGTGAGCAAAGTTATTTTGGAAATGGGTGATTATAGAATTACGAATCTTGATAAAAATGATTGGAAAATAAAAACAAATGGATTCGAGCGAAAAGTAATGAATGTGTATGTTTCCGATAAGAAAGGAGAGAAAGCCTTTGATACCGGAATTATTACACTTGAATTAGAAAATAAGTTTAATCCTGATACCTTAAAATATGAAGGTTCGCCCTTTGCTTATAACAGACAGAAATTTTTTAATGAATGGGTAAAAGAATATGTTGTGGAAATCGAGGGGAAAGTTACAATTGATGCGAAAGATTATTTGGTCAGTAAAAAAGAGGATGTAATCAATAATAGAGTTTCGGCTGATACAGAATTGTTTAATTACAGAAGTTCATTTAGTGGAGAATATAAAAACCCAATTACTAAAAAAATAGAAAATCTAAAACTGGAAATGGCGGCTTATGAGCCTGAAAAGTTAAAATTAGGAGTAAAAAAACCTTTAATTATATGGCTTCATGGACAAGGGGAAGGTGGAACAGATCCTGATATTGATATTTTGGGTACAGAAACTTCGGCACTTGCGAAAGAGGAAATTCAGAAATATTTTACTGCAGGAGGAACTGATACAAAAGGAGCATTTGTTCTGGCTGTACAGTCGCCAACTTACTGGATGGATGAGGGTGATGGAACTAATGGAAATGGAAGCGGAAATTCGAGATACACTCAAATTTTGATGGATACAATCAAAGAATATGTAAAACATAATCCGTATGTTGATACAAGCAGAATTTATCTCGCTGGAGATTCAAACGGAGGATACATGACTGTAAATATGATAATTACTTATCCAGACTACTTTGCAGCGGCAGTACCGATTTGCGAGGCGTATGCTTATCACGAATATGCAAGAAATAGCGATGGAACTTATAAGACAAATAATATTGAAGTTTCGGCAGGCGGTAAAAATAGTGCAATTTCAAGATTTGTAGAAACTAAGAAACTGTGGGTAACGAATGAAAAAATTCAAAAGATGAAAAAAACGCCAGTATGGTTTATTGCCGCAGCAGATGATACGATTGTTACACCGAAAAAATTCTCACTTCCGACATATAGAGATTTATTAAAAGCTGGAGCGGATAATGCATGGTATTCGTATTATGAAAATGTAGTTGGGACAGATGTGCCAAATTCAAGATTTCCTGGGCATTTTTCGTGGATATATTTTTTGAATAATCAAGTGGAAGGTGTGCAGAACAGGGATAAAATAAAAAATTCCAAAGATACCGAAATTTTCGGATTTGAGCCAAGTAATGCTGGAAAAGGCGGGAATGAAAAGGCTAATATAAATGGGAAGGCATTTAAAAATGTATTTGAGTGGATGAATTTTCAGAAAAAAAGTAATAGAGATAAAGTTTTTTAATACTTGTTTTGTATAGTGAAAAGTAATTTTTTGAAACTTTTCGGCATTAAAAATAACAAATATTCGAAACAAATGAAAAATATATGAAAAAAGGTATATTAATTATGTAAAATATGTGGTAAAATTATAAAGTATATAAAATTGGAATAAGGAGGTATTTTGATGAATTATCAAAATTTAGTGAACGGAGAATGGAAAGACTCTAAAAATACAATAACTATTTATTCGCCAATAAATGGGGAAGAACTTGGAACTGTACCGGCTATGTCAAGAGAAGAAGTTGACTTTGCTATGGAATCTGCCAGAAAGGCTTTACCTGCTTGGAGAGCATTGTCGGCTGTAGAAAGAGCGGCTTATTTGAATAAGGCTGCAGATATTCTTGAAAGAGATAAAGATAAAATTGGGGAAAACTTGGCAAAAGAAGTGGCAAAAGGAATTAAGGCTGCTATTTCAGAAGTAGTAAGAACCGCGGATTTGATTAGATATGCTGCAGAAGAAGGACTTAGAATCACAGGTGAATTTGTAAACGGTGGAGGATTTGAAGCTGGAAGCAAGAGAAAATATGGGGCAGTAAAAAGAGAGCCAGTTGGAGTTGTACTTGCAATCGCACCATTTAATTATCCAGTAAATTTATCAGCATCTAAAATTGCACCAGCATTAATAGGAGGAAATGTAGTAATTTTCAAACCGCCTACACAAGGTTCAATTAGTGGATTGTTATTAACTCAAGTATTTGCAGAAGCTGGAATTCCAGCGGGAGTATTTAACTCTGTAACTGGAAAAGGTTCTGAAATAGGAGATTATTTGATTGAACATAAAGAAGTGAACTTTATAAACTTTACAGGAAGTACACCAATTGGGGAAAAAATTGGGAAACTTGCTGGAATGCGACCAATTATGCTTGAATTAGGTGGAAAAGACGCTGGAATAGTGTTGGAAGACGCTGATTTAGAAAAAGCTGCAAAAGATATTGTAGCAGGAGCATTCAGCTATTCTGGACAAAGATGTACTGCTATCAAAAGAGTGCTTGTAATAGACTCTGTTGCAGATAAATTGGCTAGCTTGATAAAAGCAGAAGTTGAAAAACTAACTGTGGGAGATCCTTTTGACAATGCTGATATTACAACAGTAATTGATACTCCATCAGCAGACTTTATCGAAGGATTAATAAAAGATGCACAGGAAAAAGGTGCAAAAGCATTGACAACAGTAAAAAGAGAAAAAAACTTAATATGGCCAGTAGTTTTTGACAATGTAACAACTGATATGAGAATTGCATGGGAAGAGCCATTTGGACCAGTATTGCCAATTATCAGAGTAAACTCTGCAGATGAAGCAGTAGAAATTGCAAACAAATCAGAATATGGACTTCAATCAGCAGTATTCACAAAAAATTTCCCATTGGCATTTGAAATCGCTGAAAAACTGGAAGTGGGAACAGTACATATAAATAACAAGACTCAAAGAGGGCCTGACAGTTTCCCATTCTTAGGAATCAAAGGTTCAGGAGCAGGAGTTCAAGGAATAAAATACAGCATAGAAAGCATGACAAGAGTTAAATCTATCGTATTTGATATATAGAAATTTGAGAGATGTTTTCTTTTAAGAGAGCATCTTTTTTTGAAAAATTTATATAAAAAACTATTTTACAGGAGGTTTTCCTATGAAAAAGGTAAAAATGTTTTTAGTATTGGTTCTATCTGCATTAGCAACTGTAAGTTGCTCTTATTTTAAAATTCCAAAAAAAACTGGAAGAAAAACAGGGAATATATGCACTTATACAGCAAAGGGAGAATTTATAGGTTGTGAGCCTTTAAAATAACAGAAAATTTTGTAATAAAAGGGGTCATTTTACCCTTAAAAAGAAAAAGAGGAGAATCAAATGAAATTAAATAAAATTTTAAATATTTTTTTTATTATAATTGTTTTATTTTTTATTAATGGTTTTATTTATGCTGAAAATAATGATGAGTATTCAAGAAGATTTACTGCATTAGAAATAGCAAATAATACAATTAAAAATTCTACATCTGTTAGAATAAAAGGTTTTGGAAATGGAAATAGAATACTAATTGAAATATTAAATGGAAAATTAAAAGGTGAAAAAGGATATATAAATTTAAAAGGATTTAAAGAAATTAATGATAAATTTTTAGAAAAATATATTGGAACTACTTGGGGGGCTTTAGCCATCCATGAATCTGCTTGGATTGATGCTGAACCAGAAGATATCGATATGTCAAAATATGATTGGGAATATGGAATAGTTCTTTTTTCTATAAAATATCTTAAAAATGATAATTTTGAAAATAGACTTCTTAATAGTTTAAATTTAATTTTAATCAAAGAAAAAATGGAGCTAAATGATAAAATTACTCAATATGATTGTGAAAGAAATTCATCGAAAATATTTTTGTATAATTTTAATGATGATATATATGGATTGCTCCAAGAAAGTGGAATTCCAAAAGATTATGTTTTTTGTAAGGGTTATTTTTGGAATGAATAAATTAAAATAAAGAAAGAGAGTTGATTTTTAATGTATATTAGACCAGAAGATGTACTTTCTCCAAGAGATAAAGTAAAAAAATTAGAAATTCTTATAAAAAATGATAAAGAAGATTACTCAGTAGCACTTCTTGAATACAATGGAATTGAATGTGTTGGTGTAAGATGGAATACAACAAATGAAGAAAAAGACAATATCGGAACACCACAATCAAGAGGAGTACCTACATGGTTTATACTTCCAAAAGAAATTGCAAAAGTATATTTGGAAAAATTTTTAGAGGAAAAAGAAAAAAAAGAAAAGAATTTGAAAAATAGAATAAAATTATATTTAAATAAATAAAAAAAATATATAGGAGGAAATGTTATGAAAAAAGCATTATTATTTTTATTTGCTGCATCTGTAGTATTTGCGGCAGGACCAAAAGTTCCTTATACTCATGAGGGATTTTATTCGACAGATAAAGTTCAGAAGGCTGTTCATTTTGTGTCTGTTGATGATATTAAGAAGAGTCTGGAAGGAAAAGGACCGATTAATGTAAGTTTTGATATTGACGACACATTGCTTCATTCAAGCGGATACTTTATCTATGGACAGCATTATTTCCAAATTCCAGGAGATAAGAGAGGTGCTATAAGTTATCTTTATAACCAGAAATTCTGGGATTACGTAGCTGAAAATGGAGATGAACATTCAATTCCAAAACAATCTGCAAAAGACTTGATAAAAATGCACTTGGAAAGAGGAGATAACGTATTTTTCATCACAGGAAGAACAAAACATTCAAAAGACAAAAACTATACTTCTACAAAACTTTCCAAAACATTGCAAAGATACTTTGAACTGCCAAAAGAAGTTTATGTAGAATACACAGCTGACACACCAACAGGTGGCTACAAATATGACAAATCATTCTATATTAAGAAACATAACGTCTCAATCCACTACGGTGACAGCGACGACGATATCCTAGCTGCAAGAGAATTAGGAATAAGAGGAATAAGAGTTCAAAGAGCTTACAACTCTACAAATCCACAAAAAATGAACGGTGGCTATGGAGAAGAAGTTCTGATAAACTCTGCATGGTAAAATTTTCAAATTTCAGAAATATAAAAATGTACTTCTGATTTTTTGGTGTTATAGAAATTTAGGATTGAATTTTTTAGAGAAAAATGATACAATAACATTGAACAAAAAACCTGTTCGGGTTGTAGTAAATATGCGAAGAAAAAGTTCTATTCTTATTGAATAGGGCTTTTTTTTATGATATAATTTCGACTGTTAAGACTCGCAACCTTAACAACTACAATTACGAACAGGAGGTGGTCGTAATGGCAAATTGGGATTTGACTGTTTTGACAGTTATAATCATTTTGTTTTTGATTTTTAGCAGTCAAAAATAGCAGTTGAATTCTTGTCTTATTGTCCTGCCTTTTGACTACCAGTTGAATTTTATTGGTAGTTTTTTTAAAATTTTTTCTTTTTTATTTTAGTAATTTTTATTTGAATAGGTTTAAGCAGATTTTGAGAATCAGAAAAGAATTAAGCAAAATTTTGTTAAGAAAAACATTTTTTATCAAAATATACTCGAACCCATTTAAAATTGAACTGATAGAAATTATATAATTTAGGGTTTGAGTAAAATAGTCATAATTTTTGAGTTCTGTTTTAAACTAGTTTTACTATAATCAAGGCAAGTATTTAAAAGAGTAATTTAATATGATTGTTAAAAAAATAATAAAACTTTTCTTCAAAGGTTGAAATATTAAAAAATATGTTTTAAAATATAGTAAATAAAATTTTAAGGAGGCAGAAAAATGAAAAGTTTAAAAGAAGATTTTTCTTTAATGTCAAGTTTGCTGATACCAGTAGCAGTAGCTATTAATTTTACAGGTTCATTAATTGTAAGTTCTCTAAAATTACCATTATTTTTAGATGCTATTGGGACAGTATTTATAAGTCTTGTTGCAGGACCATGGGTAGGATCAGTAACTGCAATAATTACAAGTATTGCAACAGGTGGTTTTAATCCAGTAAATTTAGCATTTTTACCAGTTGGGATACTTATTGCTATTGTTGTTGGAAATCTGACAAAATTAAAGATAAAAAACATCGTTATAAAAATTGTGCTGTTAATATTGTCACTAACTATAACGACTGTTATTGCAAATACGGTAATTACAATTTTAGTTTACAAAGGAATTACACCAGATGGAACTGGGTTTGTTGCATCATCTTTAATAAAATTAGGATTTGGAGAAGTTTTTTCTGTAATAATGGCGACTTTTGTGTCAGAAATTATAGACAAATCATTAACAATAATTATTGCTGTTATAATTGTAAAAAGTATGTCAGATAGATACTTGATAAAATTCAAATATGGAGAAAATTATATAAAATAAAAAATTTTATTTTAAAATAGAGAATTTTATCTCTTTAAAAAATTAGTGAGAAAAATGGAGAAAATATGAATAATTTTTTTAAAAATTTATATCCTTTGACAAAGTTTTATTTAGTGTTGACACTCATTATATCAGGATTTATCATTCCTTATAATATTTATGGATATTTACTTTTTATAATTTGTGGAATATTTGCTTTTTTATATGGGAAATTAGGGAGTTATGTTAAAAGAGCCTTCTTAAGCTTATTTTTATTAACTTTAGTAATATTTTTAGCTCAGAGTTTATTATTTGTTTCAGAAGAAATATTTGCAAAAATATGGATTTTTATAATTTACAAAAAAGGTCTGTTTAAAGCAATTGCTGTCACATCAAAATTATGGGCTATTGTAACACCGATTACACTACTAATTTTAATTACACCAGTAAAAGATTTTATAACTGCGTTAGAAAAAAAGGGAATAAATCCTAAAATGTCATTCATTTTACTTTTAACTTTACAAATGATACCAGAAATGGGAAAACAGGCTGGCGTAATTTTGGATTCACAGCGTTCAAGAGGAGTGGAAACGGAAGGAAATATTTTTGTAAGAGCAAAGGCGTTATTACCAGTATTTGTTCCATTGGTATTATCATCCATTTTGAATACTGAAGAACGTGCCATTACACTGGAGGCACGTGGATTTTCCATTGGAGAAAAGCGGACAATATTGCATGATATAGAAGAAACAAAAAATGATAAAATTATGAAAATTATGCTAGCTATTTTTATAGTGCTGTGCATTGTGTGGAGGGTTTTATGGGTTATTTCAAAATAGAAAATGTGAACTACAAATATCCGCTTGAAGATAAGCAAGCCCTAAAAAATATTAATATCGAGATAAAAAAAGGCGAATTTTGGGCTGTAATTGGAAAAAATGGGAGCGGAAAAACGACATTTTGCAATATGTTAAGGCGGTTTGTGCCTGATTTTTATAAAGGGGAACTGACAGGGAAAATAATGCTGGAAGATAAAGAACTGAAAGATTATTCTCAAAAGGAACTTGTTCAGAAGATTGGATTTGTATTTCAGAATCCGTTTACGCAAATTAGCGGAGTAAAAGATACAGTTTTTGAGGAAATCGCTTATGGACTTGAAAATTTAGGTTTAGACAAAGAAGAGATAATTTCCAAAGTTGAAAAAATATTGAAACTGCTTGAAATTGAAAAGCTGCGTGAAAGAACCCCTTACGATTTGTCTGGCGGACAAAAGCAAAGAGTGGCACTTGCCTCAATTATCGCAATGGATCCTGATATTCTAGTTATTGACGAGCCAACTTCACAGCTTGATCCAAAAGGAACAGAAGATATTTTCAAAATTATAAATTTAATGGCAAATGAAGGAAAAACAATAATTCTTGTTGAGCATAAACTTGAACTTATTGCAGAATATGCCCAAAATATCATTGTTCTTGATGAAGGAAAGATAATTTTAAGTGGAAAAGCGGAAGAAGTTTTAAATAATAAAATCTTGCTGGAAAAGGAAATTGGTATGACACAATATTCTATACTTGCCTATGAACTTGAAAAAGCAGGAAAAGTTGAGTTTGAAGAAATTCCTATAACTAAAGAGAAAACTATAGAATTATTAAAGGAGCTATAATTATGAGTTTTATTACTGTAAAAAATTTGAATTTTAAATATCCTAATGGTACGGAAAATGTACTTAATGACGTTTCTCTTGAAGTTAAAAAAGGGGAGAAAGTTGCGATTATCGGGCAAAATGGCGCTGGGAAAACAACAATGGTAAAAATGTTAAATGGACTTTTAAAGCCAATAAGTGGAGATGTGATTGTAGATGACTGGAATACAAAGAAATATACGGTTGCTAAAATGAGCCGAAAAGTCGGATACGTCTTTCAAAATCCGATGGATCAGATATTTCATAACAATGTTTACGATGAAATAGCCTTTGGAGCAAAAAAATTAAAATATTCTCCTGATGAAACAAAAACAATGGTGGAAAACGCCATAAAATTAACGGAACTTGAAAAATATCAAAAGGAAAATCCATACAATTTACCGTATTCCATGAGAAAATTTGTTACAATTGCCGCAGTAATTGCAATGGGTTCAGATGTCATTATAATGGATGAGCCAACAGCAGGACAGGATTTTAGAGGAATGAGAGTTTTACATAATTTGATTGATGAACTTCAAAAACAAGGGAAAACTATAATTACAATAACTCATGATATGGAATTTGTAGTAACAAATTTTGATAGAGTTATTGTAATGACAAATGGAAAAGTTATCGCTGATGGAGATAAACGTGATATTTTCTGGCAATTTGACACATTAGATAAAAGCATGGTGAAACAGCCATATATCAGTGATTTGGCTAAGGAAATGGAAATGGATGGAAAGGTTTTGTCTGTGGGAGAATTTGTGGAAAATTATTAAAATAATTAAGATTTTGATTTTAAAAATAGATAGAGTAAAAAAATAGGATTAAGTGGGAAACAATATCATTCAACTTTTTTATTTTTTATTTTCGTAGGATTGCTCATTGCCGCAAAACCTTATCTTGCAGTAAAAGTTTATCCTGATAATCAAAATATTTGGCAAGATTGCTACGCAATAACCTATGGCTAGTCTTCGACATTTTTCTGCACTGACAAAAAACTCGCTATGCTCAAACAGTTTTGCCAGCACAGAAAAATGCTCCGACGGATTAGTTCATACTAAACTCTGTTTAAAAAATAAAAATTATATCTTAAATTACTTGAAAATATTAGGTTTATATCCTTTATTAGAAAAATTTGTAATAAATTGGTTATTTAAATGGGGTTTAGTATAACATCATCTATAAGAAATTTGAGTTGCTACTAAATGTTTATTTTATTAATTTATAGGTTTTATTACTTTACAAGATACTGATTAAAATTTTTATAATTCAATTTCCCTGTTTCTATCAATTTTTCTAAAAATATCTGTATTTTTGAGCTTTTCTACATTTCTTTTCTTTTGGCTTTTGTTTTCAATATTATTATTTATTGTAGTTATCATCATAAACAAAAATTTTTCCTGTCCCAAATTGTAGTTTTTTACCTCATTACTTGCAGAAAGTGTTGCAATATTATTTAAATAATAATCAATTCCCTTTTGAAATTCATTTTTTTCAACAAAATTCCGAATATTTAAAAAATGTAAACTTAACTTGTAGGAATAGATTTCTTCATCTGACATTGTAAATTTATCAGTTTCACTTTTATTGCTCAAAAGTTTTAGAGTTTCATCTATTTCAGGCTTTAAGTTTTTCACACCATTATCATTGGCTTCTTCCTGTAATTTTATAAGTTTTAAAAATAAAGAATTTGGATATTTTTTGTTTATTTGATTAATAATTTTATTTTTCTCATCTATATCTTCAATATTTCCATAATAAGTGACTTTCATGCTCCAAATTTCATAATCTGTTGGATTAGCCTTTTCAAAAATATCCATATATTTTTTTCCATTTCTTATATTTTTCAAGTAAAGACTTGCCAAATAAGTTTCAGCGATTTTTCCTGCCACAATATAATTATTTCTATCCTTTTCAAGCAAATTTTGCAGTTTTTCCAAATATTCTGCTCCATCAATATCCGCAGTTTCAAAAAGCATTCCATCGCCAATTTCTTCATCAAGCTTAATAGTTTCTTCAATAATTTCACGTTTAATCCCTTTTGCACTCAGTTTTTTATAAATAATACTGCTTACATTTTCTGCATTCCCAAAAATTCCAAATGCTAAAAATAATAAAAGAGTCGTTAATTTTTTCATTTTATTTATTTCCTTTCTTTTTGTTTATTCTCTTTTCCTTTTCAATTTTCTGCTCATCGTAAACATACATATTCTTTAACCTCTTAACATTAAAAATCGCCTTTTAAACATTTTACAATATTAACAAAATTTTTTCAAATTAATTGATAAAAATTTTTTTTTATGGTATAATTATTTTGTAAAAAATAGACGTGTGTAAATAAAAAAATCGGTTAAACTGCCTTAAAATTTAGGGCAGTTTTTATATAATTACAAAAAAATTTTAAATAATGATTAAATAAAAAAAGTTTAATATTTTATAATAGTATGATATAATATTTTTGAGGAAAACCGAACCTCATATTTTACACAAGTCTGGGGGTGATACCAGTGGAGCGTGATACAATTTATATCATAATTCAAATTGTAGTTGTCTACTATTTTTTAAGTAGAAGCTAACACCCCAAAAATGAAAAAATATTTTTCCCCTGTAGACATTATTTGCAGGTTTTTTTGTAAAAGTTCTTGATTATGTTATTGTAAAATTTAATTCAAAATGTTATCATGAAATAAAGAAATTATTGAAAATTAATTATATAAATAAAGGAGAGATTTTTTATGTTATATCCAATGAAGTTTAAAAAATTTTTTGTGGAAAAAGTGTGGGGTGGACGTGAATTTGAAACAAAATTAGGAATGAAATTGCCTGAAGGCAAAAAAATTGGAGAGTCTTGGGAAGTGTCGGCACATCCTCATGGAATGGGTATTGTAGAAAATGGTGCTTTGGCTGGACAAAGACTGGATGATATTTACAAGGAGTATAAAGGAGAACTTGCTGGAAAAAAAGTTTATGAAAAATATCCAAACAAATTTCCGCTTCTTATAAAATATCTGGACGTAAATGATAGACTTTCTATTCAGGTGCATCCAAGCGATGAAGTTGCCCTAAAAAAACACAATGAATTTGGAAAAAGTGAATCTTGGTATATAATGGAGGCAAGTGATGATGCGACTTTAATTATGGGAATAAAGCCTGGTATTACAAAGGAAAAATTTTTGGAAAAAGTAGAAAAAAATGATTTTGATGGACTATTTGAAGAAAAAACTGTTAAAAAAGGTGATTTTATTGATATTACACCAGGAACAGTCCATGCCTCATTAAAAGGAAGCGTACTTTTTGCAGAAGTTCAGCAAAACTCAGATGTAACTTATAGAATCTATGATTTTGACAGAATTGATGAAAATGGAAAAAAAAGAGAACTGCACTTACAGGATTCTGCTGATGTAATTGATTTTGGAAAAGAAGTGGAAATTAAAAATACCGATTTTGATGATTCTGAAAATGGGAAAGATATTTTAAGAAAACATATTATAAAAAAAGAATATTATTCAATTGATAAAGTAAAATTCGCTGATTCCTTTGAAGATGTGAACAATGAAAGTATGACAATTTATTCGATACTCGAAGGAGAAGGGAAAATTACATGGGGAGAAAATGAAGAACTTTCAATAAAAAAAGGCGAAACAGTTTTAATCCCTGTTGGAATTAATACAAAAACTATTGGAAACTTTGAAATTTTAAGAACTGTAATTTAAATAAATGAAGGCAAGGATTCTAGTTTATTTTTTAGGTAAATTTAGATGATTTGCCTTGTTTTTTTAGTTGGAATATGATATTCTAATGTTATACTAATATCGTTTTACAATCATGTATTGTATAATATACCGAATTTTCGAAAAATGTATTATTGTTAATAAATATTTTTTCTATAGATAGATTATTAAATAGACATAGTTAAAGATAATTTTATAAAAAATAAAAAAAGGAATAGGGATTAAGAACAGTGAAAAAAAGAATTTTATTGATTGGAATAATGGTTTTAACTTCATCTTGCGGAATTATTGGAGGAGTTGGAAGTGTAGTCGGAGGGACTATAAAAGCTGCTGGCGGAATTACTGGAGCAGTTATTGGATCAACTGGAAAATTGATTGGAGGTATTATCGGTGGAAAAGATGGAGAAATAAAAGCCAAAAATACGAAATATAAATTTGCAAGTGCAGAAGTCGAAGTGACTGGCGGAAAAACGATTGTCACAGGAATTTTGACACATAATGGAGTAGGAAAAAGAAATTTAACGATAGAAATTCCGTGTTTTGATGAAAATGGAGCCAAAATCGGAGATGCTGTTGATAGTATAAGTTCGCTTGGAAAAAATGAAAAGTGGGAATTTCAAGCAGTTCTTAATACAAACGAAACAAAAACTTGTAAACTTAAAGATACTTATATTTATGAAGGAAGTATGAATACAACGATTGAAAATGATGATACTGGTTCCCAAAATACTGACAGTATTGAAGAAGAACAAAAATAAAAATTGGAGGGAATAAATAATGACAGGAATTATTGGTGCTGTAATTGAAGAGGCTGAAGCAATAAAAGAAGAAATTAAGGATATAAAAGAAAATGTTATAAATGGAATATCATTTTTTACTGGGAAATTTAATAATAAAGAAGTTGTTTTTGTACAGTCTGGAATCGGAAAGGTGAATGCTGCAATTACAGCTACTTTGTTAGTTGAAAAATTTGGTGTAAATGAAATAATATTTTCAGGAGTGGCTGGATCGCTGGATAAAAGATTAAAGATTGGAGATGTTGTTATTGGGCGGGATGTTGTTCAGCATGATGTTGACGCTACAGCATTTGGCTATAAAATGGGTCAGATTCCGAAAATGAAGGAATGGGCATTTGAATCAGACAAAGAGTTGATTGAAAAAACAGGGAATATAACGGATTTTAAACATCAGATATTGCTTGGAAGAATTTTGACTGGAGATCAGTTTGTAAGTAAAAAAGATGTGAAAATTCAACTTGGAAAAGATTTTGAAGCACTTTGCGTGGATATGGAAAGTGGAGCTGTAGCTCAAGTCTGTACAAGGCTGGGAGTGAAATTCTTAATAATACGTTCAATTTCAGATTCGATTACAGACGATTCTGGAATGGAATATACAAGTTTTGTAAAACTTGCAGCAGAAAATTCTAAAAAGATATTAAAAGAGATTGTTTGATAAAAATAAAAAAGAAAAAGAAGGGAGAAAAAATGAGTTTTCGATTAAATCCATTTAAAGTAATGAGAGCAGTTGGAATTGTTGCTGTTATTACTTATGGAGTAGTGCTTGCAACTGGTTATAAGAAATCAAAAATAACTACTACTGAAAGCGTTACAAAGGAAATGAAAGTTCGAAATAAGGACTTTTATAATTCTAAGGACTATAAAAATAATCTGACTTTACCAAATCAGGTTGTAGAAAATAATAACGAGACAGTTACAAAGGAGCTTGAGCAGGCAAAAAGCGCAAAACCAATTGATTTAAAGCAAAATGCAGAAGAAAGCGCCCCTAAAGTTTCTGCAGAGCCGCAAACAAATGAAAAAACATCTGAAAGTCTTAAAAAGAAACAAAAGCAGGCAAAATTAGAAGCTAAAAAATTAGAGCAGAAAAAACGGGAAGAGGCTAGACTTGCTGAGCAAAAACGTCAGGAAGAAGCAAGAGCCGAAGCACATCAGGCTGAAATACGAAGACAGCAGCAGGAAGCAGCCAAGAAGGAACAGGCAAGAGCCGAAGCCGCAAAACAGCATGCTAGAGAAGAAGCAGCCAAAAAATCAAAAGAGGAAGCGGCAAGAAAGGCAAGGGAAGAAGCTAAGAAAAAACAAGTGAAAAGCAGTTCTAAAAAGTATATTCAGGTAGCTTCAGTCAGTTCTGAATCTTCAGCAAGAGAAATAGCTAAAAAATTAGGTGGGAATTTTTACTATAAAAAAACTTCAGTAAATGGAAGGACAGTCTATGTAGTAATGTCTAATATGACAGACAATCCAAATACTTTAAAAGCAATGGAAAATCAGGCTAAAAAAGCTGGCAGTGGATATATGATCCGTTCTATTGGAAAATAATGATTAAAGTTATTAAAGTAAAAATTTTAAGAAGAGGAATAAAATAAAAAATTATGAAAAAAAATTATAAAGGGAATATTCTTCCAAAAGAAATAGTGAATGAGATAAAACAGTCTGAAAGTATTATTTTGACAGCGCATATTAATCCAGATGGAGATGCATTGGGGTCGCTTTTGGCATTTTATTTCATGATAGATGAATATTGTAAAAAAAATAATATTGAAAAAATGCTAAAAATAGTAGTTGATGATAAATTACCTAAATATATGCGACATTTTGAAGATACAGAACTTATTTGGAATTATGAAAAATTTAGTAATGAATTAAAAAAAAATTTTCAAAATAATGAAAAATTTGACTTATTTATAAGTTTAGATTGTGCAAATGAGGAAAGATATGGAAAGGCTGTGGAAATTAAAGGAATAAGTAAAAAGTCAATAAATATCGATCATCATGTTAGCAATACTGAACATGCGGATTTTAACTATGTGGAAGATATTTGCAGTACAGGAGAGCTTCTATATCAATTTTTGAAGATTTTCGACATTGAACTTACAAGGAAAATTGCCGAATATATGTATCTTGGAATAATTAATGATACTGGGAACTTTAGGCATGATAATGTCACAGCGCAGACTTTTCTTGTATGTTCCAAATTAATTGAGGCAGGAGTGAATAACCATAAAATTGCTAATATTATTTTTGCGCTAAATGAAAAGCAGGTTGATTTTATTGGTGAAATTTATAAAAATAAAAATATTGATGAGAAGTACAAATTTATCAGTTACTATTTGACAAAGGAAAAGATGAATGAACTGGGCGTTGAAAAAGATGATACAAACAGTGCGTCAGAAATGCTTTTGAAAATTGAAGGAATGGAGATTTCGCTTTTTGTAAGGGAAGAGGAAGATGGTTTATTAAAAGGGAGTTTCCGTGCAAATGATAAATACAATGTAAATAAGATTGCTTCTGTTTTTGGTGGTGGCGGACATGTAAAAGCCGCTGGGTTCAAGACAGACTTATCTTTTGAGGAAATTTTAGAAAAAACGTATCAGGAACTTAAAAAATAATTTTTAAATAAAAATTCTTTATCTAGGAAAGGAGAATTTATGTTTGATTTTAATATGTTTAATTATTTGAAAATAAAGGGATTTTCAAACACTCAGCTTGCGGAAAATTTTCACAAAATTGAAAAAGTTAATCAAAATATTAATGAGATTCTTGATAATAATCCGAATGCTGTCCTGAAAAAAATAAAGTATACTTATCTGGATGAGGAAAAAACAGATTTACAATTTGATATTAAGATAGAGGTAGTGAGTAATTAGTGGAAAAGAAAATAAAAAGAATAATAATAATTTTATGTTTTGGAATGTTAGTAAGCTGTTCATCAGTTGGAAAAAGAGTTGTACCAGATTCAGCAGTTGTATCAAGAGATACAGTTGTTAGCAACAGTATTGCAGAAGTGAAAAAAAAATTTAATGAGGCAGTAGGAACACAGCACGTTGGATTATACAAGAAAGGCTTTAGAAATTGGAAAGTTATTTTGTATGGTTCACAAGCCTATTATCAGGTAATAGTAACAGAAGATGGAAAAATTGTTTCAAGTGAAAGGCTTGAGTATAAATAAAATAAAATAAAAAAT
>CAUQGN010000002.1:0-148739 GCA_963517565.1 uncultured Leptotrichia sp. | reverse complement strand
TTTTTTTTTTTTTTTTTTTGATTTTGAGTATAGTTTAATTATAAATTAATTGGATAGAGTTAGAGTTTATAATTGAACACTTTATATCTTACTTATTTAAAAAGTAAAATGACAATAAGTTTTTATATTATTCAAATTTACTGTTATACATTATAATCTATAAAATAAAAAAATAATAATAGTAAAAAATATTTAAAAATAAACAAAAAAATTATAAATATTCAAATATATGTTTGATTTTAAAAGATTTTTAATGTAAAATAAGATGAGAGATTGTATAAAAACAATTTTCTTGAAATGGAGGGAGAAATGGATTTTCATGGTGGAAATATTTACAAAATATTTAGGGAAAAAAATATAACAGAAATACTCGATTACAGCTCAAATATAAATCCTTACGGAGTGCCTGAGAGCCTAAAGCAGAAGATTGCTGAAAATATTGGGATTCTTGAGAGGTATCCTGACCCTGATTATGTGGAATTGCGTGAAAAATTGGCTCAGCTGAATAAAGTTGAACTGGAAAATATTGTGCTGGGGAATGGTGCGACAGAAGCTATATTTTTGTTCATAAAAGTGATAAAGCCCGAAAAAGTGCTGATTGTATCGCCTACTTTTGGGGAATATGAAAGGGCAGTAAGAGCGTGTAAAAATTCTGAAAGTCAAAAAATTGAAATTGAATATTTTGAATTAGAAGAAAAAGACGAGTTTAGGCTTAATATTGAGAAATTGAAAAAGGAACTTGAAAAAAAATATGATTTGGTAATAATTTGCAATCCGAATAATCCGACTGGACAATTTTTGAAAATGGCTGAAACAGAGGAAATTTTGAGAGAATGCAATAGATATGATACAAAGTTGTTTATTGATGAGGCATTTATCGAATTTTTAGAGGATGGACTAAAGGAAAGCATTGTAAATAGTGGGGAAAATAAGAAAAATTTGTTTGTAACTCGTGCATTTACAAAATTTTTTGCTATTCCAGGACTACGATTGGGATATGGAATTTATTTTGACAAAAATTTAGAAAAGAAAATCGCTGAAAAAAAAGAGCCGTGGAGTGTGAATAATATCGCTGAAATGGCTGGAATAACGGTACTTGATGATAAAGAATACATAGAAAAGACATTAAACTGGATAACAGAAGAAAAAAAATACATGTATGAAAGACTGAATGAAATTTCAGGAATAAAGCCTTATAAGACTGAAGTAAACTTTATTTGCGTAAAAATAAAAGATGAACTGATTTTTAAAGGGCTGAATGTGAAAAAATTGCGGGAAAAAATGATGGAAGAAGGAATTTTGATAAGGGATGCGTCCAATTTTAAATTTTTGGATGAAAGATTTTTTAGACTGGCAATTAAGGATAGGAAGAGTAACGACAGAGTTATTAAGGCTTTGAAAAAAATTTTAGAATAAAAAATTTGAACTTATAGGATTTGATAATGATTCATATAGAAGAAATTCTAGTAATGAAGAAGAATTTTGTAGTGAAAGTTATGATTGGTGGAAATATGTTTGATGAAAAGGTAAATAAACCAAAAGACGAATAGGAAACAGTTAATATAAAGAAAAAATATGTGTTAGATGAAATGACAAACGGTATGGTCGATGAGATTGCGAAATATGCTTATTAGTATTTTAAATGGGGATTCTTATGATTTATAAGATATTCCCTATTATTTTATAGTAAAATTGCTTTAAAACTAAACTCAAAAGGCTATGACTATTTTACTCAAACCCTAAATCTATATAATTTTTAGTAGTTTAATTTTAAATAGGTTTGAGTATATTTTGTTATAAATTTACTAATTAGAATGTTTGAGAATCTTATTATTAAATTGAATTGACAAAAAATGGAAAAATTAATAGAATATAGGTAATCATTTGTGAGGAGAAAGAGTAAAAATAAAAAAATTAAAATACTAAAATTTATGCATCATTTTATATAACAAATAAATTTAGTAATATTCATTTTGCAGATAGAAATTAAGAAAAATTATTTTAAAAAATTATAAAATTATATAAAATAAAAATTGGAGAGAGGAAAAATGAAGGAAAATTTAGTAAAAAATTTTTATATTCTGAGTTTTAGTTATAAAAATTTGAGTTTAGAGGAAAGGGAAAAGTTTGTAAAAGAGGGGTATAGACATGTTTTGAGGGGGTATTTGGAAAAAAGGATTATAAAGGGGTATGTGGCTGTTGAAACTTGCCTTAGGATAGAGCTTTATTTGGATGTTAGCAAGGAATTTGAAATTGAGAGGTTAAAGAGGGATTTTAGGATTGAGAAGATGAAGGACTATAAAGGGGCTGAAGCCGTGAATTATTTATTGCGGGTGATTTGTGGGCTGGATTCAATAATAAAGGGAGAGGATCAGATTCTTGTACAACTTAAAAAAGCATATTTTGACGCTCTTGACAAAAATGTTACATCTTCATTTTTGAATATAATGTTTAATCAGGCGATAGAAACTGGGAAAAGATTTAGGGCGGAAAGTAAGATAAATGAAAAAAATATTTCACTTGATTCGATAGCTGTAAAATTTATAAGAACAAAATTTGAGAGCCTTGAAAATAAAAAAATATTTGTAATTGGAGTGGGAGATTTGAGCCAGTCGATTCTTGCACTTCTTCACAAAATGAATAATTGCCATTTGACAATGACAAATAGAAGTTTACGAAAGTCAATTGAATTGCAGAAAGTGTATCCAGACGTTCAGACAGCAGAATTTAATGAGAAATATAATGTTATAAAAAATATGGACATTGTAATAAGTGCCACTTCTGCACCACATTTGATTCTTGAAACAGCGAAAATTCAAAATATTCTGAATGATGGAAAAAAACGGTTTTTCCTTGATTTAGCAGTTCCGAGAGATATTGAAACAAGTATTGGGGAGTTTGAAAATGCTTCGCTTTATCATTTGGAGGATATTTGGGATGAATATAATAAAAATGTGGAAAAACGGGATGAAATTGTAGAAAAATATTCTTACATTATTGAGGAGCAGTTAAAAAAAATAGCGGAAAAACTTGAAAAAAGAAGAAAATATACAAATCAGAAAAATATTGAGATGGGTGAAAATGGATGAAATCGAATAAAATAATTATTGGAACGAGAGGAAGCATCTTGGCACTTGCACAAGCAGAAAAAGTGAAGGAAATGCTTATTAAAAAATATGATGAACTAAGAGAAAATGAGAATTTTTGTGAAATTGAAGGATTTGAGAAAAAAAGTCCACTGGAAATAGAACTGAAAGTTATAGTTACAAAGGGAGATAAGGACTTAAGGGACTTTACAAAAATAAAGGGAACTACGCAAAAGGACTTGTTTGTGAAGGAAATTGAAAAGGAAATGCTGGAAAATAAAATAGATTTGGCGGTACATTCGTTAAAGGATATGCCACAGAACACTCCAGAAGGGCTTTTGAATGCGTGTTTTCCAATGAGGGAAGACAACCGTGATGTGCTTGTTTCAAAAAACAGGAAAAAATTAAAAGAACTTGATGAAAATTCTGTAATTGGGACAGGAAGCATAAGACGGGAAAAGGAGCTTTTGAATTTGCGAAATGATGTAAAAATAAAAGCAATTCGAGGTAATATTCACACAAGGCTCAAAAAACTTGATGATGGGGAATATGATGCGATTGTGCTGGCTGCGGCTGGATTAAAAAGAGTTGGGCTGGAAAACAGAATTACTGAATATTTTGATACAGATTCATTTATACCAGCACCAGGACAAGGAATTTTGTGTATTCAATGCAGGGAAAATGATAATAAAATACTAAATCTTCTGAAAATTATAAATGATGATGAAGTTACGATAATGTGTAAAGCTGAAAGAGAATTTTCAAAAATTTTTGATGGAGGATGCCATACTCCGATAGGCTGTTCATCGGTTATTGAAGGAAATACATTAAAATTAAAGGGAATGTTTAATGATAACGGAACCAGAATATTTAAAGAAGTTGAAGGAAATAGGGAAAATCCAAAGGAAACTGCACAAAAATTGGCTGAAGAAATAAAGGAAGAGGAGATGAAAAATGAGAAAAGGTAAAGTTTATATCGCAGGAGCAGGCTGTGGAAATGAGGGGCTTATAACTTTAAAATTGAAAAACGTGATAGAAAAAGCTGATTGCATTGTTTATGACAGGCTTGTAAATGAAAATATCTTACAATATGCAAAATCTGATGTAGAAATGATTTATATGGGTAAAGAAAATACTGCTGGAGGAAAATTGCAGGCAGAAATAAATAATAAATTAGTTGAAAAAGGTAAAGAAGGACTTGAAGTTCTAAGACTAAAAGGAGGAGATCCTTTTGTATTTGGACGAGGAGGGGAAGAAATAGAGGCTTTAGTTGCTGAAAATATAGATTTTGAGGTAATTCCAGGGATAACTTCTTCAATCGCTGTGCCAGCTTATGCTGGAATTCCTGTTACTCACAGAGGAATTAATACTTCCTTTCATGTATTTACTGGACATACACAATTTAATGGAATAGAACTTGATTTTCCAGTTATTGCAAAATTGAAAGGAACTTTGGTTTTTTTAATGGGATTAAGCAATCTTGAAAAAATAGCAGAAAACTTGATAAATAACGGAAAAAATCAAAAAACCCCTGTCGCAATAATAAAAGATGGAACAACAACAAGACAGAAAACTTACACAGGAACATTGGAAACAATAGTAAATACAGTAAAAGAGCATAATGTAAAATCACCTGCCATTATTTTGATTGGAGAAGTAGTAAATTTACGGGAAAAAATGAAATGGTTTGAGAATAAGCCGTTATTTGGGAAAAATATTCTTGTCACAAGAAATAGGGAAAAACAGGGAAATATATCAAATAAAATAAATGAACTTGGCGGACAGGCTTTGAGCCTTCCATTTATTAATATAGAATATGTCGATTTTGAAATGCCTGATTTGAAGGAATACAGTACCCTTCTATTTAACAGCATAAATTCTGTTATTGGATTTATGAGAAAAGTAAAGGATATTCGTTCTTTGGGAAATGTTAAAATAGGTGTAGTGGGAGAAAAAACTGCTGAAGAAATTGAAAAATATAAAATAATTCCAGATTTTTATCCAGAAGAATACACTGTGGAAAGACTGGCAAGCGAAAGTGTGAATTTTACTAAAGAAGGAGAAAAAATACTGTTTATAGTATCTGATATTTCTCCAGTAAATGAAAAAAAATATTCAGATTTATACAATCGAAATTATGAAAAACTTGTAGTGTATAAAACTCAGACAGTTAAAGTGGAAAAGGAAAAAGCAGAAAAATACATAAAAGAAAGCGATATTTTAATGTTCTTAAGCTCATCAACATTTAAAGCCTTTGCTGATAGCATAAACTTAAGTGAAAATGAGGAAATAAAAGAGATTCTGAAAAATAAAGTTATAGCCTCTATTGGCCCTGTTACTACAAAAACTATTGAAAAATATGGATTGAAAGTAGGAATAGAGCCTAAGAAATATACTGAAGATGGATTATTTGAAAAAATATTAACAGCACTAAAGTAAGGATAGCAAAAAAAGTTCTAGTCACTAAAGATTAGAACTTTTTTCAATAAGTAAAGTAAATTTACCTTTTTTATATTTTTACTTGATAATTATTTTTTGTTTCTCAATTTTTCTGAGAAATCTAGAATATCATTTACAACTATAGGTTTTAATCCTGTTTCTTCAAGTTTTTCTAAACTTTTTAAACCATAGCCTGTTTTTATTAGAATAGGTGAAATACCTAATTTTTCAGCAGGTATTAAGTCCGTTATTCTATCGCCGATCATAAAAGAATTTTTAGTATCAATATTAAATTCATCTATCGCCAGTTCAAAATTACCAGTATTTGGCTTTCGGCAGTTACATTGAGTTCCGTATCTGTCATCAACATTTGGATGGTGCGGGCAAAAATATGATTTTTCAATTTTTATCCCATGTTTTAGCAAATCTTTTTCAATAAAATCCTGTAATTTTAAATAGTCTTCCTCTGTGTAAAAACCTCTTGCAATTCCAGACTGATTTGTTATAATCACAAATTTATAGCCTAAATCACGTAATTCCTTAAGTCCTTTAATTACATTTTTTTCATATTCAAAATCTTCGATTTTATATAAATATGATTTTTCTACATTTATTACACCATCTCTGTCCAGCAGGATAAATTTATTTTTCATAAAATTATATTCCTTTTTATTAAAATATTCACTAATTTACTTTATACTAACTTCCATTTAAATAACGAATTTATTACAAACTTTTTTAATAAGGGATATAAACCTAATGTTTTCAAGTAATTTAAGATATAACTTTCATTTTTAAACGAGGTTTAGTATTAAATTTGTTGAATTTTATTATACAATCTATTTTATAAAATAGGTTATTATTAATTTAATTAAAATAATTATTCAATCAAAATTGCAAGGGCATAGCATGTGATACCCTTACATTAAGTTAATTCATTACAACATCTCTTATAAAGAATTCTCCACCAATTGATACAAATTCTAGATTTTTAACTTTTGGATTTACTAAGTAAAGTTTTTGTTTTTGGAATAAGATTGTAACTGGCTGTTCTTCAGAGATAAGTTTTTCCATTTCTAGCATTGCTGGAACTCTTACTTTTGGATCAGCAGAGCTTTTTACAATTTTAGTTAATTCGTCATATCTTGCGTTTTTGAAATCTCCACGATTGTTTGCATTTGTGCTGTCAAATAAATCTAAATATGTGATTGGATCTAGGAAATCTCCAGTCCAGTTCATAAGAGCAACTTGATAATCACGTTTTTTAGTTCTTTCAACACGTTCCTTACCTGTTACAACATCCAGTTCGACATTTGCTCCCAAGTTATTTCTCAAGTTTTCTTGAATGTATTCGACAATGGCTTTTCGGCTTCCTGTGTCATTAAATAAAATTTCAAATCTTGGAAGTTCTGTTAATCCTTCTTCTCTAAGTCCTTCTGCTAGTAATTTCTTGGCTTCTTCAACGTTGAATTTAGGCTGGTCAGTTGTAACTTCCTGTGCGAAATCTTTTGCAATTCCGTTTAGTCCAATTCCAGTTGGAGTAAATGCTTTAGTCGATTTTTCAGAGCCTTCAAGAACTTTGTTTATAAGTTCATCTCTATTTATTGCCATAGTTATTGCACGTCTTACTTTTGCATTTTTAAATACATTTTCTTTTGTGTTGAATAGCAAGTAGTAAATTCCGCCATCATCAGCTTTTACAAGTTCTGGTTTTCCAGCAAATTCTTTTGCTTGTTCAAAAGTTATAGCAGTTACATCAACTTCTTTGTTTTTAAAAGCATTAACAGCTGAATCTGTAGCGATTATTTTTAATACCACGTTATCTGTTTTTACGTTAGATGCGTCCCAGTAGTTAGGATTTTTTTTGAATTTTAATTCTGAATCGTGAGTCCAGCTTTCCATAGTGTAAGGACCGTTTGAAATCGTAAATTCAGCTTCTGTAAAGTATTTATCTTTTACTTCAGCATAGTATTTTTGATTTAACGGCATAAATGATTTGAATGTAACTAAATCATCAAAATATGGAGTAGGCGCTTCCAAAGTTACTTGTAATGTTTTATCATCAATAACTTTTATTCCAACTTCATTTTCTGAAACTTTTTTTGCATTGTAGTTTTCTCCATTTTTTATTACAAACAGCATACTTGCATTACTTCCTGCTGTGTCAGGATTTAATCCACGAAGCCATCCAGCTTTAAAGTCCTTTGCCGTAACAGGATCTCCGTTGCTCCATTTTACACCATCTCTTAAATGAAATGTCCAAACAAGCCCATCTTCCGATTTCTCCCATTTTTCAGCAATTCCAGCAACAGATTTACCAGTCTTGTCTTTTCTTAAAAGACCTTCTAAAATTAATTCATCAACAGTTCCACCAGGAACATCTGTTGTTATTTGCGGATCAATTGACGATGGTTCAGTTACTATATTTAATGTAAATGTATTTCCATTACTTCCATTTTTACTTCCGCACGAAAGTACAAACATTAGCAATGTCAATATCAAAAACAGTTTTTTCATTGATTTATTTCCTCCTATTTTTAGATATTTCTGTAAAATTTTAAACTACTAAATAAGGGGTATAATACGATACCCCCTATAATTTAACTTATTTTAATGATAGATTTCCGAAATAGTATTCTCCACTAACTGCAACAAATCCAAGTCCTTGAACTCTTTCATCAACTAAATATTGTTTTTCTCTGTGGAAAAGTACACCAACTGGTAAATCTTCCGCAACTAATCCTTCAAGTTTAACAAGTGCAGGAATTCTGACATTTTGATCGGCTGTACCTCTGACAGTTTTAACTAAAGCATCATATTGAGGGTTTTTATATGAACCATAGTTAGTTCCACCTGTTGATTCAAATAAATCTAAGTATGTAATTGCGTCAGGATAATCTCCAGACCATCCTGCAAGAACTAAGTCAAAGTTTTTTTGTTTCATTCTTGAGAATCTTTCCTGAGCAGTTATTATTTCCAGATTTAATTCAATACCTAAATTTTTTCTTAATTGTTCCTGAATATATTCTGCAATAACTTTATTATTTCCACTTTCATTAATTAGCATTGACATATTAGGGAATTTTGCTGCTCCTGTTTCCTTCAGTCCTTCTGCTAATAATTTTTTAGCTTCCGCAGGATTGTATGTTAATGTTGAAGTAGGAACTTGTTCTGTAAAGTCCTTGTCATTTAATCCTTTTATTCCTATTCCTTTTGGAACAAGAGTTTTTGCTGCTGTTCCATATCCATTTAATACATTTTTTACTAAACCTTCTCTGTCGATTGACATAAGAAGAGCTTTTCTAATTTTTACATTTGCTAGTGTTTTGTTGTTAAAGTTAAATAATAGATACCATACTGATCCATCATTATTTGAAACCATTTTTGGATTATCCTTAAATCCTTTTGCTTGTTCAGCTGTAATTGAAGTTACATCTACTTCCTTGTTATTAAATGCATTTAATGCTGAATTATTATCAGGTATTATTTTGTACACAATATTTTCAACTTTTACATTAGGCGCATCCCAGTAATTAGGATTTTTTTTGAATACTATTTCTGAGCTATGTGTCCAGCTTTCCATTGTATAGGCACCTGAAGATATTGTTTTTTCAGATTCTGTAAAATATGAATCTTTTGTTTCATCAAAGAATTTTTGATTTAATGGCATGTAAGTTTTGAATGCTACAAGGCTGTCAAAATATGGAACTGGAGTTCCAAGCTCTACTTCCAAAGTTTTATCATCAATAACTTTTATTCCAACTTCTTCTGCAGTTCCTTCTTTCTTATTATATTTTTCTGCATTTTTTATTGGATAAAGCATATATGCATATTCAGAAGCTGTTTCAGGTTTTAATGCACGAAGCCATCCGTTTTTAAAGTCTTGGGCAGTAATTGGATCCCCATTGCTCCATTTTAGATTATCTCTTAAATGAAATGTCCATTTTAATCCATCAGCCGATTTATCCCAGCTTTTAGCAAGTCCTGGCTCAAAAGTTCCATTTTTTCCTTTTCTAGTCAATCCTTCCATTAAAAGGTCGTTGACAGTTCCTCCTCCAATATCTGTTGATATTTGTGGATCAATAGATTTTGGCTCATCCGTCAGATTTAAAGTAAACGTTTTGCTATTTCCGCCACTTTTCCCGCAAGAAATAACGAAAATCAGCATCATTAACATAGCTAATATTTTTTTCATAACAGTTTTCTCCTTCAAAATTTTATATTAAATTTATTGAATAATTTCAAAATTAAACAATTTTATTTATTATTTTATATAAGTATTATCCAAAACGAAATCTTTTCCTATTGGACTAAATACAATGTTATGAACTCTTGGATTCAATAATTTTGTATTTTGTCTATAGTAAAGTAGTCCCACAGGCATATCTTCTGCAATTATTCTTTCCATTTCAATCATATTCTTAACTCTTTCTTCCTGATTTCCAGAACTTTTAACTTTTTTCACAAGTTCGTCGTAACGAGGGTTAGAGTAATCTGAAAAATTATTTCCATCTTTTGTCAGGAATCTATCTAAGTAAGTGATTGCATCGTTATAATCTCCGTTGTAACCTGCAAGAGCAATTTCGTAGTCTCTGTGTTGCATTTTATCTAGTCTTGATTGGAATGTCATTCCTTCAATTTTTAGGTTTACTCCTAAATTTGTTCTTAAACTTTCTTGAATATATTCAGAAATAACCTTATTATTTCCAGAATCATTGAAAATCATTGTTAAATCAGGCAATTTTTGTAATCCTAGCTCTTTTAATCCTTCTGCTAGCAATTGTTTTGCTTTTTGTGGATTGTAAGCTGGGAAAATTTTTCCTGCTTCTTCAGAGAAATCTTTTGAAATACCGTTGATTCCAACACCTTTTGTTGTATAAGTGTAAGCAGCTTCTCCTGTATTATCAAGTACATCTGTAATTAATTTTTCTCTATCTACAGCAAGTGATAAAGCTTGTCTAATTTTTTTGTTCGCAAGAACTTTATTTTTCATGTTGTATGTCATATACCAGACAGAACCGTCTTTTGTAAGCAGTTTACGTTTGTCATTCTTAAATTCCTTAGCCTGCTCAATAGAGATGTTTGTTGAGTCAATTTCTCCATTTTTAAAAGCATTTACGCTGGCATTAGGATCATTTATAAATAACATCTTTATAGATTTTAATTTGATGTTATCTTTATTCCAGTAGTTTTCATTTTTTTCGAATACAATTTCTGAATCTCTTGTCCAAGATTTTATTATATATACACCTGATGAAATTGATGTTTCAGGAGATGTCATATATTTTTCTCCTACTTTATCATAGAATTTTTTGTTTAGAGGAGCATAAGTCTGAATTCTTACAATCGAATCAAAGTAGGTAAGAGGATTGTTCAATGTTACTTCTAGTGTGTAATCATCGATAACCTTTATACCAAGCTGATTTTCATCTTTAATTTTTCCTGCGTTAAATTGTTCAGCATTTTTTATGTAAAATAATTTGTCTGCATATTCTCCTGCTGTTTCAGGTTTTAATGCTCTAACCCAACCATCTCTAAAGTCTTTTGCCGTAATAGGATCACCATTGCTCCATTTTGCATTTTTTCTCAAGTGGAATGTCCACACTGTTGAATTTTCGTTGTGCTCCCATTTTTCTGCTACACCAGGAATAGATTTTCCATCTTCTGCCTGTCTTGTTAATGTTTCAGCAATAAGCGAATCCACAAATTCTCCTGTTGAATCATTTGCAAGCTGCGGATCATAAGATTTCCCCTCTTCCTTTAAGTTGAGTTTCAATGTTTCTGAATCTCCGTTTTTTCCACATGAAATTACGAAAGCCAGTAATATTGTAAAAATTAGTAATAGTTTCTTCATACCTGCTCACACCCTTTCTTTTTACTATGCTAAATTATAAATAATGTGTTGATTTATTATTTAGTCACCTAGATAGAATAAGTTATAAAATTATTTTGTTACATAAGCATTGTAAAAGTCTACAGAGTCTCCAACCGAACGTAAAACAACTCCTTTTAAGTTAGGATTTATTAAATATACTCCTACTTGATAATAAATAGCTGAATATGTAAAGTCGTCTGCCAGTAATTTTTCTGCCTGTTTCATTGCATCCATTCTAGTTTTATTATCTTGATTTACTTTTGCCAAGTCAATTAATTCATCATATTTAGGATTTGAATATTTAGCAAAATTAAGATCTTTTGATTTTGAGTGAAAAATTTCAAGGTAAGTCATAGGATCTGCATAATCAGGTCCCCAACCGTATCTTACTATGTCAAATTCTCCAGCTTTTGCACGTGCGATTCTTTCTTTAGTAGTTAGAACTTCCACTTCCACATCAATACCTAATTTTTCTTTCCATTGAGCCTGGTAAAATTCAGCTTCTTTTTTACCAGTTCCTTTTTCGTCAACAGTTAATTTTAACTTAACTTGTGCAGGAGTAATATTTAATTCTTTTAATCCCTCATCAAATAACTGTTTTGGATTAGTGTTTGAGAATTGTGCAAATAAATCTCCAGCTTCTTTCCTAAAATCACCTTTTTCCCCAGCATTTCCAAGTGCAACAACTCCTGAGGCAGGAAGTCCTACTCCGTTTAGAACACTGTCAACAAGCTGTTTTCTGTCTACTGCAAGAGATAGCGCTTGTCTAATTTTTATATTTTTTAACACAGGATGTGAACGGTTAAATCCAAAATAGTACACTCTTCCATCAGGAACTGTGTGTAATTCAGGTTTTCCTTTGTAACTTGCCATTTTTTCCACAGAAATTCTTGTTAAATCTAGTTCTTTGTTTTCAAAGAAGTTTGTCGCAGCATCAAAATCTGCCACTATTGTTGCTGTAAGTGTGTCTAATTTTATATTTTGAGCGTTCCAGTAATTTGGATTTTTTTTCATTACTACTTTATTATCATGTACCCATTCTTCCATAATGAACGGACCATTATATACAGATTTATCAGCATCTGAAGCATATCCTTCAGGATTAGCGGCTAATGCTTTTTCATTAACTGGAAAGTAAATTGGCATAATTAATGTCTTTATAAAGAATGGTGCTGGTTTTGACAAAGTAAATTCAAGAGTGTAGTCGTCTTTTAATTTTAGTCCAACTTGACCAAAGTCCTTTAAAGTTCCATTATTAAAGTTTTCTGAATTTTCAATGTAATAAGTAAGGAATGAATATTCAGACCGAGTTTTAGGATCGATTCCTCTTTTTATTCCGTTAAAGTAGTCTTTTCCTGTAACAGGATCTCCGTTGCTCCATTTCATTCCTTGTCTGATTTTAAATGTCCATACTTTTCCGTCTTCTGATTTAGTCCAGCTTTCAGCTCCAGCAGGAACAACTTCATTTTTTTCATTTAGCCTTACAAGTGGTTCATAAGTCATATTTGTAACCATAAATCCACTGATATCAGTTAAAACTTGGGGATCTAAAGATGTTGGTTCAGCTTCAATGTTAAATGCTGCTGATTTACCATCATTGCCAGATTTTCCACAAGAGATGATAAACATTGATATAAGTAAACAAAATACTAAAAAACTTTTTTTCATAATTCTGATATTTCCTTTCTAAAATTTTGATTTTTTATAAATAAATTATTTTGAAACATTAAAATATTTTTTAAATAAGTCCTTTTTCCTTTAAGAAAGAAGTTTCCACAAAGTGTCCTGGCTTATATTCAGTTAATTCAGGAGTTTCAGGGATAATACCTATTTCAGAAGCATCTCCCATTGGACTTCTTAAATATGATTCATCCATATCAATTTTTGATGTTTTCTTGAAATCAGGATCTGCTATTGGTACAGCGGAAATAAGTGATTTTGTGTAGCTATGAACAGGGTCGCTGTAAACAACTTCTGGAGTTCCCAGTTCTACTACTTTTCCACGATACATAACTGCTACTCTGTCTGAAATATATTTTACCATTGACAAATCATGTGCGATAAATAGTAAAGTCAAATTTCTTTCTTTTTGCAAGTCCTTTAATAAATTTACAACTTGTGCCTGAATTGACACATCCAGAGCCGAAATTGGCTCATCACACACTAACACTTCTGGATCAACGGCTAATGCTCTTGCAATACCGATTCTCTGTCTTTGTCCTCCAGAAAATTCATGAGGGAAACGGCTCGCATGCTCCCTGTTTAGTCCAACAATTTCCAAAAGGCTGTAAACTTTTTCCATTCTTTCCTGTTTTGAAGCTGCTAGTTTGTGAATATCAATCCCTTCGGCAATAATATCTCCAACAGTCATTCTTGGATTAAGGGAAGCCTGCGGATCTTGGAATATCATCTGAACTTTTTTTGTGAATTCTTTTCTTCCGTAATCTTCTATAGGTTTTCCATTAAATAAAATATCTCCATTTGTCTTTGTATAAAGTCTGCTGACAGTTCTTCCAAGTGTAGTCTTTCCAGAACCTGATTCTCCTACAAGACTTAGGATTTCACCTTTGTAAATGTCCATTGTAACATTTTCTACAGCCTTTAATACTTGTCTTTTTTTCATTGGAAAATATTTTTTTAAATTTTTCATTTCTATTAATTTTTCTTTTTTGATTTCATTAGACGACATTATTTCCCCTCCTCTTCTCTGTTATCTACTTCCTGCTCAAAAGGAGATTTTACTTTTGGAGCACCATCGACATAAAGCCAAGATTTTACAAGGTGTCCATTTCCTAAATCAATCATAGGAGGTTTTCTTTCGTAGTCAATTTTCATTGCGTATTCAGAACGTGCTGCAAATGGATCTCCTGCAGGCGGTTTTAATAAATCTGGCGGAGTCCCTGGAATAGAAGCCAGTTTCTCTCCAATTTTCATATCTAGTCTTGGCAACGATTTTAAAAGTCCCCAAGTATATGGATGTTTTGGATTTTTAAACAGTTCTCTTACAGGAGCTTCCTCTAATTTTTCTCCAGCATACATAACAACTACTCTGTCGGCAGTTTCAGCAACTACTCCTAAATCATGCGTTATAAGTATTACAGCAATGTTCAGTTCTTTTTTCAGTTCATTTATTAAATCTAGAATTTGTGCTTGTATTGTAACATCCAAAGCCGTTGTTGGCTCATCACAGATTAACAAGTCTGGCTCACACGAAAGTGCAATTGCTATAACTGCTCTTTGACGCATTCCCCCCGAAAATTCATGTGGATATTGATGAAATCTTTCTTCAGGTTTAGGAATCCCAACTTTTCTAAGCATTTCAACAGCTTGCTGCTTTGCCTCTTCCTTTGTTACATTCTTATGAATTAAAATCCCTTCCATAATCTGCTTTCCAACTTTAATTGTTGGATTAAGCGATGTCATAGGGTCTTGAAATATCATTCCTATTTTTCCGCCACGAAGTTCTCTCATTCTTTCTGGAGAAGCCTTTACCAAATCTTCCCCATCAAAAAGAATTTCTCCATTTTTTATTTCCCCTGGTGGCATTGGTATCAATCTCATAATCGTTTGCACAGTAACTGATTTCCCTGAACCAGACTCTCCAACGATTGCAAGTGTTTCTCCACGATCCACAGAAAAGTTAATACCTCTAAGAGCCTGAACTTCCCCAGCATACGTATTAAAAGAAACACTCAAGTCTTTTACTTCTAATAATTTTTTTCCCATTCTCTAATCCTCTCTGTATTAATATGGATTGTTATATATTTTAAAATATTAAAAAAACTTAGATAAAAGCCTTTTTGATTAATAAATAATTTTTCTTTATTGAATTTATTAATTTAATTTATTTAAGCAAGGGTATCAATCGCCATACCCTTGCATCCCGGCTTGTCTAAGCATTTTTTGAAAACAAAATTGAAACTCGCTACGTAAAACTTCGCTCGAACAGTCAATTTTATTTCCAAAAAATCACGACATTTTTTATAAAATTTTTAAATTTTTAATCTCTTAGTTTTGGATTTAATGCATCATTTAAAGCATCTCCAACAATATTGAATGCCAATGTAATTAATGAAATTACAACTGATGGAATAATGAATAAATATGGATACGAAGTCATATTTACGAAACCATCAAATACCAAGTTTCCAAGTGAAGCCTGTGGAATTGGTACTCCAAGCCCAATGAAACTTAAAAATGCTTCAGTAAAGATAATGTTTGGTATATCTGTTGTAAGTCTTATTATTATTACACTTAATGTATTTGGAATTAAGTGTTTTAGAGTTATCCATAAAAAGTTTCCACCAAGTGATTTTGAAGCTAATACAAACTCATTTTCCTTTATTTTTAGGACTTCTCCACGTACTAACAGTGAGTAATTTAACCATCTTGTAAGAGACATTGCGATAATTATTGTTTTTACACTGTTTCCCATTACAACCATTAACAAGATTATATAAATCATTGATGGAATAATTAATAATATTTCTACAATTCTAGTCATTATCGTGTCAATAATCCCACCAAAATATGCTGATACAGCCCCATAAATTGTTCCGAAAACAACACAGATTGCAGCTGTTATCAAAGATAATTCCATTGAAATTCTTATCCCTTGTGAAAGTCTTGCAAATAAATCACGTCCTAAATTATCAGTTCCTAAATAATGTCCTTTTGCAAGCCCTTTCGCTGGGCTTAGAAATTTAGCTGATAAATCTTGAGCTCTATAGGAATATTTTGTCAAACTTTGTCCAAATATTGCTAAAAATAAGAAAACAAGAGTTATTCCCAAAAATGACAAAGCTAATTTATTTTTCTTGAATCTTCTCCATCCATCCTGCCAGAATGTTAAACTTGGTTTGTAGATTACTTCGCTTTGATTGGTGTCAGGACCTACAATTTGAAAGTCTTCAGGTGTTGGGATATAATCATTTTCAGTTATAATTTTTTTTATATTTTCTGCCACTATACCTCATCTCCTTTTCCAAGTTTAATTTTAGGATCAACTAAAACATACACAATATCTACAAGTATCATCATAACGATTAGGAATATTGCATAAAATACCGTAACTCCAAGTACCATTGTATAATCCCTGTCATTAATACTGTCAACGAAATATTTTCCTAATCCTGGAATTGAAAACATCTTTTCAATTACAAACGATCCTGTAAGAACTGCTGCAATTGTTGGACCCATTATTGTAATAATTGGTAAAATTGCATTTCTTAAAGCGTGTCTAAATACGATATTTTTTGGTTTTACTCCTTTTGCAATAGCCAGCCTTATATAATCCTGACCCATTACTTCTATCATTTTGTCTCTCAATAAACGTGCAATTAATGCCACTGTGTAAAGTCCAAGTGCAATAACTGGCAATATTTTTTTCTCAGGTCTGTCCCATCCCGATAATAAAATTCTTACAAGAGGCAGATTAAATTTATCAATTAAAATACCGTTATGCACATCAACAAAATACTTCTGCATAAGTCCTGCCAATACAAAACTTGGAACAGATATTCCAATTATTGCAACAATCATTGAAAGCCTATCTTGAAATTTTCCTCTTTTAAGAGCTGCAATAATTCCAAGCGGAATTCCAAGAGCTAGTGCAAATATAATAGATCTTGCTCCTAAATCTGCAGATGTCAGAAAACTTTTGTTAATAACATCATTAACAGTTCTTCCACGAACTTTCATGGATGCTCCCAAATCTCCTTTTGCTATGTTTTTTAGATATTCAACATATTGTTCCCCAAGTGGACGATCCAAATGGTATTTTGCCATTAGATTTTCCTTTACTTTAGGTGGTATCGCTTTTTCACTTTGAAACGGATCACCAGGTAACATATGTATCAGAAAAAATGTAATAGTAATAACTAGCCACAACGTTACAAGCCCCATTGCGATTCTTTTAATTAAAAACTTTAAAATATTTTTCATACTCGCTTCCTTTCGCTAAAATTTTATATATGTATATTATATCTTATATATAGTAATATTTGCAAGCAAATTTATTTATAAAAATATTTTTTTACTATTAATTTTTTTTATGGATAAATAATGATTCTCTAAATACAATATATTTTACTGAATTTTAAGTAATAAAATACAAATAAAAATAGTCTAAACTTATATTAAAATTAAATATAAAAATTTAGACTATTTATTTATCTATAAAATATTGTTTTAAAAATTTTTAACTGATTAAACTAATTTTTATATGTATCACAACGATTTAACCATCCTGCTAGCCATTTTTTTTCATTTTTTTCAGGATCAGAATTTTTTACACGTCTTTCAAGGACAAATTTTGCAGAATTGCTAAATTCTATAAGAGCCGCTTTTCCAGTTTCAGTCCCTTTCATATTTTCCAGAACTTGAAGAAGTCCCCAGCCATCACCCTTATAAGTTTCTGTTCTTGTAGTTCCTTCTCCCTTGAAATTAACATAGTCAATTAAAGGATAAAGACCATTTGGAGATTTTGCAACACGGTAAAATTGTTTTTTTACATTTTCTGGATTATCAGCAATTTCAAGCATTTTTTCCAAAGAATTTTCAAGACGCTCAAAAATAAATGAAACTTGAACATCCTTCGTATTATAAAGAAAATTTGTCAATTCAATAATGTCTTTGTTCAAAATTCTTTTTTGTCTAAAAAGTTCATCTCTGTTTGCCCAAGGCGAATATTCATTTTCTTCCATAATCTTAGGTAATTTTATATTGTGAGCCCTATAATAAGCTACCAGCTGTGGAAAGCTTTCTGCAAATTTTCCTCTTTGCCCTTCCCTGTACCATATAAAATGTCCAATTCCAAGAGAGGGAAAATCTTCTCCGATATTCCAATATACAATATCTTCTTTTTTTCCACCGGCTTCATTTTTAAAAATCTTATCAGCTACAACATCCAGTTCTGCCTTTGAAATTGTAAGTCCGGCCTTCTTTGATGTTTCTACAGTGTCGGGCTTTGAAGGTTCTTCAGTTAGATTTTTGCTGGATAATCCAAATGAAATTATGGAAAATGCCAGAATACTGGTTAGAATTAATAATTTACATTTATTTCTTTTCATAAATTCGCTCCTTTTTTTAGTAAAAATACTAAATTAATTTTGTTACATTATAACAATTTTTTAACGAATTTTCTCTTTTTTTTATCTTAGATGGTAAAAGAAAAAATCTAATTTTGCACTTATTTAAATACATGGTATAATAACAATATATGTCTCAAAAGTTGGGAGGGAAAATGAATAAAATACTGGAAGAAGAAAATGAAAATTATGAAATAAAGGCTATTCATAAGGATATTGTGGAAAAGGTCGAAAAAATGATGCCAGAAGAGGAAGTTGTGTATGATTTGGCAGATTTTTTTAAGATACTAGGAGATACAACTAGAATGAGAATATTAAGTGCCTTATTTCAAGAAGAAATGTGCGTATACGATATTGCAAATCTTTTGAAAATGACTCAATCTGCTATTTCGCATCAGCTAAGAGTCCTAAAGCAAGGAAGATTTGTTAAGTATAGAAAAGAAGGGAAAATTGTGTATTACTCACTGGAAGACGATCATATAAAGCATATCGTGGAACAAGGGATGACACATATTTTAGAAAAGAAATAAATTATTTGTAAATCAAATAATTTTACTATACAAACAATTTTAAATATGTTATAATTACAAAAAGTAGATGGTTGTAAATATAAAAGCTGTAGTCAAATTATTTTAAAAGCAAATTCTTCAATGATAATTGTTATATTTAAGTTTTGTTTTTATATGAAGCTATGGTATTTTACTTTTAAAAGTAATAAAAATTATTTACAAATATTTAAAATTAAAAAATTATAATTATTAAAGTAAAGGAGAAGGAATAATGGCAGAAATAAAAAATAAAGTAACATTCAAGGGAAATCCTGTAACTCTTGTGGGAACAGAAGTGAAAGCTGGAGAAGCAGCGCCAGACTTTACAGTTTTATCACCAGAATTAAAGGAAGTAAAATTAAGTGACTATAAAGGAAAGGTTGTTGTAATAGCAGTATTTCCGTCAGTTGATACTGGAGTATGTGCTTTACAGCTGGCTAGATTTAATCAGGAAGCTGCAAGTTTTGGAGATGATGTTCAGCTGCTTACAATTTCAGCTGATTTACCATTTGCATTAGGAAGATATTGTGCAGACAAAGGAATTAAAAATGCTTTGACAGTTTCAGACCATAAAGAGTTAGATTTTGGAACAAAATATGGATTTGTAATAAAAGAATTAAGATTATTGTCAAGAGGAACGGTTATTGTAGATAAAGACGGAATTATTAAATATGTAGAATATGTAAAAGAAGTTGCAGAACATCCAGATTACGAAAAAGCATTGGAAGTAATAAAAGAATTAACTAAATAAAAAAATAAATGGAGCTAAACTTATGATAAAGAGTTTTCTCCATTTTTTATTGCTTTAATTTTGTAAAAAAATACCCCAATCAGTGACTGGGATACTTCTTTTGCCTTTTTTTATTATCTTCCAAGTTGCTGCTGCTGTCTTTGTTGTATAATACGTTGCTGCTCAATAGCGTTTGGAGTTTTTATAAGATTTACCGGTATTTCTATTGACTGTCCATTTCTAAGGACAGTTAATTTTATAGTTTGTCCCACTTTTTTAGCGGCTATTTCTCCAACAAATGCACCTGCAGAGTTTACGCTTTTTCCATCAACAGCTGTAATAACATCATTTCTAATTATTCCTGCAGATGCGGCTGGACCATTTGGAACAACATTTCCTATGAATACACCATTTGATGATTTTAAGTTAAGAGCTTTTACTTTGTTTTCATCTAAATTATCTAAATATACTCCAATATATGGTTTTTCAAATTTACCGTTTGCAATAATTGAGTCTTTTACCGTCATTACCAAGTTTGCTGGAATAGCAAATCCGATTCCTACACTTCCTCCGCTTTGTGAATAAATCGCAGTGTTTACTCCAATAACTTTTCCTGTTATGTCAATTAATGGACCTCCACTATTTCCCTGATTGATAGCGGCATCTGTTTGAATGAAGTTTTCTATTTCTTCAATTCCAAGTGAGCTACGTCCTGCAGCACTTACAATTCCAACTGTCATTGAGTCGTTCAATCCCAATGGATTTCCAAAGGCTATTGACCACTGTCCGATTTGGACTTGATCCGAATTTGCAAATTCTAATGGTTTAAAAGTCTCATTTGAATTAATTTTCAGTACGGCAATGTCAACTTCAGGCGAAGTTCCTACAAGTTTTGTACGGTATTCACGTCCATTTGAGAATTTTACATAAATTTCGTCTGCACCATCAATAACGTGGTTATTTGTAACAATATATCCATCTTTTGAGACAATGAATCCTGAACCAAGTGATCCTGATTCACGTTTTTCCTGTCCTCCAGAACGTCCATATAATAACTCTTCCAATGGGTTGTAAGTATTTACTGTTACTGTTTTTTTAGTTCTGATATTTACAATCGAATCTTTTACGCTGTTATGAACACTTACAAAGGCATCTTGAGTTTGAACGGCATTTTTAGTATATTTTTGCAGTTCTTCCTGAGAAATTGTCTTTTGCTGTTCAACATTTGCTGTATTGCTTTTATTTTCAGAATTATTTTCAGTTTTGTTGGAACAGCTTAAAATTAAGAACAACATTGACAATAATGCAAATTTCTTATTTTCTTTTTTTATAAAATTTATTTTTTTCATATTTATTTACCTCATTTCTAGTTTTATGATAAACTTATTTTTAAAATTATTTTAGAATATAAGCTCAAAATCCTGATTTATTAGTCTTTAATTAGTCTGATTTTAAAGGATTGGATATATTTTAGTGAATAAAAGTTTATTATTCTTATGATTTTTATTTGAATTCCATTTATTAAATCATATTTTTTGTAAATTCATAAATAAACTGCTATGCTTATTGTCTTTTTCCCCATAATATGTTATCCTATACACAGTAAAATTAAAAAAATATACAAAATCAAGGAGAAAAATTAATAATGTTCAATAATTTAGGAGATAGATTTAAGGATATATTTAAAAAAGTCAGCGGACAGGGAAAGTTGACAGAGAGCAATATGAAGGATGCTTTGAGGGAAGTAAGGCTAGCATTGCTTGAAGCAGATGTAAACTATGGAGTGGCTAAGAACTTTGTAGCAAAAATTCGGGAAAAGGCGTTGGGAGAACATGTTATTAGCGGAGTTAATCCTACACAGCAATTTATCAAGATTGTAAATGATGAACTTGTGGAAGTGCTAGGAGGATCAAATGTTTCAATCGCAAAAGCTGATAAAAATCCAACTATTGTAATGCTTTCTGGACTTCAAGGAGCTGGGAAGACTACATTTTCTGGAAAATTGGCAAAACATTTAAAATCGAAAGGGGAAAAACCATTTCTGATTGGGGCAGATGTTTATAGACCTGCTGCAAAAAAGCAATTGAAGGTATTAGGAGAGCAAGTGAAAGTTCCTGTATTTACGATTGATGAAAGTACAGATGCAGTGGAAATTGTAAAACAGGGAATCGAGGCTTCAAAAAATGAGCATGCGACTTATGTGATTATTGATACGGCGGGAAGACTTCACATTGACGAGCAGCTTATGAATGAACTGCAAGATATAAAGGGCAGTTTTAATCCTAATGAAATCTTGCTTGTAGTTGATGGAATGACTGGACAGGATGCAGTTAATGTGGCAAAAGAGTTTAATGAACAGCTTGATATTACTGGAGTCGTACTTACAAAACTGGATGGAGATACTCGTGGAGGAGCTGCCCTTTCAGTAAAGGAAGTTGCAGGAAAGCCAATTAAATTTATAAGTGAAGGGGAAAAATTGGATGATATCGCACCATTTCACCCAGACAGGCTTGCCTCACGTATTCTTGGAATGGGAGATGTTGTTTCACTTGTTGAAAAGGCACAGGAAGCTATTGATGAAAAAGAAGCCAAGAAAATGGAAGAAAAATTTAGAAAGAACCAGTTTGACTTTGAAGATTTTTTAAAGCAGTTTAAAATGATAAGAAAAATGGGATCAATTGCTGGAATTATGAAAATGATACCAGGAGTTGACACTAGCATGATTGACATGGGAATGGCTGAAAAGGAAATGAAAAAGGTCGAAGCAATCATTTTTTCAATGACGGTTCAGGAAAGACGTGATCCAAAACTTCTAAAAAACGGAAGCCGTAAAATGAGAATTGCCAAAGGAAGCGGAGTTCAGGTAAATGACGTAAATAAATTGATAAAGCAGTTTGAACAAATGAAACAAATGATGAAAATGTTTAACAGTGGCGGTATTCCAGGACTTGGCGGAGGATTTATGAAGGGTAGAAGAAGATAGAAATATAATATCAACTAAAATTTTTTATAAAACTGAAAAAAATAAAAAAGGAGAGACACAAATGAAAAAGTTAATTTTAGCATTATTTATTATTTTTGGAACACTATCATTTTCAGCTTTTGACAAAGTTGTAATTGGAGTTATTAATGACAATTATGAAAGTCCAATAATATCAGGAACAATAAATAGAGGAGGACTTGCAAATCTTCTTTTTGGAATGAAAAAGGACGGAGATTTTGCAAAACAGATGTATCAAAACCTTTCAGGAGCAGATAAGGTTGAGTTTATTATAGAAAAGCACGATGAATCTGCACTTGTAAGCATTTTGAAGTTATTTGAAAAAAACAAATACAAAGGACAGGTAGAAGTTACAGAAGTAGCGGCATCAGAAAATAAAAATATTCGTCAAATTACTACAAAGAATGGATGGACTTACAATGTGTATCCTTTTGCACGGGAAATAGTAGGAACTGTAAAAATTTCTGGAAGTGATACAACTAAAGCAGAATTTGTAGAAGGATTATTTCAAAATGTAAAATCAAAGGTCAAATAATTTTTAGAAATAAACCAAGAATTTGGAAATAATCCGATATTTAAAATTATAACATATCAAAGCAATTATCATTATACCGGAGATCCTTTTTCTAAAAAAAGAAATCCCAAAAAAGATAATGATGGTCATAAAATGAGTGAAGATTTTAGTAGAATGCGTGAAGAAATAGTGATTATAGATAAACTGCTTGTAAGACCAGAGGGATGGAATAAGTAATGAAGACAGTAAAAATATTAGTTATATCAGTATCTACGTTTTTTGTTTTAATTATAGGTTTGTTTTTAGGATATAGCATTATAAGCCAAATGAAAGAAGCAGAAGAAGGAAAGAAAGAGTTTATAAGTTTAATAAAGGAAGCAAAAACTAAATACAATTTCACTATGAATAAGAATGATTATGAAATTGAAGTAATAGGACATCAAGGTGGTTACGTATTTAAATCCCCTCCTCCTATTTATGGCGTAAAGAAAAAAGGAATAAGTTATAAATCAGAGTATTTTAAAGAATTAGAAGATAGGTATTATGAAATAACAGGTTATGGTACATTAGAAGGTTTTGATGATGGAAGACGGCTATTGAAAATAGTAGCAGATTTTGGATTACAACCATATATATTAAATACTCTGATATATGATAAGATGAAAGGAAATAATTTTGAAAAAATAGAGCAGATATTTAAAAAATATGAGGGGAAAATTACTTATCACATAGAAAGTAATATTTGGGAATGTGGAGGTATAGAAAGCCAGTTTGAACAATCTTATAATCTAAACTATGTAAATAATATAAACTGTAGAGAAAAATCTGAAGGTTCTGAGTACTACAATGTTTATAATTCAGAAGTAATCGAAGAATATGGGAAAAGATATGAAAAATATTTTAGTACCCCAAGAAGTCTTGAAACAATAAACTGGGAAGAATATATGAAAATACATGAAATATATCCGATAATAGAGTTTTATTTTGATGGAACAAAAGAAGAAGGGGAAAAGCTACAAAAAGAGATAGAACCTTATTATAATAAGAAGATACTGGATATAATAATTTATTAAATCTCACAAGAAAATAACTTAAGATTTAAAGTTAAAGATTGACTCAAATTTCTTGTACTAACCATATAAGAAATTTGAGTTTTCTCTAAATATTTCAGTATTTCATAGCAAAGCAGCTTTAGTAATAATCTAAGGCTGTTTTATTATAAAAGAAATTGTATGATGAGATATACTATTCCACATATGCAAAATGAAGAATTTTAAGGATTAGATATATTGAATTATATAGATTTGTGATTAGTCGATAATACTAAAAGGAGCAGTGAAATGAAAAAAATAGGTTTTATTTTATTACTTTTTCTAGGTTTTAACTTAATTTTGTTGTCTCCGATGATTTTTTTAGGAATATTCAGTGCAATACATGAGCATAAGGAAGCAAATTCAGGAGAAATAAGGGAGAAAAAAGCAGAAGAATACTTAAATCAGGTTTCTGATATGCTGGAAAAAGATTTTAATATAATTATAGACAAGAATCTATATGAAGTTGAGTATGTTTATATACAAGGTGGATATTTTTTTACAACCCCTGACAGCTTTATCATGCAAAAAAAGAATATGGTTTATAAATCAAAGTATTTCTATCCAAACAATGAAAAATATGAAAAAGTTTTAATGGTTGAGCATATGAATGACGAATATTTGTTGAATAAAGAAAAAGTAAATTATTATAAAGATGAAAGGATTTCTCTATTTCTTGCGATACTAGATAGATTAGGATTTAGAGAATATGTGTTAAATAATCTTTTATATGACAAATCAAAAGGAAACAATTTTTCTGAAATTGAAAAAATTTTTGATGAATATAAAAAAGGGAAAATATACAGAGAAATTGGATGGTATAATCAGAATGACCAATATGCAGGAGAATTAAAGATGTTTTATGGAAAAGAAAAAGATATGAAATATGACAATGATTTCAGTGGTTTTTTAGTTTATAAAAAAGCAAATGAGAAAGAAGGCTATTTTAATTCATATATAGAGCATTTTATAAAATATTTTGATAAAAAAGTACAATTTGAAAAAATTAACTGGTATGAATTTAAAAAATACAATCAACTTCGTCCTGTAATAATTTTTAATTTTGAAAATTCAGAAAAAAAAGATTTGGAAAAAATAAGAGATAAAATAAAAAAATATTATAATCAAGAAGAAGTTATAATAGTTTTGACAGGCTATAATAGAGAAATTGATGATCCATATAGAATATGGTAATTACAAGAAGGAGAAAGCTATACATGATAAAAACAAAATTATCAGTTATAATTCTTATTGCAGGAGCATTCTTGCTGTCTTGTGGAAATAAACATTCAAAAGATACATCAAGTAATTCTTCAGAAAAAGTATAATAAAGGAAGATGAACTTAAAATTTTAATTATTTTATTTACCATATTTTTTTGTTTGATCATATATTCATCTTTTTGATAGTTTTTTAAAAGAAAAAAAATAAAATACACCTATAAATACTTGGTTTTGAAGAAATGTGAAAAATTATACTTACTAGAAAAATATTAAAATAATTTAAAAAAATAGTTGCAAAAAACGAAAAAAATTATTATAATAGAAGCATAGTTAGAAGATAGTTTGATTGTCAAATATAAAGGTTAGTAAATTAGTTAGTAAAAAGTAAATAATTTTATAAATTCAGATAGAAAGGAAGTGTTTATGAGAAAGGCGATTTTAGTAACAAGTTTTGGTACATCGCATAAGGATACAAGAGAAAAATGCCTTGACTCGATTCAAAAAGAAGTGGAAGCAAAATATGGAACTGAAAATATGGAAAGAGCCTACACTTCAGGAGTTATAAGACGAATAGTGGAAAGAAAAGAAGGAATCCACATATTTGATCAGGAGGAAGGGCTAGAAGCCTTAAAAAATAAAGGATATGATGAGATTATCACAATGTCTTTACATATTCTAGATGGAATTGAGTATTCAAAACTTAATAACAAATATGGAAGAATTTCAAAACCACTTTTAACAACTGATGAAGACTTTAAAAAAGTTGTGAGCAATGAAGAATTTAACAATCTTGAAGGAAATGATGCCATTGTATTTATGGGTCACGGATCTGAAAGTGCCGCAGACATTACATATCAACGGCTTCAAGAGGAATATGAGAAAGCTGGAAAAGATAATATTTTTGTAGCAACAGTTGAAGGAAAAGTGACAATTGAAGATGTTATCCAAAAGTTAAAAGGAAGAGGATTTAAGAAAATACTGTTAAAGCCGTTTATGATTGTGGCAGGAGATCATGCCAAAAATGATATGGCTTCTGATGAGGATGATTCGTGGAAAACTGTTCTTGAAAATGAAGGATACGAAGTAACACCTTTATTAAAGGGAATGGGAGAATATCAGTTTATACGTGAAATCTTTATGGATAAATTAGAAGAAGTTTATTAATATAGCAAAAGAATAATTTTAAATTTATAATTTTATAGGTGTTGTAAAACTTAATAAGGAAACCGGTTAGAATCTGGTACAGCCACCTCTACTGTGATACTGACGAAAGTATTGAAAAACCACTGAAATATTATTATATTTTGGGAAGGGTACGAGTAGGACGAAGTTAGTCAGGAGACTTGCCTATATTAAAAAATTATATTTTTCGGGAAGGGAAAAATTTAATATATAAAAACTGCTGTAAATCTGCATAAATACTATTCATCTGTTTTAATATATAAATTTTAGTTCAACTTTCTGAGTTGGATTTTTTTGTTTATGTAAAATTTTAAAAATATAAAAAAATCTCTTTTAGTATAGGAATAATAAAATATAACTAATACTATGAGATAAATAAAATAGTCATATTTTTTGAAGGAGGAAGTGATAAGTATCACGAGTTTAGACCAATGACGAAGAATAAAAAAATAGCAAAATATGCTACACAAATATTAATTGTACTTTTTGGAATAAGTTTTTTTACTTTCTGTCTTATGTATATTTCGCCGGGAGACCCTGCACAAGTAATGCTGACAGAGTGTGGACTTATTCCAACGCCTGAACTTCTGGCTCAAACTAGGGCGGAACTTGGGCTTAACCAGCCTTTCTACATCCAATACTGGAAATGGCTGTTTGGAGTGCTGCAAGGAAACTTTGGTAAATCGTATTCACTAAGAATACCTGTAATTCAGAAAATTGCTCAGGCATTCATGCCTACATTGTCATTATCTTTTCTGTCACTTTTTATGATGTGTGCAATGTCAATACCGCTTGGAATACTTGCGGCAGTAAAAGAAAACAAATGGCAGGATTATTTGATAAGAATGATAACATTTATGGGAATGTCAATACCTAGTTTCTGGCTAGGACTGGTATTTTTGAGCATATTTGGAGTACAGCTTGGACTTGTATCAGTTTCAGGCGGAAATGCTGATTTTGGTTCAATGATTTTACCTGCATTTACAATAGCAATAGCAATGTCAGCTAAATATATACGTCAAATAAGACACATATTCCTTGAAGAACTTGGAAAAGGTTATGTTACAGGGGCTAGAATGAGGGGAATAAAAGAACGTGATATTTTGTGGAAACATGTATTGCCTAATGCAATGCTGCCTATAATAACACTTCTAGGACTTTCATTAGGAAGCCTTCTGGGAGGAACTGCAGTTGTAGAAATAGTTTATAACTGGCCAGGAATGGGAAGAATGGCAGTAAAGGCGATTTCATCTCAGGATTATCCTTTGATACAGGCTTATGTGCTTATAATTGCTTTCTTATATTTAATTGTAAATATTGCGGTAGATATTTCTTATAAAATCTGGATGCAAGGGTTGAGGAGGTAATTTAGGTTTGAATAAATTAAAATTTGTTGGAAAAAATACACAACTGAAAATATTTCTGGCGCTTGCAGTCATTGTGGTATTAATTGCAATTTTTGCACCATTTATAGTGCCAAATGACCCTTTTAAACAATTAGCGCCAAGTTTACAACGTCCATCAAAACAGTATATTTTTGGAACGGATCAGCTTGGAAGGGATTTATTTTCAAGAGTTATATATGGTTCAAGATACTCGATATTCATGACTTTGACTTTGATGTTTATAATTTTTTCTGTAGGAACTATACTGGGAGTAGTTGCAGGATATTTTGGCGGAATTGTAGATACAGTTATAATGAGACTTGGAGATATGATGATTGCATTTCCTGGACTTATTCTTGCTATAGCAATAGCAGGACTTTTAAATCCAAGCGTGAAAAATTCTATTATTGCAATAGCGGCGGTTACCTGGACAAAATATGCAAGGCTTGCAAGAAGTATGGTGCTCAAAATAAAGCAGGAACTATATGTGGAAGCCGCAAAAATAACAGGAAGCAAAGATTACTCAATAATATTTAAATATATAATTCCAAATATGATTACAACGATGATAGTAACAGCAGTTTCAGATATGGGAACATTAATGCTGGAAATAGCGGCACTTTCATTTCTAGGATTCGGAGCACAGCCTCCGACACCAGAATGGGGTGCAATGTTAAATGAGGGAAGATCGGCACTTAGCAGAGCTCCGTGGATAATGTTGTATCCAGGATTAGCGATAGTAGTAGTTGTAGTTATATTCAATATGCTGGGAGATTCGGTAAGAGATGTAGTTGATATAAAAAATGAATAATTTATAAAAAGGTAACAAAAAATAAAATATATAGGGAGAAAAAAATGTTGAAAAATCGTAAAAGTAAATTTTTAATTTTAATTTTAGCAGTATTGATGCTGCTTGTAGCATGTGGTGGAAAAGGTGGTTCTGCAAAAAGTAAAACTAATCCAGATGAACTTGTAGTTGGAGTAACTTCGTTTGCAGATACGCTTGAGCCTACAGATCAATATTTTAGCTGGGTTGTAACTCGTTATGGTGTTGGAGAGAACTTGACAATTTTTGATGAAAAAGGTAACTTGCAGCCATTGCTTGCTGAAAACTGGAAATTAAGTGATGATAAACTAGAATGGACTTTCAAGATAAGAGACGGAGTAACTTTCTCAAATGGACATCCATTGACAGCAGAGGCAGTAAAAAAATCAATAGAAAGAGTATTTGCTAAAAATAAAAGAGCAGAATCATTCTTTAAATATGCTTCAATAGAGGCTAGTGGACAAGAATTGAAAATAAAAACAAAAGAGCCTGTAGCAATATTGCCTGAATCATTGGCAGATCCATTGTTCTTAATAGTTGACACGTCAGTTAATACAGATGAATTTGCTCAAAAAGGGCCAATATCAACAGGACCGTTTGTTGTTCAAGAATTTAAGCCTGGTGAACAGACAGTTGTTGTAAGAAATGAAAAGTACTGGAATGGAAAAGCAAAATTAGCAAAAGTAACATTTAAAGATATAAATGATCAAAATACAAGGGCATTGTCGTTAAAATCAGGAGAAATTGATGTAGCATACAACTTGAAAGTTACTAATAAGGCTGATTTTGAAGGGGATAAAAATATTGTAATAAATGAATTGAAATCACTTAGATCAACTTATGCCTTTATGAACCAAACTAAGGGATTGAAGGACAAAGTGTTAAGAGAAGCAATAATAAGAGGTGCAAATAGAGAAAACTATACACAAAACTTATTACAAGGTGGAGCAACTCCAGGAAAAGCACCAGTACCTCCGACATTGGACTTCGGATTTAATGAATTAAAGGATGAAAATGCTTATAATCGTGAAAGTGCTAAAAAATTATTAGCAGATGCAGGTTATAAAGATGTGGATGGAGATGGATTTGTAGAACGTCCTGATGGATCAAAACTTGACTTGAACTTTGTAATTTATACAAGTAGAGAAGAATTAGGAATCTATGCTCAGGCATTTCAGACAGATATGAAGGAAATTGGAATCAAAGTAACATTAAAGCCTGTGAGTTATGAAACAGTTTTGAGCATGAGAGATGATTCAAACTTTGATATGTTAATTTGGAACGTACTTGCTGCAAATACTGGAGATCCTGAAAAATACTTGCATGAAAACTGGTACAGTAAAGCAGAAACAAATAAAACAGGTTATGTAAATCCTGAAGTTGACAAAATGCTTGATGAGCTATCAAAAGAATTTGACAAAGCTAAGAGAAAAGATTTGATTGTAAAAATACAGCAGTTAATAATGAACGATGCAGCGACATTATTCTTTGGATATGAAACTACATTCCTTTACAGCAACAAAGCAGTAACAGGACTTAAAATGTATCCAATGGACTATTACTGGATAACAAAAGATGTTGCAAAAGTTAATTAAGGAGAATTTATGTTGGAGATAAAAGATTTGACAATTCAGTATGGAGATAAGGATCCAGTAGTTGAAAATTTTTCTCTTTCATTGAAAAAAGGTGAAATAATAACAATAGTTGGGGAAAGCGGTAGTGGAAAATCTACCGTTCTTTCTTCTATTTTGGGACTATTGCCAAATGGAGGAAAAATAATATCAGGCGATATAATTTATAATGGAGAGTCAATGCTAAACAAAAGCCTTAATCAATGGAGGGAACTGCGAGGAACTGAAATAACAATGATTTCACAGGATTCAGGAGGAACTCTTAATCCAATAAGAAAAATAGGAAAACAGTTTGTTGAATACATTCAGACACATTCCAAAATGTCAGCAAAAGAAGCTGAAGAAAAAGCAAAAGATATGTTTTCCAAAGTAAACTTAGAAGAGCCTGAAATCATTATGAAAAGCTATCCGCACCAACTGTCAGGTGGAATGAAACAGCGTGTAGGAATAGCAATGGCACTAGCTTTCTGTCCAAAAATTATTCTGGCAGATGAGCCTACAAGTGCATTAGATGTTATAACACAGGCTCAAATAGTGAAGGAAATAATGGATCTCAGAAAAAAATTTGACACTTCTATCATAATGGTAACTCATAATCTTGGAGTTGCTGCATATATTTCAGATAAAATAATTGTTATGCAGAATGGAAAAATCGTTGATGCAGGTAATAAAAATGAAGTTATAGAAAATCCAAAAAGTGAATATACTAAAAAATTGCTAGAAGCTGTGCCTGAAATTGGAGGTGAAAGGCTTGTCTAATATTAATGATGTAATTCTTGAAACAAAAAACCTTACAAAAATTTATGAAAAATCAAATGATAAAAAAGTAGTGGCTTGTAACAACGTAAATTTGAAAATTCATAAAGGAAAAACTTTGGGGATTGTTGGAGAATCAGGATCAGGAAAAACAACACTTGTAAATATGCTTATGGATTTGGAAAAGCCAACTTCTGGAGAGATTTTGTATCACGGAAGGGATATAAGCAAGTTTACAAAACAGAAAGTGTGGGAAAATAGACAAAATATCCAGATAGTATTTCAAGATCCATGGTCAGCTTTTAATCCAAAAATGAACGTTATGCAAATCCTTACAGAGCCATTAATGAATTATGGTAGACTAAAAAGATTGGAAAGAAAGCAAAAAGCTATAGAACTTCTTAAAATGGTTGACTTGCCCGAAGAATTTGTAACAAAGTATCCACAAAATATGAGTGGTGGGCAAAGGCAAAGGCTTGGAATCGCAAGAGCAATTTCGCTTGAGCCTGAGATACTTATATGCGATGAGGCAACTTCTGCACTTGATGTTTCCATTCAAAAAAACATAGTGGAACTTCTTGTAAAGCTACAAAAAGAAAAAAACATAACAATGATTTTTATATGCCATGACATTGCATTAATAGAATCTTTTGCACACGAAATCGTAGTAATGTATCACGGAGATGTGGTGGAAGTAATAGAAGGCGGACAAATTTCTGAAAAAGCAAAACATCCATATACAAAGTCGTTATTGAGCGCAATTTTTCCTGTACGTGGGGAAATGGCGGAAGTTAAGTAGGTTTTTGTAAAAAATTTTTTGTAAATTTTAATGATGTAATTATAAAAAGAACCTACTTGTAATGAGCCTAACAAGGCGATATAAAAAATGTATGTAAAATAAAAATTTTGAAGAGCAGAAAAATACTGCTCTTTTTTGTTTTTATTTATTATAATACTAAACCCCCATTTAAATAACGAAATTATTACAAACTTTTTTAATAAAGGATATAAACCTAATATTTTCAAATAATTAAAATATAATTTTCATTTTTTGAATAAAGTCTAATATAAATAATCTGTCGGAGCATTTTTCTGAACTGGCAAAACTGTTTGAGCATAGCGAGTTTTTTGTCAGTGCAGGAAAATGTCGTAGACTAGCCATAGGTTGTAGGATTTGCGGCAATGAGCAATCCTACGGAAATAAAAATAAAAAAATATTTATTAATCAAAATATCTAAAAAATTATTCCTATTTTTAAACGGGATTTAGTATAATATGCTATAATATTTGTGTATTTAATTTATACATTTATATATAGGAGGATTAAATTAATGAGAAATATGAAGTTTTTGTTATTATTTATTACTCAAATTTATTTATTTGGAACTTCTTTAGATTTTCCTTGCACGATGAATCTTACTCCTGAATGGATTTATAAGCCTAAATCTTATTCTGAGAAAAAAATAGAAATAGCTAAAATTAATTCAAAAATTTGTAAAAATTCAAAAGATATTAGTTTTTTTGGAGATTTTGAATTAGACTATATTGAACTAAAAAAGGAAACAAAAGTAGAAAGATTTATAGTTTTACCTTCAAAAATAGAAAAAGAATACGCGTATGTTCCATTATTAGATAGTCAGAAATTGGAAAAAGAACCATTATATGTAACTATATTTACTGGGAATCAAAAAAATAGGCTGTATAATCAAATGGAAAAAGAATACTCACTATTAGATATTCAACAAATGAAAAAAGAACCTTTATATACAACTAAATTTATTGAAAATAAAGAAATAAAATATGAAATATATAATATATAATCAAATAGAAAAAAGGATAAAAGAAATAAATGATAAATTTAAAGCATTAGAAAGTTTTAATAAACTAGAAAATCAAGATGGTTCTTTTGTTTTATCTTATGTATTAAAACCAAGTTATTCTAATTTTGAATATATTGATTCAGAGTATTTAGTAGTTACTATGGAAAAATATTTTTATGTAATTGATTTAAAAAAGATTGAAATTGAACACGATAAAATAGATGAAGATATTTTAGAATTTTTAGAAATGATGAAGAGATTAAAATTTTTTTAAATAAGAAATTGGATTTTGAGCAACTTGGATTATAAAATAAAAGTATAGCATTTATGAAATAGTATAATTTATGAGCGAATTAACTATATAAGAATTTAATGTAATTTACAAAAAAATTTTGAGGAATATATTGATAAATCATAAAAAATAAGGACTACAACATTTTTGTGTAAATAGTCCTATTGAAATAAATTACTGTTTTATTTTTTGAATTTTAAATATAATAATAAAAATAATAATTTTGACATAATCATTAATTATAGATAATATTTCTTATTCTTCATTTAATCTAGCAAGAAAATGTTTAAATTGTTTTTCATCCTTATCCAATTTTCCGAAAAAAATTTCATCGATTTTCTCAACTAATGGAACAGCTTTTTGTAATGCTTCTTCTCCTTTTTTGTTTAAAATAACAGCTTTTGCCCTTGTGTCCCTTGAATGTTCTTTTCTTTTTACAAAATCATGTTTTTCTAATAAATTTAATATTTGAGATACTGTCATAACATCTATTCCTGAGAGTTTTGAAATCATAACTTGCGTAATTTCTTCGTTGCTGTCTTGTGATAAATAAGCAAGGGAAGCTAAAACAACAAATTGAGGGTGTGTTAAATTCATTTTCTTTAGCTCTTTTTTTATCATAGAATGCCATTTATTGTATACCCTCATAAATAACAATCCTGTTGATTTTTCTGAATTATCTTTATATTTTGATGTAAACAAGTATCAATCACCTTATCTTTCCAAGTAATTTTTTAGAATAAATATAGATTGAGGGACATCTGAAAAAACTTGGCTTAAAAATTCTAAATGCTGTTCATCTTCACTGTCCAAAATTACAGTATGTTTTATATTTATGCTTCCATCGTTGTTATCAATTATTTGATGACCAAAAAGAATATCTCCAAATGGAGTTTCTGTTTTATCCCAAAATTCTTCAAAAGGTTTTACAAGAGTAAGTTTATATTCCATAGGGGGCATTCCTTCAAGTTCCATAGTTCCACATGAACCTGTCTTAAATTCACCTTTTAATGTGATATTTTTTAAATCTTTTTCCCAATCATACCATTTTTCAATATTTGCATAGTATTCCCACGCATCTTCTTTTTTTGCTTTGATTTTTAAAGTAAAACTAAATTCCATTATATTTCCTCCTTATATCATATGTATACTTATTATAAATTATTTTATAATATTTGTCAACAATATTTTGTATACTCCAATATCATATTAATAAATTATTTAAATTTGAAAAAAATATCCTTTTTTAGGGTTGACAAATATAAGAAAGAGAGTATAATAATAGTAAAGAATTATAGGTGTTTTACAAACTTAATAAGGAAATCGGTTAGAATCCGATACAGCCCCCACTACTGTGAAGCTGACGAAAGTACACAAAACCACTGAGATATCTTGGATATTTTGGGAAGGGTACGAGTAGGATGAAGTTAGTCAGGAGACTTGCCTAATAATTTTTTATATAAAATTTTCTGGGAAGGGAAGATTTAATATACATCAATGTAAAAATAAATCAACGGTGATTTGTTCCATAAGCGTACTATACGATGGTGATATAGTTATTGTTGTGGAAGTTTTGACGTGTATTGGCTTCAGCTTTGGCTGATTTTTTTTTGGAACTTGCCGAAGGTTAAAATTAAATTTGGAGAAGGAGAGAAAATGAAAAAGAGAACATTATTGTTTTTGGTTTTAACCAGTATGCTGTTAATAGGTGTAAATGGTTATTCAATGCACATTATGGAAGGTTTTTTACCTTTAAATTGGGTTATGGTATGGTTTGCAGTGTGTATTCCGTTTTGGATAATAGGAATAAAGAAGCTTCAATCTGTTTCTAAAGGGAGCGTGCGGGAAAAAATGACGCTTGCATTAGCAGGTGCATTTATATTTGTATTGTCGGCACTAAAAATTCCATCAGTTACAGGAAGTTCATCACATCCTACAGGAGTAGGGCTATCTACTATATTATACGGACCTTTTGTAACTTCCATTCTTGGAACAATCGTATTAATATTTCAAGCAGGATTGCTTGCACACGGAGGATTTACAACTTTGGGAGCAAACGCTGTTTCAATGGCAATTGCAGGACCAATTGTATCATATTTAGTGTATAAAGGATTTGAGAAAAAGAATAAGGCGTTAGCGGTATTTTTGGCAGCAGCATTAGGAGATCTTGCGACTTATGTGGTAACATCAATTCAGCTTGCACTTGCATATCCATCTCCACAAGGTGGAGTAGTTGCTTCATTTATCAAATTTGGAGCGGTATTTGCAGTAACTCAGGTTCCTCTTGCAGTTATCGAAGGGCTACTTACAAACGTGGTGATGAATATACTTGAAAAATATAGCGTAAAAGAGGTGGAAGCTTAATGTCGGAAAATAAAAACAAAAGTGTATTTAAAAAGAATATTATTTTAATAATTGCAATAATTTTAATAGGTGTTATTCCTTTATTTCTCGTAAAATCTGAATTTGGCGGATCTGATGACAAGGGAGAAGAAGTAATAAAAACTATAAAACCTGATTATGAGCCATGGGCTAAAAATTTAATAGAATTACCAGGAGATGAAACTGAAAGTCTGCTGTTTGCATTACAGGCGGCATTTGGTGCAGGAATTGTAGGGTATGTATTAGGCTATTTCAAAGGTGAAAGAAAAAATGCTAATAGATAAAGTATCTTACACAAATCCCATAAAAAATATAAACCCCGGAGTAAAGTTTATATTGTCAATGACGACATTAGTATTTTTACTTTATACTGGAAGTAAAATAGTATTTGTTTTTAATTTTATACTGTTTAATTTACTTCTTTTGTTTGTTGTAAAAGTAAAAATAAGCGACTTATTAAAGCTGAACTTTATTCCGGCTTTATTTATTTTAACGACTGTAATTTCCTTGCTGTTTATAAAAGCGGATATATGGACATTTTTGCTACGTTCATTTTCCTCAATAGCTGTAGTTTATTTCCTTATTTGTTCTACTCCAATTATAGATTTGGACTATATATTTGCAAAGTTAAAATTTCCTAAAATATTTAGGGAAATGTTTTTATTAATTTATAGATATATATTTTTATTATTTGAAAATAAGGAAAAATTACATAATGCACAGGAAGTAAGGCTAGGATATAGCAGTTTTAAAAATGGGATGAAGTCATTTCCGATGTTAGTAGTTGCTATACTAAAAAAAACATACTACTATAATCTGAATTCTATAAAGGCTGTGGAATCAAGAATGGGAAAGGAGTTTATTTTTTCTCATAGAAAATATAAAAAAATTGGGTTTGAAATAATATTCGTAATAATAATAGTTATAATAAATTTATATTTGGTGGTAAAATACAATGCTTAGACTTGAAAATATAACTTTTTCATATGATGAAGAAACAGAGGCTCTAAAAGATGTAACTTTAAATATAGAAAAAGGGAAAAAAACATTATTTCTTGGGGAAAATGGCTCAGGAAAATCAACATTATTTTTAATAATGAATGGACTTTTGAAAGCACAAAAGGGAAATATTTATTTTGAAGAGAAAAAAATAGAACATAAAAAGAAAAATCTGGAAGAATTGAGAAAAAAAGTCGGAATAATTTTTCAGGATCCTGAAATACAGATTTTTGCCCCTTTAGTATTTCAGGAAGTAGCTTATGGACCTGAAAATCTTGGATATTCTAAAGAGGAAGTAGAAAAAAATGTAAACAGGGCAATGGAAGAAATCAATATAACAGATTTAAAAGATAGACCTTGTCATCATCTGAGCTATGGACAGAAAAAAAGGGTCTCAATAGCTGCAATTACGGCAATGGAGCCAGAACTTCTTATTCTAGATGAGCCAACTGCATGGCTTGATTCTAAAAATACAAAAAGAGTATCAGAAATTTTAGATAATTTTTCCAAAGCAGGAAAAACAATGGTGGTATCAACTCACGATACAGATTTTGCCTATGAATTTGCTGACTATATCTATGTCCTTGAAAAAGGGAGAATTGTACGGCAAGGGAGCAGAGATGAGGTTTTTGAGGATTTTGAATTTTTGAAGAAATTAAATTTGAATATTCCAAATGTACTGAAAATAAAAAGTTATCTCAAGTATAAAAATCTTGATGAAAATGATTATTATAAATTTTTGGAGGAAAAAAACTTGCTATGAAAAAAATACTTATATCGGGAGCAATGAGTGGTGGTGGAAAGACTACAGTAAGCAGCATATTGATGTCAGCTTTTGAAAATGTGGCACCTTTTAAAGTTGGTCCAGACTACATCGACCCTGGTTATCATGAGTTGTTCACGGGAAATAAATCTCGTAATTTAGATGCTTTTATGTTTGATGAAAGTACGTTAAGGCATATATTTGAAACAGGAGCGAAAGGAAGCAATATCGCTATAGTTGAGGGAGTTATGGGGCTTTATGATGGAATTGGGCATGAAAAGGATAATTTTAGTACAGCTCATGTATCAAGAATACTTGATATACCAGTAATTCTTGTAGTTAACGCAAAAGGAATCTCCACAAGCATAGCTGCCGAAGTTTTGGGTTTCAAGCTGTTTGATAAAAATGTTAAAATAAAGGGCATTATTTTAAATAATGTTTCTTCTGAAAAACTATACTTGAACTTGAAAGAAGCGGTAGAAAGATTTACGGGGATAGAATGCGTAGGACATTTGCCGAAAAATGAGAAATTATCGGTGGAAAGCAGACATCTGGGATTAAAACAGGCTTTTGAATTGAAAGGTTCAAAAGAACTTGAGGAAAAGAAACAGCTGTTTAAGGAAATTGCACAAAATTGCTTAAATTTAGAAAGAATTTACGAAATAGCAGAAGAATTTGAAGCAAAAAGCAGTATAGATAGTTTTGAGCCAATAAAAGACTTAAAGAATAAATATAAAGGAAAACGTGTTGGAGTTGCTAAAGATGGTGCATTTTCATTTTACTATGAGTCAAATCTGGAACTGATGAGATTTTCAGGATTAGAAATAGTAGAATTTAGTCCTGTAAAAGATGAAAAAATACCAGAAAATCTTGATATGATTTATCTTGGCGGAGGTTATCCTGAACTTTACTGGAAAGAATTGTCTGAAAATGTTTCTATGAAGGAAAGTATAAAGCAGGCTTATGAAAATGGAGTAAAAATCTACGGAGAATGTGGCGGATTTATCTACTTAACAAATAAACTGAATTTACTAGATGGAAATAGTGGAGATTTCTGTGGACTGATAGATGTGGAAATCTCTATGAAAAATAGGCTGAATATCGGAAGGTTTGGCTATATAAATATAAAAGCCGAAAATGGAATTTGTACAAAAGGACACGAATTTCATTATTCAGAAATTTCTGTAGATAATGAAAAAGAAAAATTTTATAAAATAGAAAAAAATGATGGAAGAAATTGGGTTTGCGGATATAGAAAAAATAGTCTTCTAGCAGGATACCCGCATATTTCGTTTTATTCAAATATAGAGTTTTTTAAATACTTGATAGAAAAGCTGTAGCTTTTTCAAGTAAGAGTACGTTGTTCATTGCTTTTGCGTGAAAACAAATTAGAAATATAGATGAAAAAATATTATTAAATAAGCAAAAGTAAAAAATAAAGTTATTAACATATTCAAATAAATAAAAATAAAGAAAAGGAGAATAAATTATGTCATATATTAAAGATCCAAAATCGATTGAGGTAAGGAGTTTTGAGATAATTACAGAAGGGTTGGCTGGGAAAGCAGACCATTTTAGTGAAGAAGAGCAATTAATCGTAAAAAGATTGATTCATACAACTGGAGATTTTGATTATGTGAACATTGTTGAATTTCATAATAATCCAATTGAATCAGCAAAAGAAGCATTAGAAGCTGGAAATTGCAAAATTTATTGTGATACAAACATGATTGTTAATGGATTGAATAAAAATGGTCTGAAAAAATTTGGAGCAGAGGCATATTGTCTAGTGGCAGATCCGGATGTGGCTAGAGAAGCGAAGGAAAGAGGAATTACACGTTCGATGGTTGGATTGGAAAGAGCGTTAAAAGATCCGCAAACAAAAATTTTTGTAATCGGAAATGCTCCAACAGCATTGTTTACATTACTTGAAAAAATGGAAAAAGAAGGGGAAAATGTACCGAAATTGATAGTTGGAGTTCCAGTTGGATTTGTGGGATGTCCTGAATCTAAAGCAGAACTTTCAAAATACAATGTTCCGTTTATACGAACAAATGGAACAAAAGGTGGAAGTACAGTTGCAGTTGGTGTAATGCACGGAATCCTTTATCAAATGTATGAAAGAGATAAATATTTTAATAATTAATAAATGAATTTGTAAATATCTGAAAATCCAAAATTTATTTTATTTTTAGTATTTTGATTTTATTTAATCAAAAACACTGAAAATTTATTAGTTTTGAGCATTTTCAGATATATTTTAGTATAATTGTGGAGAAATAAAAATGGAAAATTATGTATATTTTAACGGTAGAAAACTGCGATATGGCTATACCACAGGAAGTTCGGCAACAGCAGCGACTAAGGCGGCACTGTTACTTTTACTAGGAAAAGCTGAAAAAGTCGAAGAAGTTGAAATAGATGTTCCAGCGGGTAAAAAGATAAAAATTAAGATTAAGTCTTTTGAAAAGACAGAGGATTATGCAACAGCAACTGTCATAAAAGATGGGGGAGATGACCCTGATGCAACACACGGTCTAGAAATCATATCAAAAGTAAGTTTTAGAGAAGATGATAAAATCAATATTTTTGGAGGAAAAGGAGTCGGAAAAGTCACAAAAATCGGACTTCCTGTCGAAGTTGGAAAATCAGCAATAAATCCAACACCAATGAAAATGCTGACTGGTATTGTGAAGGAACTTCTTCCGTCTGGAAAAGGAGTAGATGTTGAAATTAGCGTGCCTCTGGGTGAAGAAGCTGCCAAAAAAACAATGAATGGGAAATTAGGAATTATTGGTGGAATTTCTATTCTTGGAACAATGGGAATTGTACGTCCGATGTCTGAAGAGTCATGGAAGGCTTCCCTTGCAATAGAGCTGAAGCAAAATTTAACATATTTTAATACAAAAACAGCGATATTTCTTTTTGGAAATAGAGGAAAAATGTTTTTGAAAAAGGAATTTCCAGAAAAGTCCGAAGAAGGTGTTGTAATCAGTAATTTTGTGGGATATATGTTTGACAAGGCATGTGAATTTGAAGTTAAGAAAATTTATTTTATTGGAGAATTAGGAAAATTTGTAAAAGTGGCAGGAGGAATTTTTCATACACACAGTCGAGTTTCTGATGCAAAAATGGAAATTTTGGCTGCAAACGCATTGTTAGTGGGTGAAAAGCTGGAAAATGTCTATAAAATTCTGGAATCGAATACAACTGAAGAGGCTTCTGGGTACATTGAAAAAAAAGAAGTCTTTAACTTGCTAGCTGAAAAAGCAAAACAAAAATGTGAGGAACATTGCAGAAAAAATGGATGGAATCTGGAAGTGGAAACATTGATTTTATCAGCTGAAAAAGAAGTTATAGGGCATAGTAAGCACTTTTTTGATAATTTTTAAAAAATAGCTTTAAGGATAGAGAAGTTGTTATGGTTATTGCCAATAGGGTAAAAAAGCGGGCTATATACTGTGATGTATATAGTTTATAAAAAAGTTTAATTAAATTTACGGAGAAGTAAAAGTTAGTAAAACCTCATTGATAATTTTTAAATTATAGGACTACATTCCTTAAAAAATTAAAAACTTCAAAATTTATGGAATATATTCCTTAAACTTTAACAATTTATAGAAAAACAGGATTATATTCTTTAAAAATTGATTTTTAAATAAAAAAGGAGTATAATTTAAAAGGAAATGAGGTGTTAAAATGATAAGAATAGACAGAAAAGAATATTTAAATTTTTTAGTAAAATCAAAAGACAGACAGATAATAAAGGTCGTATCTGGTGTAAGAAGATGTGGAAAATCCACTCTTTTTGAGATATATAAAGATTTTCTGCTTGAAAATGGAGTTGCAAAAAATCAGATTATATCTATAAATTTTGAAGATATTGATTATGAAGAACTTACAGATTATAAAAAACTTTATGAATATATAAAATCTAAAATGATTGGAGATAAAAAAAATTACATATTTTTAGATGAAATTCAGCATGTGGATAAATTTGAAAAAGTTGTAGACAGCCTTTTCATAAAAGAAAATACAGATTTGTACATAACAGGCTCTAATGCTTATTTTATGTCGAGTGAACTGGCAACCCTTTTAAGTGGGCGTTATATAGAACTGAAAATGCTACCTTTATCCTTTAAGGAGTATTATCAGGCTAAATTAGAGTATGAAAAACTGGAGCAGAAGGAAAATAGGACATCAAAAACACTTATACAATATTATAATGAATATATAGTGAACAGTTCGTTTCCTTATACTTTACAGTTAGATAGTGATTTGAAAAATATACATGAATATTTAAGAGGTATATATAATTCTGTGCTTTTAAAAGATATAGTTGCAAGATTGAAAATTTCAGATGTGATGAGACTTGAAAGTGTTGTGAAGTATATATTTGATAATATCGGTAATTTAACTTCGCTTTCAAAAATAGGAAATACCTTAGCTTCAATGGGAAGAAAAACAGATGTAAAAACCATTGAAAAATATATTAGAGGACTTACTGACAGTTTACTTGTACATGAAGTTAGCAGATATAATATAAAAGGAAAAGAATTCCTATCCACATTATCAAAATATTATGTTACTGATTTAGGGCTTAGACAGATTATTTTAGGTAACAGAAATATAGATATGGGGCATATACTGGAAAATATAATCTATCTCGAACTGCTTAGAAGAAAAGGCAATGTATATGTCGGACAGTTTGATAAAAACGAAATTGATTTTGTTGTTATTAATTCAAATGAAATTGATTATTATCAGGTCGCTTTGACTGTCTTAGATGAAAATACTTTAAAAAGGGAACTGAATGCCTTTAAAAATATTAAGGATAATTATCCGAAGTATCTTATAACTTTAGATGATGTAATGGTGAATACTGACTATGACGGAATAAAGGTTGTAAATGCTCTGGAATGGTTGTTGGGAGAGTAAGCGAAATGAAAATCTATGAAAGAGTATATTTATATAATTCATATCAAACCAGGAAGTATTAAAAATAAAAAAATAAAAGAGGTGAAAAATGTCTATAAAGAAAATAATTGTTTTAGTTTATTCAATTTTAAGCATTTCATTAATTGCAGATTATTATAAAAAAGGTAATGAAGTTCATTATGAAGGATATGACCATAAAAATGGTAAATTTATAAATTATAACGATGAAATTAAGAATATTGATTTAGATTCATTTGAACAGCTGAATCCATTTTATGCAAGAGACAAAAATACAGTGTATTTTAGAGGTAAAGAAACAGATATAGACAGAAATAGTATTAAAATAATAAGATTAAATTTAGTGACAGATAAAAATTTTGTTTATTATGGTGATAAAAAATTAAAAGTTTCTCCTAAAAATTTTCTATTTGTAAATCAAAATGTTTCAAATGGAAGCATACCAACTATTCACGCAGGATCTATTTTTTATGTAAAAGATTCTCAAAATGCTTATCATGTAAAAGTTGATAAAGATGAAAATATAAAAGAAACTAAATTAGACAGTGCAGATGTAGGAAAGTTGGTTTCCTGGAATGAGATACTTGCTAAAGATGGGAAAAATATTTATTATTATGGGGAAAAAATAGGCTATATTGATGTCTCATCATTTGATGGAAATGGAATGGGCTATGGAAAAGATAAGAATAATCATTATTATAATGTAACTATTGTAAAAGATGCAGATTATAAATCATTTAAGGAAATCAAGGGTTATATAAATTTTGCAAAAGATAAGTACAATGTATTTTATGAAGATAAAATAATTGAAGGAGCTGATAAAAAAAGTTTTGAACCACTTAAAAATAGTTTCTCAAAAGATAAATTTGGTTATTTTTATAAAGAACAAAGGTTAGAAGGTATTAGTTATGAAGATATAAAAGACTTTATGAATAGTTTAGGACTTGGTGATAAAAAAGTTCCAGGCTATAAATATTAAAAAACAAAAGGAGAGATGATGACTAACAAATTTTATGGTATTGGTGTAGGAGTAGGAGATCCTGAAAATATAACAGTTAAAGCAGCAAAAAGACTGCATGAAGTAGATGTGATAGTACTGCCTGAGGCAAAAAGCGGAGAAGGAAGTACAGCCTTTAATATTGTAAAAGAATATGTAAAACCAGAAGTAGAGCAGCTATTTTTGGAGTTTCCAATGATAAGGGATGTAGAAGCAAGAAAAGTTTTTCGTAAAAATAATGCGGATGTAATAAGTGCTGAATTGGAAAAAGGTAAAAATGTAGCGTTTTTAACAATAGGTGACCCAATGACTTATAGTACTTATACTTATGTATTGGAACATATTTCAGATGATGTGGAAGTTGAAACTATCGCTGGGATAACTTCGTTTAATAGTATTGCGGCAAGACTTAATATACCGCTTATGGTTGGAGATGAAGATTTAAAAATAGTGTCTGTCAGCAGAAAAACTGATGTTCATAAAGAAATTGAAAATAACGAAAATCTAGTGTTAATGAAAATAAGCCGAGATTTTGAGAGAATAAAAAAAGCAATTATTGAAACAGGAAATAAAGAAAATATAGTTATTGTTTCAAACTGCGGAAAAGAAAATGAAGAAATTATTACAAATATTGAAAATGTTGAAAGTGTACATTATTTTTCTACATTAATTCTTAAAAAACAGGGAATAGAAGAATGGAAAAGATTTCTAAAAGCGTAAAAAAGTTAAAACCTAAAATAATAATATTTATAGTTTTACAAATTTTATTATTTATGTATTATTTCTGGATTGGAAAATATGATTGGGATTATGGCTTTGATTTGCCATTTCGGTTATTATTTGGTGGAATATTTTCAGCAATAACAGGAATAATTTTTGGATGGATATTTTATTCAATGGGGAAAAGTAAAAATTATGAAAATGACAAAATTTTGAAATTACCGATATTTTTTATAATTTTATCAATAATATTATTGTTTAGAATAGATATTATTGGAGTTATAAAATTATGTTTTTACAACGGATTATTCATTTTAGGAATATTTAGAAGTAAAATAAAGATTAGAAGTTATTTGTCAAAAGTTTCTAAAATTATATTATGGTTTGTTACAATGTATTTTTTGATTCCTAGTTTTGCAATTTGTTTTGGAATTCCAATGGAAAATCATGAAGATAGAGTCCCATTTAGTATTTTAATCCCATTTGTTATTATCAATATTTGTTTTGGATTTTTTATAAAAAAATATTTTGATAAAAAAGAAATGAAAATTATAAGAAAATTGACAATATTAGGTTTTTTGATAATTGCATTTATATTTATTTTTATTGGTTTCAACTGGTATAAAGAAGATTATTATGCAATAATTTATACTTTTCCTTATAAAGTTTTGATGTATTTTAAAGAAACTCAGATTAGCATTGAAAAAATCGGGATTATAAAGACGTTAGAGTCGAGGTACTTTGTTTATGCTATGATTGTTAATATGGGATTTTATTTGGGAACTTTGAAAAAAACAAAATAGTAATATTGTTTATGGCAGAGAAGATTTAGGATTAAATATAAAATTGTGTAAAGTAATAAAAAATGTTATTATTTTATTAAGAAAATTCTCTGAAAGGAGACTCATTATGAAAAGATTGCCAATAGGAATAAGTGATTTTAAGTATTTAATAGAGGAAGATTATTATTATTTTGACAAGACAAATTTCATTGATGAGATTATTAAAGATGGCTCTCAAGTAAAACTTTTTACTAGACCAAGAAGATTTGGGAAAACGTTGAATATGTCGATGTTAAAATATTTTTTTGATATTAAGGAAGCGAAAGAAAATAAAAAACTTTTTAACGGATTGTATATAGAAAAGGCAGAAAGTTTTAAAAGGCAGGGGCAATATCCTGTTATATTTTTATCCTTAAAGGATTTAAAAGCTGAAACTTGGGAAGAAATGCAAGAAAAAATTATAGTTATGCTTTCTGATTTATTTTCAGAGCATGAATATTTGTTAAATGATTTAGATGGAATTAATCTTGAAAATTTTAAAAATATTTATTATAAAAAATCAAGTATATTCGATATAGGAATTTCATTAAAATTATTAACCAAAATTCTATATAATAAATATAATAAAAAAGTTGTGGTATTAATAGACGAATATGATGCTCCTCTAGTATCGGCGTATATGAACAGATATTATGAAAAGGCTAAAAACTTTTTTAAAACTTTTTACAGCACAGCAATGAAAGACAATGTCTATTTACAAATAGGAGTAATGACAGGAATTATTAGAGTTATTAAAGCTGGTATTTTTTCAGATTTAAATAATATAAGCACTTATACTATATTAAATGATTTTTATTCTGATTGTTATGGATTAACAGAAGAAGAGGTTGAGAAGGCATTAAAAAATTATAATTTAGAATATGAAATACAAGATGTTAAAGATTGGTATAATGGATATAAATTTGGGAAAAGCGAAGTTTATAATCCTTGGAGCATATTAAATTTTTTACAATCTAAAGAATTAAGAGCCTACTGGGTAGATACTTCAGGAAACGATTTAATAAATGATGTACTGAAAACAACAAATAAATATACTATTAAAGCTTTAGAAAAATTATTTAATGGAGAAGGTCTAAAGCAAAATATATCTTCTACATCAGATTTATCAAGGTTGTTAGGCGAGGATGAATTATGGGAATTACTTCTATTTAGCGGTTATTTAACAGTTAAAGAAAAAATTGGAGATGTTCACGAAAGTATTTATACATTAAGATTACCAAATAAAGAAGTGAAGGATCTTTTTAGAAAAACATTTTTAGAAAGATATTTTGGAAGAGGAAGTAAACTAATAGATTTAATGGAGGCTTTGACTGAAAATAGAATAGAAGATTTTGAAGAAAAATTTCAAGAAATTTTGTTGACTTCAGCAAGTTACCATGATACAAAAAATGAAGATTTTTATCACGGATTAATTTTAGGAATGAGCCTTTATTTAGAGAATCAATATTATATAAGTTCAAATAAAGAAAGTGGCTTAGGAAGATATGACTTAGTAATGGAGCCAAAGAATAAAAATGATAAAGCCTATATTTTAGAATTTAAAGTTGCCAAAAGTGAAGAAAGTTTAAATAAAGAAAGCCAAGAAGCAGTAGAACAAATAATCTCTAAAAAGTATGATGTAAACTTGAAAGAAAAAGGAATAAAGAATATTATTTTTATAGGTGTGGCTTTTTATGGAAAATTAGTGAAGGTTGCTAGAAATTAAGAATGAAGCTTAAAAAATACAAATTAAAGTAAAAGTAATAAAAAAATTTAATTTTGTACAATAATTTTATTTATATTGGAGAATAATAATTATGAATAAAAAAGAATTACCAAAGTGTTCTGTTGAAATAACACTTTCTTTAATTTCTAATAAATGGAAAATACTTATAATAAGAGATTTACTCGATGGAACAAAAAGATTTGGAGAGTTGAGAAAATCTATAAGCGGAATTTCTAATAAAGTTTTGACATACAATTTAAGAGAAATGGAGGAGGACAATCTTCTTATAAGAAAGATTTATCCTGAAGTTCCTCCAAAAGTTGAATATTTTCTTACTGAAACAGGTTATAGTTTAAAGCCAATACTGGAAAGTATGGACAAATGGGGTGTAAATTACCGAGAAAAAACAAAATACGAATAACTGAAATTGTATCAAATTAATTATGGTTTCTCGATTTTAAAATTTTCATTGGTATAAGTTTTTAAATCAAAAGTTCTGATTTCTTCTACATTAATATAAAAAAGTTCAAAAATAGGATTGTCAGGAGTTTTAAAAAGTTCTTTTATTGCTGGATATTCATTTAAAACTCTTGTTTTAAGATTAATATCATCAGTAAAATGAATATTTCCATTTACGGATATAAATGATAAATAATCTTTTGAATGAGAGAGAAAAGAAACGTAAGGACATTTTTTTAACTGTTTATAAACGTTTTTATTATTTGTAGTTGCAAGATATACTTTGTTTTTCTCAGAAAACAGATACTGAAAAATTCTTGTTTTAGGTTTGCTATCATCGAGTGTAGCTAAAATCCCGTAAGAGTTTTCTTTTAATATTTTATTATAATCAATCATCTCAATTTCCTCCAAATATAATTTATTTCGAGTTAGCTAACTGTGTTAATTATAGCTTAAAATAGAAAAATTGTGAAGAAGGTACATTTTTATTACAAGGTAACAAGATGGTAACTTAAAAAGAATAATTTGTTTTGAAAATGGGAAAGTCTGGGAAGCGTTTTTTAAGAAAAATGAAAAAATATATTTGAATACAGAAATATCAGTAAGTTTTCAAATAAATGAAATATTATAAAAATAAAAAAATTAAAAAAGAAAGAGGTAATTTTATGAAAAAAGTATACTTCATAGGAGCAGGACCGGGAGATCCTGAATTGATTACAGTAAAAGGGCAAAGAATTGTAAAGGAAGCAGATGTAATAATTTATGCTGGCTCATTGGTTCCAAAAGAGGTTATTGATTGCCATAAGAATGGAGCTGAAATTTATAATTCTGCTTCAATGAACTTGGATGAAGTGATGGAAGTTACGATAAAGGCACAGAAAAAGGGAAAACAGGTAGCAAGGGTGCATACTGGGGATCCGAGCATTTATGGTGCAATAAGGGAACAAATGGATATTCTGGATGAATATGGGATTGAATACGAAGTAATTCCAGGAGTGAGTTCATTTGTAGCTGCCGCTGCTGCAATAAAAAAAGAATTTACTCTGCCAGATGTGAGTCAGACAATAATTTGTACAAGACTGGAAGGAAGAACATCTGTTCCTGAAGCAGAAAGTCTTGAAAGCCTTGCTTCACATAAATGTTCGATGGCAATATTCCTATCTGTGCAAATGATTGATGAAGTTGTAAAAAGATTATTAAAACATTATGATAAAACAACGCCAATTGCAATTGTTCAAAGAGCAACTTGGGAAGATCAGAAAATTGTTATGGGAACATTAGAAAACATTGCCGAACTTGTGAAAAAGGAAAAAATTACAAAAACGGCACAAATTCTTGTAGGAAACTTTATGGGAAATGAATATTCTAAGTCTAAACTTTACGACAAGGCATTTTCACATGAATTTAGAAAAGGAATTAAGGAATAATGAAAAAACTAATAACAATAATTTTATTTATATTTTCCATGCAAATTTTTGCAGGGCAGTATCAAGTAATAAAGCAAAAAAATGTTACTTTGTCAAAAGAGCAGATTGATTTGGAGAATAAGAAAATTGAAGAAACAGTGAGTAAATTTCCTAAGAAAGTATTAAAAGAAATGATTTCATATTATTTTTCTGTAGCAAGTAAAGTAAATAATGAAATGAGCAAAGAAGAAAAAGAGAGTATGCAATTGCTATCAAAAGAACTTCTTAGTTTTTTTTCTGAAATATTTGACAATTCAAAATTTAATGTAAAAACTATAAAATATTTATCAAATACAAAAGTTTCTGTTACTTATGAAGTGGTTATTCCTGATTCGGATAAAATTTTAGATGATAAAGAAATGAAAAAAAGATTTTTTAAAAAATATGGATATGAAATGAAAGACGATGAAGGTTTTTTAAGTCCTTCAGAAGTAAAAAAATGGAAAGATATAATGAATGAAATGTTAAGAGAAGGAATGCGAAATCCTAAGAATTATGTGACAGATAAAGTAACGGATGAATTAAATAAAATCGGGAATGAATGGAAATTTAAGGATGCGGAAAAATTTGAAGAAATGTTAAAAAAAATGAAGTGATAAAAATAACATGATTAAAAAAACAGGATAATAGTTTGATAATCATGTTTTTATTTTTCTTAGGTATAAAATTGCTCTTTCTGGACTATAAGCTTTTTGTATTGCATTACATAAATTATTTTTTTGTAAGTTTTTGTGTTTTAAAATAATTTTTAATTTTAATATTTTTAAAAAATATGTTATACTTTTATAAGAAAGATAAAAGATAAAAGATAAAAGATAAAATGAGGAGAGTTTATGAAAAAAATATTACTTGTGCTAATATTAACGATAATGGGGAATATACTCGCAGCGCCTATATTGCAAAAAGGTAAAAATGTGAATATGACAAAACAGATGATGGAAAGTGAAAAAGTAGAGATTGAAAAAGTGGTTCAAAGAGATACACAGCCATTTTTTAAATTTATAATTAATATAGGAATTACTCAATTTGAGAAAGAATTTGAAAAGGAAGCTCAAACTGAATTTTTTGATAAAGATTATATTTTAAGTGATTCTTTAAAATCATCAGTTCTTAAAGATTTTACTAAAGGGATAAAAAAAATTACTTTTAAAATGTTTAATGCAGAATTGAAAAAAATTAATTATATTTCAAATAACGAAGCAGAAATAATTTATGATATCAAACTAAAAGATATGGATAAATTTATTATCGATATTGGAGATAATGAAGAGATTGAGCAAAGAGTTTTGAAAAAAATAGGATATAATAGTAAAGATGAATTAGAGAGAATTCTGAAGAAAAAAGGAAATGAAGAAATTAAAAAGAAATTTTATAACGCTCTTATAGAAGAAATAATTAATACAATTGATAAAAATTTGGAAAATATTAAATCTGGAGAAACAATAGTAGAGAATATTTCTAATAAAATAAAAAAAGTGAATGGAAAATGGGAAATAGAAGATTTAGAAAATTTAACAAGTAATTTCAATTAATAAATCAATAAAAAGCGAGGAGAGTATATGAAAAAATTATTATTTGTATTAATGCTGGCAGTAATGGGAAATATGTTAGCAGCACAAAAATCACAAAATACTAAGAGTACAAGAACTACAGCAGCAGGCAGAATATCAGAAAGTGAGAGGAATGAGATTGAAAATGCTGTTCAAGTCGGAATGCAGCCATTTGTAGATATGGTTACGAGTGCTATGAAAGCAGAGATGAATAAAGAGGCTTCAAAATTTTCGACTGATAGTTTATTTGAAAAGGATTATGTGTTAAGTAATAGTTTAAAAAAAGAAATTGGAAAAAAATTTACTGATGAAATGCTGAAGTTTGTATTTAGTTCTGTTAAGCCTAAAATCGTGGTAAAAAAAATTAATTATGTTTCTCAAAATCAAGTTAATGCAGACTATGATATAAAAATTAAAAATGTAGATAAAGTCTGGGATATGCTGGATTTTGATGAGAAGCTGGAAAAGGAATTTTTGGCAAAAATAGGAACTAAGAGCATCGAAGAAGCAGAAAAAATAATGAAGAGCAAAGGAAATGAGGAATTAAAGAAAAAATACTATTACACATTATTAGAAGAAATGATAACACTTCTTAATAAAGAAATAAAACAAACAAAAGAAGAAGAAAGTTTATTGGAAGATCTGTCAGTTACATTGAAGAAAGTAAATGGAAAATGGCAAGTGGAAAATAAGTAACTTTAATTAAAAAAATATGGTATAATTTAATAGAAATAAATTTTAAAAGTTTATAAATAATTTAAAAAATAAGGAGTCGATATGAAAAAAATATTATTTTTGATTATGATGGTAATGGCAGGAAATATTTTTGCAGTAAACAATTCTGCTGAAGACAGGGCAATACAAAAAATGCTTCAAAGCAGGCTGCAATCTTACTTTTTTACAATTGTAAATGAAGGAATAAGAGATAATGAAAAAAAACTTGAAAAAGAGGCTTATAACAGATTATTTAAAAAAGATTATATTATAAGCAATTCTTTAAAAAGAGAAATTGTAGAAAAATATACAAGAGAGATTTCAAGAATTACAGCCAATGAAACAAGATTAAAATTTGACATAAAACAAATAAATTATATTTCAGATGATGAGGCAGAGGCGATTTATGATATAAAATCTAAGAGTTTAAGAACTGTTTCAGACATGTTGGATTTAGATGAAGAAATAGAAAGAAAAATTTTAGAAAAAGCAAAAATTAGCAGAGAGCAATTTGAAGAAATTATGAAAGAAAAAGGAAATGAGCCTATAAAACGAAATTACTACAATATTGCAATTCAAGAAAGAATAAATATGTTTGAGCAGGAAGCCAAAAAAGTTACTGAAGAAGAAATAATAATACAGGATTTACCAGCTATATTGAAAAAAGTAAATGGTAAATGGAAGGCAGAAAACCTAGAAAAAATAATAAAGGGTAGTAATTAAAAATTTTTAAATTTTATTATATTAAGAAGATAGAGCTGTCTCAAAAAAATTTTGGGATAGTTTTTTTTTAAAAAATATTTGTTATCTAAATGGAGAAATAGTATTATTTATTAATAAGATTAGTAAATAAAATTAAAATAAATTATTGCTATATAAAAAAGAGACTGAAAAAATATTAATCAGTCTCTCTATTTTTCTCTTTTTATAATTGATGTTTTGTTCTAGAATATAGTTTTAAATCCGATTCCTCCTCTGACATTCTTACCTTTTGTATCATATCCTCCGTTTAATGTTACACCAAATCTTTGATTTTCTATTCCGATATTTAAGTCAGCTTTGAAGTTGCCTTTTTTATTGTCTTTTTCTCCATTAAATCCATAAGATCCAGCATTAGTATTATTTACTTTGAATTTTGTTTCACCTTCAGTAATTTTACCTAATTCAGTTTCATAACCGAATCCTAATGAAGTTACAAATGTTGTTTTTACAGCCATAGGTTGTTTATAGGTTAAAGCAATACCTGTTTCAGGTTTGATAGAGAAGTAGTCATTGCTGTTAACTTGTAGACGTAATACTCCATTTTTTTCATTAATTTTGTTATGACGTCCATATTCCATTTTTAGACTTGCATAAGGAGTGAATGTAATTCGTTGACTTAGACGAATATTTTTAGCCAGTTCATTTTGTAGAGCTACTCCATATCCTGTATATTTTCCTTTGGCTTCATAAATAGTGTCAACATTAAGAAATCTTCTCTTCATTTCACTTTGACTGACAAATCCTTCTCCTGAAACTGTCCAGATATTATTTTTGTTGGATCCAAATGAAATTGATTTATATACACCGGCTTTAAGCATTAATGCAGTTTCTTCAGAATTTCCAATATCTTTTAATTTGAAAGTGTTGCTTACGGCTCCTGCATACCATCCTGAACCAGTTCCCATTTTTATAGTTTCTCTTTCATTTAGATATGCAACTCCATAAGCATTGCTTGTATAATTGTGAACTTGTGCTGAGTTTGTCTTATATTCATCACGTGTACCGAATGTAGTTATTTTATTTGTATTTTTAGAGCCATTTTTCCAGTTTCTTAAGTTGTCCAATTCTTTATCTAGAGTTGCACTTGTATCATGAATTCTTTGACGAGCATTAATATATTGACGTCCTAAAGCTTCATCTACTGCTTGAGCCCATAATCTTGCTTCTCCATCACCAATTGAGTTCAATTTGTTAAAGTATAGTTTTTCAGGTGAATCAACTTTGTTTTGACTATATCTTTGTTCTAAACCATCTAAGAAGTTATATATATTAGTGTCTCCTCTTCTTGCATAATTTGTATAAGGAATTTTTGCCATTACAAATGTATCATCATTTTGATCGTCTGGATTACCTATGTCTAATGAACCTATCCAATGATAAGCACCAGATGTAAAGGAACTTTGTCCTAAATCATAACCTGGATAGTCACTTCTAATTTTTGAGAGTATATTTGAAGGCACTCTTATAACTTTTTCACGTGTTTTATCAGCTAATTCAGCACCGAACATAATATTTATCTTTTTTTGAGTATTTCTTGCAGGTGTTCCTGGATTATTAAATAGATTTTCTAAACCACGTATAGCGTTAGTACGTCCTAAAGTATCTACATATATACCAAGATTAGACACATAATAGTTTCTTCCGCCAGCATCAATATTCGTAGCAACATTATGTATTTGCTGTTGTACTCCATCGATAGTAACGCTATTAACAATTCCAGAATCAGGATCTCCGTTAATTACAACACTTCCTAATGAATTTGATGGATCGTATGAAATGTTAGTAGCATATTTAGTAGGAGCTGTTATTGTTCCCATTGTTCCTGATGAAGGATGAACACCATTAATTACATCTCCATTTGATACATCTATTGTTTGTCCATCAGTTGTCGTATTTGATGCTCCTTCTAAAATAACTCCTCTTGAATTATCGCCAGTAATTGTCATATTTCCGTAGTTTTTAATAACACCATTTTTAATAAAAACTCCAGCACTTTCACTTGCGTTAATTTCTACATTGCTATAGTTTACAAAAGTTGCATCTTTTATAACGATACCAGTTATTCCTTTGACATAAGGATTACTTGTATAATTTCCAGCTGTTTTAATAGTACCATAGTTGTATCCTGTTGCACCATTTGCCACGTATATACCTGTCATACCGTCAATTCTGTTTGAAGAAGAAGCAGACGAAGCATCAAGAATGATGTTGCCGCTATTTTTTACAATAATTCCCGCTCCTGAACCATACATACCGATACTTCTGTTTCCTGAAACAGTAATTGTACTGTTATTTTCAAGATTAATGTTTGTCCCTTCTGCAGCCATACCGATGGAGTATCTGTCAGTTGTTCTGTCTGAGATTCCAACTCTTATTGTGTTTGTATTTAGGACATTACCGCCATTGCCTGTCATAAGAATACCCACATTTTGCAATCCTGCTCCTAAACTTACACTTGTATTGTTTGTACTATTCAAGTCAATAGAGGCATTGTTTGTAATGCTTACTGCTCCTTTCCCGTAAAGTGCTACGTTATTTTCACCTGTAAATGAAACAGGCGTATTATTTGTTATTGAAGCAGTTCCTCCGTTGCTAGTACGGGCAAAAACATAAACGCTGTCTGATCCTAATGTTGCTGTAGCACTTGCTGTAGGATTGTTATAAATTCCATTTTCAACAGCATATACTATTGCACCGTTTCCAGCTTGTGCTAATGTTGAACTGTTATTTGTTATATTCGCATTTATAGCATAAACCCCAGCTCCATTATTTCCAATTTTGAAAGTTGTACCAGAAAGATTTACTGCTCCTCCATCTTTATGATACACAGCTGTACTGTTGTTTCCAACAGTTTGTAGAGTTACTGCACCTAAATTAGTTATTCCGTTTACGTGAACAATACCTGCTCCACTTTTACCTGATATAATTTCTCCACCATTTGCACTTACTAATGAGTTTGCAGTTGCCGCATTATTTAGGACATATATTCCAGCTCCTCCAGTTTTAGCACTTGTATCTATTTTTCCGCTGTTATGTGTTATGTTAGATGTTTTACCTGCTGCTGTATTTAATGAGATAATTCCGTATCCTGCTGTAGTGCTGTTGCCTGTTGCTGTAATATTACCATTATTTGTAATAGTTATGTTTCCGTTTTCGTCACCAGTTAATTTATTAAGTCCATAAATACCAGTTCCATTGTTTCCTGCTGTAATGTTTCCTGAATTTGTTATTACTGAAGAACGAGTTCCTAATATTCCTACGCCATTATCAGTAGTATTTGTTAAAGTTCCGTTGTTAATAACCGTTCCTAAATCAGTTACAATCGCTATTGTATCGTCAACAGTTGCTCCATTTGCAGAATTTTCTTTAATAATAATGCTTCCATCATTTTTAACTGTAATATCTCCTGCAGTTCCTCCATCACTAATTAATTTTGGATTAATCTGTGCAATAACATACTGATCTCCTGTAGCAAATCTTTCTCCTTCGTTAGTAGCAACGTTTACATTGCTTATTGTTTTTCCGCTCAAAATGTTTACATTTGAAGCAATGTAGTCAATTAGAGCAAAAGTATTATTTGCATCACCTAATGAAACATCGTCACTTACGTTAAATGTACCGCCTTTTAATGTTACGTATTTGAAGTTTCCTGAAGTTGGGTCTATTGTTATTGTACTTCCTGAAGCGTTTAAAGCATTTTTGATATTAGTAACATCTGAAGTAGTAACTGTTGCATTTGAGCCAGCATCAATTAGGAATAATCTTGCTCCATTCTCCATTTTTAATGTTAATTTCTTACCTGAAGCACTTGTAATATTATTTAAAATATCATTTGCATCCCAGTAAGGAGAGCTTGTTATATTTTGTTTTAAAAGAAATGCTAAACCGTTATTTTGGATTGTAGCGTTAACTCCTGTATCTGTAATATTTAAAGTTCCTGTTGCTTTATATACATTTGGAGTTGGAGTAGTGCTATAGTTATAGAATAATAATCCACCTTTTCCTATTGTCAAGTCTGTATTTTGAATTTTAACTTCTGTTTTAGCAGTTCCAGTACTGCTGTTTTCAACATAAAGTGCTACAGCTCCTTCTTTAGCGTTTATTGTAGCTTTTGTATTATCAGCAGCTTCCTTAATAATAGTGCTTGATGCTCCACTTCCTGCTCCATTGCTGTGACCATAATTACTATATATACCCACAGAGCCAGCACCTTTTACGTTAATAGTTCCTGCTTCCATAGTAAAATCTCCAAAGTTTGCAATTCCAATATTTCCAGCTGTTTCGATATTGATTTCAGAAGTTTTTGTTGTTTTTCCAGTACCTTTTTTATTGATTCCTGAGATACTGTCAACAGTTGCATTATCAGCAGAGTTTATAAGTATTCCAACATTTTTCTTGCTTTTTGTATTTATGCTAATTTTACCGCTATTTTCAGCATATCCTATTTGATAGTAATCAGTACTTCCTGTTGGAGTGTTGTAACTTATTTTATCATCAGATGTCCATAGAACGCCATCAGTCCCAGCTTCACGCTTGAATGAACGTTTTAATGCTGTAGCCATTCCAAAGTTTCCTTTTTCAGTATCAGTTGTGTCATTATCAGTAATACTGATAGTTCCTTGATTTATAACTTGTGCGTTTCCACCGCTTGCAAGCATTCCGACATTTTCATCCCCAGTTTCGATATTAATTTTTGCATCAGCAGTATTAATACCTTTCTGCGTTCCAAGTTTACTTATAATTCCTCTTGTATCTTTTCCATCGGCATTTAAACCTGGAATAGGTGTTGGCATTCCTGTCTGAGTGGAAGAACCTTCTGCACTATAAGTTATATATCCTTCAGGTGCTCCCAACAAAGAATCTTGTGCTACATAATCAACTATGTATGTTTGTTCATCTTTAATAACGCCGCTATCTATTCTTATCCCAATATTTCCCTTTGCAATATCATCATAACGTGTGTCATTTATAATGTTAGTTTTTATTGATATTGTTCCATTTGAAGTAAAAGTATCATCAAAGGCAGTTTGCAGGAACATTCCACTATTGCTGTTTCCTGCAACTTGTATAGTTCCATTATTTTTGACCATATCTCCTGCTACTATAGGTTTTGGAGAATTAACTCCTGTTCCTGATGTTACTGTTCCATCAGGGTTGACACGTCCATCAAATATATAATGTCCTGAGCGCGTATTTATATACGGATGATAGTTTTTACCTGTCTGGTCTTTATCTTCAAGGACAGCCATTCCTGCTGAATAACCAGCGTTATCTGTATTATCATTTTCATATCCTGCAACATTTATAGTTGCACCTTGTTCATTGATCATTGATGAATTTCTAAAATCAACTCCTGATGATATTTTCATTCCATAGCTTTTTGCACCTGCTGTTGTTATAGTTCCTTCATTTTTCACATCAACTTTTACAGGTTTGTTTGTTAGATAAGTATACAAATAATAGTCAATATTGTTTATGTTTTCTTCGGTTTGAGGAAGAAGGGTATATCTATCGGGAATACCATGGGAATATGGACTGTAAATCTGTATTCCAATAGAATCATCTCCTCTAAAATCTATTTTTCCTCCAGAACGATTTGTAAGTTTATACATATCATTATTATTCATTTCTTTTTCTTCTCCATCTTCACGAGTCAATATAAATCCAACTTTACCTCCAATATATCCTTCTTGATTACGGTAAAATCTTTTTCCGTAACCAGTACTTGCATTAACATTTAAGGTCAAAGATGAAATACCTTCTCTTGTATCAGAACTTTGAAATTCATGGTGATGTGTATCATGATCCCATTTATATATACCTAAATCAAGGTCAAAAAACTCTCCTTTATCAATCTTTTCATTAGAATTAGTATCTGTATTATTTGGATCATAAAGGTTTCTCAAAGCAGGATCGCTATGATATTGACGTTCAAAAATTGCATTAGCCTCTCCATTATCTGATATAATTCCTCTGTTTTCTAAGCTTCTTGTTCCTTCTCCTATTTTATCATACTGAACTTCTAGACCTACAGTTAGTGGACCTGATAAGTTAAGTCTTGCATTGTTTACAATCGAACCTCCGCCAGTAACGTTATCCAAAGTGGCAAAACGGCTTCCACCTATATAGAATGCCTGTGTATTAAATGGTCTACTCATATACATTTCATATTTTTTATTATCAGATAATGAAGAATAAGTAGGTGGTAAACTTGCTAAGAAACCTGATATCCAACTATTAAAATTACTAGTAGGCATACTATCTAATTTATTCACAGAACTTATTTCGTGGTCAGTATTTATAGTTAAATCAACTGCAGTTGTAGGATGATTTTCATCTGCCTGAACATCTAAATAAGTAGTAAATAATCTCCATTGTCCTTTAGCTGTTGGAGAAGTAAGATTCCAAGAATAAATAAGGCTAGGATTATGTCCTGCTATACCAAGAGTACTTGTATTTGTTGTACTGTAAATACTTTCACTATAACTAGGAGTATCATCGTTATAATGTCTATAACCTGCATAACCGTCATAACCATTATCATCATTACCATCACCGTCAAAATCATAAAAACCATATTTATTACCATAAAAATCTGTACCTTCAAAATTCTCATTTTGCCATAGACAAGAATCCATAGGATCACAATATGATCCTAAATCAATATTAAATATTTCAGCAGTTCCAGGTGCTGCAGGTCTGGTAACACTTACATTGTAGTTTACTGAAGGAACAGTTATTTCAGGTGGCTGTGTTGGATTGACTGATGGTGACTGTGGAGTACGACTTACTTCTTTTGGAACTACATTAGCATTTACGTCAACAGCTAGCGGTCTTTCATTAAGAATTCCTAGATTTGCAAATCCAGATCTTCTTATATTATCGTCGTTATTTTGACTGATTGACAAAGCTGAAGTCAAATCATTTAGTTGAGCTCTTCCAAGATTATTTTTGGCAAGATTGTAAAAGAAAGTATTTCCTTCCCCAATGTATCTGTCTAAGTCATTTGAACGTGAGAAAACTCCATAATAAGGATAAACTTGACCTTTGTTATTTTCTCCCTTATATTTTCCGTTCCATTTGTTGTATGTAAATTTTCCTATACCAAATTGCCACGAACTCCAAGGAGATTTTATTACATGATCTCCTTCTTCCATTAGTTGAATCAGTTCCATATTGGCACTTTTTATTAACTTATCATTTTCTTGTCTCAATTCTTTAAATTTTGTGTGTATGTTACTTATAGAGGTGTTTAATTGCTTTCTCGTCTGACTTATTGAGTTTTCCACATTTTTTATTTCAGATGATTTTACTGTTACTGAAAATGATAATATTCCTACTAACAGAAATATCAATAACAAACTTTTTGTGTACTTAATGTTTTTACATCTTTTTACCATTGCTCTCAAATCTTTTTCAAGTTTTCTAAGGTTATTATCCATAGTTATTCTCCTTTAAAAATTATTTTTTAATATATTCATATCTTTTTAAAATTAAACTAAAGATTTAAAAAATTTAATTTTAGTTCACTTTTAAAAAGATTTAGAGGTAACCAAAACTCCTTTAAAATAGAAAAATTCTATAGATAAAATAAATCTAATTTTAAAGGAGCGTTACCCAGATTTGTTGTTTTATTATCTAGGCATTTCTGAACATTCTATCCAGTTTCCACTACCGTCTTTACCGCAATATTTTCTAGGTTTTACATCAATAACACGTGAATTTCCCTTACCTCTTCTTTGTCTTTCTGCACTATTGCTTCTTCCAGCAGCAAAACTGATACCAGCAACTACAACTAGCAGTAACATTAATAATTTAAAGTTTTTCATTTTTTTTCACCTCCTTTGATTTGAAATTTTTATATTTATATATTTTTATAAATACCAAAGTTATTATTGTTATTAAACTGACGAGAATTCCTATTTTTAATCCAGGTACCTCATACTTTAGTTCAATGATATTTGTTCCTTTCTCAAGACTTATCCCTATAAATATTCCCATTATTTTTTTTATTTTTGATGGTTTTCCGTTAATTTTTAACTTCCAGCCTTTTTCATAAGGGATTGTAGTCATTAGGATTTTTTCTTGATTAGTATCAGATTTTATTTTTACATAACCATCTTTCATTTCTTTTATAAAATTTGTGTTATTTATTTTTTTGATTTCTGTAATTGCATTTTCAAATTGTTCTCTATTTAGTTCATATATTTTATCTCTGTTCATTTCTAAGTTGTCAGTATCTATTATGATTTTTATTCTGTCATTATTATTGATTTTTATTAATTTATCGCCTTGATCTATAATATCCCCTGATACATCTTCATCATTGATTTTTAGATAAATTTTACTAACAATTTCTTTTAAATCATCTATGTATAAATAAGTTAGATTTTTTTTGTTTTTGGGATTAATAGTGTATTTTATGTATGCTTCTTTTGATTTGTCTATTTTTTCATATTTGATTTTTTCATTTTTTAGTTCTGTAGTTTTTAGATTTACTATTTTTTCTGAAACAAAATTTATTTTTTCAAATAATTTATAATTTTTTCCTGAGATTTTATTTATTATGTCTGTCTGTAATTCAAAAGGATTTTTATATTGTTCATAAGGTAACATATTCATAATATTATTATTTACCGAAAATATAAGAGGAAAAGCATTATCATTTTTATAAATATCGTATTCATCGGTCTGTCCAATTAATGGATAGACATCATTTCCTTTATTTGAAATAACGTATTTTATTCCAAGAAAGGCATCTGAAATCATCGTCGTTCCGGCATATCTACCATATTTGTCAAAAACTGACAGTCCTAGATGCCGTAAAAAAGTATGCAGTTCTCTATTATAATTAGAACTGTATATATCAAGGGTCATATAATCATTTGACAATCCGTTATTATATCTTGTGGCAAAATCTTTTTCTATCCGATAAATACCTTTATCTTGGGATTTTATAGTAGATATAGCTTCTTTTATTTCTTTTTTTTCATAAATATAATCATCTTTTTGCACATATCCTATTGAACTATCTAAGTCATGCTGAATCATTGTAGCATTTAAGACAAGTTCTCCTATTACTAATATGCTAAATAAAATTTCTTTTTTCTTTCTATTTATTTTTAAAATGAAGATTATTAAATATGAAAATAAGAACATAAGGTTAATTTTAATATCCAGTATAGAGAGATATTCTCTTCTTATAAAAATTACGCTTGCTATTAGCACAGATATTATGCTGATTATTAGATTTTTGGACAACATTTCATTCAATGTCAAATAAAATTTGTAAGCAATGTATATTAAGAAAAAGCATATTGCAAAAGAAAAACGTGCGGGAAACCAGTTCGGTCTATCAAAAGCATGCCATATCATATATAAAAATTCTAACCTTAATGATGCATACATTATAAACAATACTAAAAAAGAAAATATTTTTTCCTTTTTATTCACTTTATTACTCAAAAAATATCCTATTGATAGTATTATTATAATTATTCCACAATATAAATTAGGTGTTCCAAATGTTCTAAGAGTATCAAATGAGCCTATAAATACTTTACTTAGTATATCACCAAATTCATAATTTATATTGAATGTCAACAATGATTGTATAGAATTTTCTCTTACTAATGATAAATAAGTAGGTAGTGTTAGAAATGCCGATATTGCAGCAGAAAGTTCAATTAAACCTGTATATTTAAAAAATTTTAAAAATGCCTCTTTTAAATTTATGTTATATTTTTTTGTAAAAATTTCATACCAGAAATACACAATGCTAAATAATATAACAATATATGCCATATAAAATTGTGAAATTATAAGCAGTGTTAAAGAAATTATAAGCCCAGTCTTTTTATCTGTTTCTATCATTTCTACTAAATAGCCTAAAACTATGGGGAGCAGAAATACTCCATCTAACCACATAATATTTAGCGTATAACTAATGTTATATGCCATTAACGAATAACAGAGAGAAAATAAAATAGTATTATAATTTTCAGTATGAAATTTTTTGTATAGAAAGAAATTAAAACTTAATCCTATAAGTCCGTATTTTATAAGTGTAATTATAAATATCACAAGCTGTATATCGGTTTTTGGGTAAAATATAAGTAAAATATTTACAGGACTGCTTAGAATATAAGCAATAGTTCCAACTAGGCTTTTTCCCATTCCCCAATTAAAACTGTAAAAAAAACTATGTTTTCCTAATAGGGCATTTTTTAAATATTCCATAAGTTCTACATATTGAGTAGACAAATCATTTATTAGTATGCTTTTATTGCCAAAGGGGAAAATACTTGCTAAAGCAAAAATAATTCCTATGGTTATAATTGGTGTCGTAAAGGATAACAAAAATATTTTATTCTTTTTTTTCATAATTATAGATTTTCTCCTCGAAGTTGTTGTTTTCTTGGTTATCACTTTGTGTTTCTGCTTCTTTACTGCTATTTGTTCTGTCACTTATTATATATCGAGGTCTCTTTTTAACTTCCAGATATATTTTTCCGATATATTCACCTATAATGCCTATTGACATAAGTTGGATTCCTCCCAACAGTATAAGTATAGATAGATTGCTGATGTAATGGTCAATATATTTTCCATTAAAATATCTATAAAAGAAATAAGTCAAAAGCAAAATACCTGATAAAAAAGTAATGACTCCTGAAATGAATACAAAATGTATTGGTCTTACAGTTAAACTGGTTATTCCATCAGCTGCCAGTATAAGCATTTTTGAAAGAGAATAGTGACCTTTTCCTTTTATCCTTGCTTTTCTGTCATAATAGACAACTGTACTTTTAAAACCTATAAGAGGGAAAAGTCCTCTTAAAAAAATGTTAACCTCTTCATACTTTTCAAATTCTTTTAAAATTTTACAAGAAACTAACCTATAATCTGCATGATTATTTATTATGTTGGCTCCCATAAGTATCATTAGCTTATAAAATGTTTCTGCAAAAAATTTTTTAAAAAAAGAGTCTGTTGAACGATTTTTTCTTACACCATATACAATTTCATATCCATTTAGATAACAATCTACCATCGAATCCACAGTATTTATATCATCTTGACCATCACTATCAATGGAAATAGTAATGTCATATTTATCCTTTGTTTCCATATATCCAGCAATTAAAGTCTTTTGATGTCCTCTGTTACAGCTTTGCCTAATGCCATAAAATTTAATATTTTTTTCAGAAAGCTGTTTAATTATGTTCCATGTATTATCTGAACTTCCATCGTCTATAAATAATATTCTGCTATTTTTACTAATTTTATTATTTTTTTCTAGTTCATAAATTTTGTGTAAAAAAATTAGAGATGTTATGGGAAGTGCTTGCTCTTCATTATAACAAGGTACAATGATACATAAACTTGGAAGTTTCTTTTTCATTTTTGTTACCTTTCCTTTTGATAATTTGTTATAATTTTTCTAAATACTAATTGGTTTAAAATTTTTAAATTTTATTACTATAAGATATTATACCTTATTATATATTTAGAGTCAACAAATATTTAAATATTTTTAATTAAAAACACTCTCTTTATATTAATTTATAATTAAAAAACATTATTTGTATAATTTTGATATTATTATTATTTTGTATCAAATATTAATATAATTGTAAGAAAAAATAAATTATAGTAAAGTTATTTAAGTATATACGAACTTAGATAAAAAAGTTTAAAAAATTGTTGACAAAATCAAATTTATTTTGTATAATAGTTCTTGTCTTAAGAAATATTATTGGGCTGTCGCCAAGCGGTAAGGCACTGGACTTTGACTCCAGCATGCAATGGTTCGAATCCATTCAGCCCAGCCATTTGAAATTAAATTATATAGTATATAAATAAGCTACTGATTTTCAGTAGTTTTTTTTTCTGTAGTCAAGTATTTTGATAAAATTTCAGTTTTTGAAAAAATATTTTGATTATCCATTTCTTAAATTGAAAAATAATCTTTTCATTTCTTAGGATTATAATCAATTCACTTATAAAAAATATTAGACTTTAAAAATTTTCAGAAATAAAAAATAGTTAAATTTCCTTAATATTGAAGAATTTAAGATTAGTTGAATTTGGAATTTGATAAAGTAATTATAATTGTTGAATTTATTTTTAAAGGATTTTTATTATGCTGTATATTATTTTATATTGTAAAACAGGAATTATTCTCTTTTAAATAAAGCTAAAATATGAGATAATAGAAAAAAATACAAAATGAGGTTAATTATGGAAAAATTTTTTAAATTTTTAAATTCAGATAGGTATCAGTATACGGAAAGTGAGATTTATTTAAAAAATAATATGCAAAATGAAATTGCAACTTTTGATGTATTTTTGCGTACAAAAAAAGAAAATGACTATGCTGTAGTGTATGGGATATCTGATGTTCTTGAACTTATTGAGATACTTAATGAAACTTCTTATGATGATAAGAAGAAATATTTGTCAAAAATATTTGATAATTCTGATTTTATCGAATATATTGCGAATATGAAATTTACAGGTACTATAAAAGGGGTACGAGATGGAGAAATTGTATTTTCAAATGAGCCAATACTAACGATTACTGCTCCACTTATACAAGGGAAAGTCCTTGAAACGCCTATTTTGAATATTCTTCATTTTCAGACACTTGCGGCAACAGTCACGTCTAAAATTGTGTTGGCTGCTGAAGGAAGGGGAGTTCTTTCGTTTGGTACAAGAAGAACAGCTGGATTTGAAGCGGCGATGACAATGACAAAGGCTAGTTATGTGGCTGGCTGTGTATCTCATTCAAACCTTGTTGGTGAATATTTATATGATTTGAAAAGTACAGGAACGATGACACATGGCTTTATCCAGACTTTTGGAATGGGAGAAAATGCTGAATACGAAGCCTTTGATGCTTTCATAAAAATGTACAGAAATAAGAATCAGGCACTAATAATGCTAATTGATACTTATGATACCCTTGAGAGTGGAATAACTAGCGCTGTAAGGGCATTTAAGGATAATAATATAAATGATGAATACGAAGGAATGTATGGAATAAGAATAGATTCAGGAAATTTGGAGAAATTGTCAAAAGAATGTAGGAAAATACTGGATAAAAGTGGACTTTACAAAGCAAAAATCGTATTAACAAGTGGACTTGACGAGAAAAAAATAGAAACATTAATAAAAAATAATGCAAAAGTCGATATATTTGGAGTAGGAGATGCGATAGCGTTGCCAGAAAGAGAAATAAGCACGGTCTATAAAATGTCGAAAATCAATGAAAACGACGTAATGAAAATTTCTGATGAAAGCGGAAAAATATCATTGCCAGGAAATAAGGAATTATATAGAATTTATGAAAGTCAGGATTTTTACGATGTTGTAGCATTGGAAGAGGAAAAAGTGGAAAATGAAAAAAATATAAAAAAAATAACGATTAATTATATTGTGAACGGTAAGAAAATAGATAAAAATTATGAACTTTTAGAGTTAAAAAAAGCAAAGGAATATTATGACAATAATTTGATTTATTTGAAAAAAATTTATAATGAAAATTTGAAAATGAGAAGAGTAAAATTATCAGAAAAATTAGATAAATTGAAAGACAACCTGTTGAAGATGAAGAAAAAATAAAATAGCTCTTTATATTTGCAATTTATTAAAATTTTTATTCGTCAAAAAATTATTGGATTATTCAGATTTTTTTAGTATAATGAATTTACATTTTAGGCTCAAACCCTTTTAATATTAAATTTATTGAATTTAAGAATACTGGAGTTTGAGTACAATAGTCATGATTTTAAGGAGTTTAAGTATAAATGAAAAAAGGTATTGGAAAATCACACAGTAAGATTATATTGATAGGAGAGCATTCTGTTGTTTATGGATATCCTGCTATTGCTATTCCGCTAAAAAAAATTTGGATTGAATGTGTGGTGGAAGAGGCAAAAACTAGTTTTTTTCATAACAAAGCGGATACTCTTTCAGTTGCAGTTTTTACTGCATTAAAACATTTAAAAAAAGAAAATGCAAAAATAAAATACAAGGTAACTTCTCAAATTCCGCCAAAACGTGGAATGGGTTCTTCAGCAGCAGTCAGCATTGCTGCAATCAGAGCGGTTTTTGACTACTTTGAGGAAAAGGTAGATGACGAATTGTTAGAAAAATTAGTTCACACGGCAGAAATTATAGCTCACAATACTCCAAGCGGGCTGGATGCTAAAACTTGCATTAGCGACAAAGCCATAAAATTTATAAAGAACAGGGGATTTTCATACATTGACTTAAATCTTGATGCATACCTTGTAATTGCAGATACAGGGATTTATGGAAATACTGGTGAAGCAATTCAAAAGGTTAAAAATTTAGGAAGTGATGCTGACAGTCCTTTAAAAAAATTAGGAGAATTGACAGATGAAATAACTAAAATCTTGACTGAAAATATTGAATCCAAAGAAGAAAAAATTGATACAATAGGGAAAATTATGACAAAGGCAAACATAGAACTCAGAAATTTGAACATAACCATTGAAAAAACAGACTTATTTGTAAAAACAGCAATTGAAAATGGAGCAAGTGGGGCAAAAATTTCTGGTGGAGGATTAGGAGGGTGTGTAATCGCACTTGCTAAAAATCTAGAAATTGTAGAAAAAATAAAAGATGAATTGCTAAAATGTGGATCAGAGAATATTTGGGTGGAGAAAATTTAATAAAAAAAAGGAGTAAAAATGGTAAAAGTCAAATCTTATGCTAATATTGCGATTGTAAAATATTGGGGAAAAAAAGATGCAGAAAAAATGATACCTTCCACAAGCAGCATTTCCCTTACTCTTAACGATATGTTTACAGAAACAGAGCTGGAATTTATAAATGATGAAGATATTAAAATTGCAGTTGAAAAAGATATAAAAAGCGAAAATTGTAAAGATAAATATGCCGACATGACAGATTTGTTTTATTTGAATGGAGAATTACAGGATAGTGTACATACAGAAAAGATTAGTAAAGTTGTGGATTTGTTTAGGGAAAATAGAAGTCAGAAGGTAAAAATTTCTACAACCAATAATATGCCAACAGCTGCTGGCCTTTCTTCCAGTTCGAGCGGTTTATCGGCTGTAATAAAGGCTTGTAATGAACTTTTTGGAAAAAACTATACACAATCTGAACTTGCACAGATTTCAAAATTTGGTTCGGGATCTTCTTCGAGAAGCTTTTTTGGACCTGTTGCGGCTTGGGATAAGGATACTGGAGAAATTTATGAGGTAAAGACAGATTTGAAACTGGCGATGATTGTGCTGGTGCTGAATGAAAATAAAAAGGAAATTTCAAGCCGGAATGGAATGGAGTTTTGTGCCAAAACTTCAACATATTTTGATGAGTGGGTAAAACAGTCTGAAATTGACTTTGTAAATATGAAAAAATATCTTGCTGAAAGTAATTTTGAAAAAGTCGGAATTTTGACAGAAGAGAATGTTCTTAGAATGCACAAGACAACAGAAACTGCAAATCCTCCATTTACATATTTTAATGAAAAAACTTACGAAGCGATGGATTTTGTAAAAAATTTGAGAAATAATGGCGAAAAATGTTATTTTACAATGGATGCGGGGCCTAATGTAAAGGTACTTTGTCTGGAAGAGGATTTGGAAAAATTAGCAGGAATTTTTGAAGAAAAGTATAAGATTATTGTGAGCAGGACTGTGAAATTATAATTGTGAAAATTATAGTAAAACTGCTTTAAAACAAAACTCAAAAGTTATGACTATTTTACTCAAACCCTAAATTTATATAATTTTTAGTAGTTTAATTTTAAGTAGGTTTGAGTATAATTTGAAATTGAAAATAAAAAATTATGATAATTCCTAAAATTGTTTGATTTTATCAGTTTAATATTGAAAGAGTTAAGATATATTTTGGAAAGGATTTTGAATAATGGATAAATCAAGAAAACTTGACATAGCTATAGGTGTATTATTTGGAATTATGACAATAATTTTAATTTATTTATTTTTTAGTAATAACATATTTTTTATGTGGGCATTTCAGCGGCACTGTAATATACTAAGCTGGTATATTAGACCACTATTTATTATTCCAATAATCTGGAGTGCATACAAAAAGAGGTTTTCAGGAATTTCAATTTCTATTTTTGGTCTGTTTACGAGTATGTTCTGGTTTCCAAAACCAAATATAACTAATCCTGAAATTGTAAAATTTTTAAATTTTGAAGTAAATTATTTGAAAAGTGGATGGACAATGGATAAAATTGTCCTGCTTTTTACTGTTATAATTTTTTTTGTTTTTATAATAGTTTCAACTTGGACAAAAAACTGGAAATTACTTTTATTAATTTTAATAGCAGCTGCAATTCTTAAAATATTTAACAGCTACCTTTTAACTGGCAAGAGTGCATTGTCAATGCTAAAGCCTGCAGTTGCTGGATTAATTGTCTGTGTGATAGCTGTATTTGTCTTAAAAAAGAAAAACTGATGAAAAAGGAGGATAAATTGTGGGATATATAAAAATACTAGATGAAAAAGTGTCAAATATTATTGCTGCCGGGGAAGTTGTGGAAAATCCAGCTTCGATGATTAAGGAGATGATTGAGAACTCGCTGGATGCGAAGGCTACAATGATAAAAATTGAGGTTTTTAAAGCTGGAACAGATGTTAAAGTGAGTGATAATGGAATTGGTATGGATAAGGACGATACACTTTTATCGGTGGAGCGGCATGCTACTTCTAAGATTAAGGAAAAGGAAGATGTTTTTAATTTAAATACTTATGGGTTTCGTGGAGAGGCTCTGTCATCTATTGCGGCGGTGTCTAAGCTTACGATTGCTACACGTTCTGAAAATAGTCCTGTAGGATATAAGATTGGCTGTTATGGCGGCGTTGTGAGAAAATTTGAGGAAGTTTCGAGAAATGTTGGGACAGAAATGGAAGTCAGGGATTTATTTTACAATACGCCTGCTAGACGGAAATTTTTACGCAAAATGTCAACAGAATATGGTAAAATCAGGGATATTGTACTAAAGGAAGCACTTTCAAACAGTAATGTGGCATTTTCGCTGGAACTGGATGGAAAAAGTACGATAAAAACAAGTGGAAAAGGTATTGAAAATGCAATCCTTGAATTATTTGGAAAGTCAGTTTTGAGAAATTTGAAAAAATTTGAATATGGATATTTAGGTAACGTAGAAATTTTACGAAGTTCAAAGGACTTTATGTTTACTTTTGTAAATAACCGATATGTAAAGTCAGCAACTATTGAACGTGCTGTTATAGACGGCTATTACACTAAATTAATGAAAGGAAAATACCCATTTGCAATTATTTTTTACAATACTGATCCAAAGGAAATAGATGTAAATGTTCACCCATCCAAAAAAATAATAAAATTCTCGAATGATAAGATTGTTTATAATGAAATAAAATCAGCAATTGATGACTTTTTTTACTACAATGACAGGGAAAACTGGCAACCTAATATTGACCTGATAAAGAAAAATATCAATATTAATGAGAATGTCGCTGTGGAAAAGGATGATTTGTTTTCTGATGACGTTTTGAAGGGGGAAAATCAAAAAGTTATAAGTTTGGAAACTTTTGACGGAAAGGTTTTAGAAAATACTAAAAATTCAAATGAGGAAGATAATTTTTCAGTAGATAATTTTAATGAAAATGATAAAAATTCTGAGTTTTTTGATAGTTCTAAAAATATGAGTAATGATAGTTTTTCAAATAGTGAAAACTTTACAAAAAACAAAAATGAGAATGATTTAAGCGTTGATGAAATATGGAATAAGATGAATGATAATTCAAAAATGACAGTGGAAAACAATGTGGAAAACTTTAAGACAAAGAATGAATATTCTACGAAAAATTGGGATAAAAGAAGTGATTTTGAGAATTATAAAAATACTGCTGAATATAGAAATTTTGATACTATAAATGAAAATACTGAAAATGAATCCCATTATAAAGTCGGAACGTTTGAAAAACATATAGGAAAGCAGATTCATTATGACATTCTAGGACAAATTTTTGATACATATATTCTTGTTCGCAGAGACGACGAATTGGAAATTTATGATCAGCATATTATTCATGAGAGAATTTTGTATGAAGAGCTAAAGGATAAGTTTTATAATAAGAAAATTGAATCGCAGCATTTATTATTGCCGCTAAAAATGGAAGTTACACAAATTGAAAAAAATATTATTTTTGAAAATGTTGACATTTTTAAAGATTTTGGATTTGATATTGATGAGTTTTCAGAAGATGAAATTATCATTCGTACCGTGCCTGCCTTTGATTTTCGAGATAGCATTGAAAATGTATTTTTACAGCTGCTTATGGATTTGAAAAATGAAGTTGAAATAAAGGATTTACGGGAAAATATCATTATTTCGATGTCGTGCAAAGGAGCCGTGAAGGCTGGACAGAAACTTGACGCATTTGAAATGCAGAATATGGTTCGAAGGATTCACGAAGTTGGGAAATATACATGTCCGCATGGACGTCCAATCATTGTAAAACTTTCTAGAAATGATTTGGATAAAATGTTTGGAAGAAGAAAATAACGGTAAAAATTGAGAAAATTTAGTAAAAAAATGAAAAAACTTTTGACAATAAGGAAAAAATATGATAAGAATTAATGTAGTGTGTATTGGAAAAATAAAAGATAAATATATAAAAGAGGGAATAAATGAATTTTCAAAAAGGTTGTCAAAATATATAAAACTTGAAATTATAGAACTGGCTGAAGAAGATGATAATAAGGGCATTGAAAATGCAATAAATTCAGAAACTGAAAGAATAATAAACACAATTTCAAAAAAAAATTATTCATACAATGTTTTGCTTGATTTAAGAGGAGAAATGTTAACTTCAGAAGAAATGGCAGAAAAAATAGAAAGAATTTCTATGACAAGCAGTGAGATTAACTTTATAATAGGCGGTTCAAACGGTGTTAATAATGACTTGCGAAAAATTGCTAATTTTAGATTATGTTTTTCACCAATGACTTTTCCGCATCAGCTTATGCGGTTAATTTTGACAGAGCAAATATATAGATGGATTTCAATTAATAATAATATAAAATATCATAAATAATGGAGGGAGATTATGTATTCTGCTGGGGAAGAATTTGAAAAAATCAATAATGAGGGTGACGTTGAAGGATATACGTGCCTTTCAAATATTACGGTAGGAGATAAGGAATATTTAGTTTGTGACGATGAAACTGGGGAAAAAAAGGTTTTTTATTATGACAGTATCGAAGAGGAACTGTATGATTTGGATGAAGATGAGGAAGATCAAGTTCTTGAAATATGGAATGATGAATATTATGGGTCTGACAAGGATTACATGTATTGGAACGAAGATTTTGGGGAATACGATAAAAATGAAAATGTGGATGGAGAGTTTGACGAAAGAAACTTTGATTCACTAAATGATGATGATAATGATGAAAATGAATTTTTTGATGACGAAGACGAAGATGATGAGGATTTATCTGAATTCTTAGATGATTTCTTTGATGATGAAGACGAAAATGAATAAAAATAAAAAATTTAAGGGAAAAAATGAGAATAAAAATAAAAAGTTTGGATAAATTTAAAGAAAATTACGAAAAATTATTTGAACTGGAAAAAATGATAATTATTGATGAAAAAAAAGAGTATCATTACAAAGATGAATATGGAAACTGTAAAATCATTGATAAAATTGATTCTATCGAAATCTACCGACATGGTGAAATCAATTTCAAGCAGATATTCAAAAAAGATAAAAATACTTCGTTTACTTTCATTACAACAAAATTTCGTGGGAAATATGAAATTTTTACAAAAAAATTTAAAAAAGAAAATGGAAAAATAATGCTGGAATATGATATAATAGATGGTAATGAAGTGATAAATAGTATAAATTTAGAAATACAAATGTTAGATGATTAAAAAGCAGAAAGGAAAAATAGATGAGCAATCAAAACCACAATGATAATGGTATTATAAAAGAAAAACTAAAAAAAGTAGAAGAACTGAAAGAAATAGGAATTGAACCATATGGACGAAAATATGAAAAATTAAATGATATTGCAGAAATAAATCAATATGATGAAACTTGTGATAAAGTATTTAAAACAGCGGGAAGAATCGTTGCCTTTAGAAGAATGGGAAAAAATGGATTTGGACAAATTCAGGATCCAACTGGGAAAATTCAGTATTATGTAAAAAAAGATGAGGTTGGAGAAGAACAGTACGAAATTTATAAAAAAATGGGACTTGGAGATTTTATCGGTCTAGAAGGAAAACTTTTTAGAACTAATACTGGAGAATTAACTCTAAGAGTAGATTCTTTTGAAGTGCTGTCTAAAAATGTACGTCCACTTCCAGAAAAATTTCATGGACTAACTAACATCGAAACTCGTTACAGACAAAGATACGTGGATCTGGTAATGAACAGGGAAGTTATGGATACTATGAAAAAAAGATTTCAAATTATAAGATTTTTTAGAAGCTATCTTGAAAAACAAGGATTTACAGAAGTGGAAACGCCAATGATGCACCCAGTTGCTGGAGGAGCTACGGCAAGACCGTTTGTAACACATCATAATGCACTTGATATGGAGCTGTTTTTGAGAATAGCACCTGAATTATACTTAAAAAGACTGCTTGTAGGTGGGTTTGAAAAAGTATTTGAAATAAACAGAAGTTTTAGAAATGAAGGAATTTCAATAAAACACAATCCAGAATTTACAATGATGGAACTATACCAGGCTTATACTGATTTTAATGATATGATGGACTTGACAGAAGATTTGATTTCAAGCTTGACATTTGAGCTTCATGGTAAATATGAGATTGAATATGAAGATAAGACTATCAATATGGCAAAGCCTTGGAGACGTGTTACAATGAAGGACATTGTAAAAGAAACAACTGGATTTGATTTTGATACAGTTAGTAGCGATGAAGATGCTATAAATAAAGCAAAAGAAATGAATATTCCGCTAGAAAAAGACAAGACTTATACAAAATATGGAATTTTAAACTTGATATTTGAAGAAAAAGTCGAGGGAACTTTATTGAATCCAACATTTATTACAGAATATCCAAAAGAAATTTCTCCGCTTTCAAAAAATCAAAAAGGTGAAACTGAATGGGTAGATAGATTTGAATTATTTATTTCAGGAAGAGAATTTGCTAATGCTTATTCAGAATTAAATGATCCGAGAGATCAGAAGGAAAGATTTGAAGAACAGGTGAAATTGAAAGAAGCTGGAGATGATGAAGCGCAAGGGATGGATTTAGACTATATCCGTGCCTTAGAATATGGAATGCCACCAGCAGGAGGACTTGGAATAGGAATTGACAGATTAGTTATGCTGCAGACAAATTCTGCTTCAATAAGGGACGTTATTTTATTCCCAACTTTAAGAAAAGAAGATATCGAATTATAATTTAATATAAATAAAAAACTCTAGGTTTATAAAAACTTAGAGTTTTTTTTATACATTTATTAAAGAGATTGATTAATTTTAATAATCTCCTTCAGAATCATCATAATCTGAAGAATCGTCTTCAGAAGAAACAAGAGTCGCTTTAGTTAAACGCAAACCTTTATATCCGTTTCCTTCAAAATAAACTTTGTAAGTAGATCCTTTTGAAATTGAAGATAACTTACCGCTTGTAAATTGGAATGTTTTTCCAGATTCCAAACTTTCACAAGTTGCTCTTCCTTTAGCCTTGCTAGTAACTTGACATTCATTTACAAATCTTGAAAATCCTAATGCTCCAAATGCTAAAAATCCTACTAGAATTAACTTTTTCATGCTAATCAGCTCCTTTTTTAATTTTATAATACCGTTTACTATTATAGTATATCACATAATATAAAAAAATCAAGTATTTTTTTTGCTTTTATTCAAAATTTTTAAAATTGGAGTGAAAAGGTGTAAAAAGATAAATTTCTAATTTTAGTATTAAACCTCATATAAATAATTAATTTATTGAAAACTTTCTAAATAAAGGATATAAAATTAATGTTTTCAAGTAATTTTGAGATATAATTTTGATTTTTTTAACAAAACCTGGTATAAAATAATCTATTGTAGCATTTTTTTGATGGGAAACTATTTGTTTTTGTCAGTGTAGAAAAACATTATAGATTAGTCATAGTTTAATCTTGTAATAATTTTAATTATTAGGATAAATCTTTACTGCAAAACAAGGATTTATACCAATGAGCAATCCTACGAAAATAAAAAAGTTGAATGATTATGAATTTATCTATCAAGTACCCCTATTATAAAAATTTATTCAAGATTTAGTATAAGTTAGAAACTTTAAAAAAATCAAAAAAAGACGCTCCTATGAACGCCTTTTTTATTTTTGGAGAGAAAATCAACTTGTGAAAATTGATTTATCTTAGTTATATATAAATATATAGCTAAAATCATATTTATGTTTGCCTTTTGTGAAAAACAATTAGTTCATTTTAAAAAATATTTTCACAGACATAGTTTATTATTAAAATTCTTTTTTGATTTGTTCAACCCATGCATCAATTCTTTCATCTGTTAATTCAGATTGATTGACTTCATCTAAAGCAAGTCCTAAAAATTCTTTATTTTTTGCTGCTCTTGATTCATTGAATTCATATCCTTCAGTTGAAGTTTTTCCAATGATTGTTGCACCAGTTTTTTGTATTTCTTCATCAATGATAGCAATTCCGTCCATAAATGTATCAGAAAAAGTACCTTGATCTCCACTTCCGAAGTATCCTACTTTTTTTCCACTAAAGTCCTTGCTTGCCAAATCATCAACAACTGCTGCCCAGTCATCCTGCAAGTCTCCAAATCCCCATGTAGAAGCTCCTAAAAGCAGTACATCATAATCTTCTAATTTATCCTCATTTCCATCAATATTAAAAACTTCTGCTCCGTCAATTTTTTCTGCAATTTTGTGAGCAATATCTTCAGTTACTCCTGTTGTTGATCCGAAAAAAATTCCTACTTTTGCCATTTCAGCCCTCCGTGTTTATAGTTTAGTTTTAAATATGTCTTTACATATTTATCTATTTTTGAAATAATATTTATTATATTCAACGTAATTTTAAATCAAAGAAATGAAGTAAATTATTTTATTTAAAACTATTACTTAATATTTGTTAAAATTTTTATACAAAAAATATACCATATTTTATTTTGATTGTCAAATTTTTTTGAATTTTACTATTTTGATATAACTTTTAATTAAATATGCCACATATAATAGTCTTCTTCTGTTTTTTTGATTATTCTTGCTGGAATTCCTACTGCTACAGCTTCATCAGGCACATCTTTCAAAACGACTGAATTTGCGCCAATTCTTACATTTTTACCAATTACTATATTTCCAAGCAATTTTGCCCCAGCACCTACAGAAACATTATTTTTTAGAGTAGGATGCCGTTTAACTTTTGATGTACTTACGCCTCCGAGGGTTACACCGTGATAGATGACACAGTTGTCCCCTATTTCGGCAGTTTCTCCAATCACGATTCCCATACCATGATCAAAAAAAATTTTATTTCCCAGTTTTGCACCTGGATGAATTTCTATTCCTGTGAAAAAACGAGAAATTTGAGAAATTAACCTTGCAAAAAAATACAATTTCCGTTTTTGAAAAAACTGAGCAATTCTATGGTTAATAACAGCATGTAATGAAGGATAAAGAAAGACTTCTATTTTATGTTTCAAAGCTGGATCTTTTTCTGCAATATTATTTATTTCGTTCAGCAGCCATTTAAAAATAATAATCACACTCCTTAAAATTTATATGTTAAGATTATATAATAAAACTGTTTTAAAAACAACTTTTTATTGTATAAATTTATTTAAAAAGTATGAAAATAGGCAATTCATCTCAGAATTAGAGAATCCTTGCCCAAATTAGATAAACTGTATTAATTTTATAGACTATTTCTGAATACTTCTACTGATAAATATTTTTCTCCGCCATCAGGTAAAACAGCTAATACCTTTTTACCTTTTCCTAATTTTTTAGCTACTTCGTAAGCCGCTGCAATTGCACTTCCAGAAGAAATTCCTATAAATAATCCATTTTCTTTTGAAGCTCTTGTTGCAAATTCTATTGCTTGTTCATTAGTTATTTTTATAATTCCATCTACAAGATTAGCATCATAGTTTCCAGGAATAAAACCTGCTCCAAGCCCTTGCTGAGAATGTTTTCCAGGCTGTTCCCCTGATAATACTGCGGAAGTTGCAGGTTCTACAGCAAATACTTGCACTCCAGGTCTTTCTTCTTTTAATCTTTTTCCAACTCCTGATAAAGTTCCAGCAGTTCCAACTCCTGAAATAAATGCATCAATTTGTGGAAAATCATCCAAAATTTCTTTTGCTGTAGTTTCATAGTGTTTTGCAGGATTTGCAGGATTTTCAAACTGTTGAGGCAAGAAATATCCATTTTCAGATGCTAGTTTTTCAGCTTCAGCAATCGCACCTTTCATACCTTTTGCACCTTCAGTCAGGATTAATTCAGCTCCATAAGCTGCTAAAATACTTCTTCTTTCCACACTCATCGAATCTGGCATTATGATTATAACTCTATATCCTTTTGCTTTCCCTATTAATGCCAATGCAATTCCAGTATTCCCCGAAGTAGGCTCAACAATTGTACCACCTGGCTTTAATTTTCCTTCTTTTTCAGCTGCTTCTATCATTCCAAGCGCCGCTCTATCCTTTACACTTCCACCGATATTATATTTTTCTAATTTTACATAAATATCAGCAATATTTTCTTCATTTAAAAATTTTAGTTTTACCACAGGCGTATTTCCAATTAAATCCAAAATATTTTCATAAACCATTAAAATTACCTCCGTTTAATATATTATTTTTTAAATTTGTATCTACAATTATTATAACACTAAAATTTATTAAAATCAATAGCAAAAATTGAAAATGTTTTTAATTTTGTTTTTTATATGGATTAAATTACAAATTCATATCATCAACACTATCTAAATATTCCTTAATTTTTGGAATCACAGATGCTAATGTTCCTTCCTCAAACGGATTTTTCAGATTAGCAGATTTCATAAGTTCAAAGAATGATTTGCTTCCTCCAAGTTTACACAGATTTAAATAATCATGCCAGGCTTTTTCACTATCTTCTCTTGATTTTATCCAGAATTGGAAAGCACAGACTTGAGCTAAAGTATAGTCGATGTAGTAAAATGGCGAGCTAAAAATATGCCCTTGTCTAAACCAGAAAATTCCATTTTTCAATTCATCGACTTCTCCGTAATCTCTAGTCGGTAAATATTTTTTCTCAATTTCAAGCCATTTTTCACGACGCTCTTGTGGAGTAACTTCTGGATTTTCATAAACCCAATGCTGGAATTCATCTACAGTTACTCCGTAAGGAATGAATAGAAGAGCTTCTGACAAATGAATAAATTTATATTTTTCTGTATCATTTTCAAAGAATAGTTTCATCCACGGCCAAGTCAAAAATTCCATACTCATTGAATGAATTTCGCAAGCCTCGTAAGTTGGCCATAAATATTCAGGCACATCAAAACCTCGGCTTTGGTAGACTTGAAAAGCATGCCCTGCTTCGTGCGTTAAAACATCAATATCATGTGCAGTCCCATTAAAATTGGCAAAAATAAATGGAGCCTTATGTTCTGGAATGTAAGTGCAGTATCCACCGCTCATTTTACCCTTTTTAGAAAGCAAGTCAAGCAAATTATTTTCAGTCATGAATGTGAAAAATTCATCAGTTTCCTTCGATAGTTCTTTATACATCGTTTTCCCATGATTCAGAATCCACTCAGGTGAACCATGCGGATCAGCATTTCCAGAATTAAATTTTATAGCCTCGTCATAAAATCTAAGTTTTTCTAATCCTAGTCTTTTTTCCTGTCTTTTACGAAGTTCAGTATGCAGTGGAACAATGTTTTCAAGTACTTGTTTTCTGTAACCTTCCACCATTTTTGCATCGTATTCAAGCCTTGAAAGTTGTTTATACCCAAATTCCACATAATTTTTATATCCCATTTTCTGTGCCATTTTAGTTCTCACTTTTACAAGCGAATCATAAATATTGTCAAATTCTTCTTGATTTTCAGAAAAAAACTGAGCCACTTTCTTTGCAGCTTCAATTCTCACATTTCTGTCCTTAGATTGAGTGTAAGGAACTATTTGCGATAAATTAAGCTCTTTCCCATCAAAATCAATTTTCGCACTGGCAATCAATTTTGAATATTTGCTAGATAATCTATTTTCTTCCTGTGCATCTGGAATAATCTCGTTCGAGAAAACTTTCAATGTATTTTCTGCCAAGTCAAACAGCAATTTTCCGTATTTCTTGATGAGTTCATCTTTAAATTTTGAATTGACAAGCGCTTTATAAAAATCATTAGTAAATCCAAACAAAATTGGACTAATTTCATCCATATACTCATTTTCCTTATCGTAAAACTCATCATTTGTATCAATGCTATGCCGAATCGAAACAAGTGTCTGCAGAGTTTCGATATGGTTTCTCAACTTTATAATTTTATCAAATGCTTCAATTTGTCTCTCCACATTTTCTGACTTTTCAAAACTATCTATCAACTCTGAAAATTCTCCTTTTATCTTTTCCAAGTCCAAATGTTCATATCTGTAATCATTAAAATTCATATTATATTATCTCCTTTCGATTTTTTCTTTTTGATTTCAGTATATCAAATTTTGAATGAAATAACAATTTTTAAAGATAAGATTTTTTTATTTATAAATTATAGCAATTGAAAATTAAAATTCAATAAAAATGGTAATTTAGTATTGTTATTATGTCTATATTTCATTAGTAAGAATAATTTTGACGAGGTATTTTTTACTAAAAAATATAAAAGACTGTAATAGAAAATAAATATTTTTGATTTTTCAAAAAACAAGCGGTTTACTTGAATTTAGTATTAAAATGTGTTATACTTATTAATATAATTATTTGATAAATTAACACTAAAATACTTTTGAATTAAGTATTTTTTAAGTGAGGATGAATTATGAAATTAAATAAAGATATTCGGATACGTATATTTTATATATTTATTTTATATATAATATACAGTTTTTTACTGGATAAATATGATTATGTAGCAAAATATCTAACTAATTTTATATTTATCCTGTTTATATTTGTGAAATTTATATTTGGGCAATTGGATTTTTATGCAGAACGATTTAGATATAAGGATGTCTTTATAACCTTAGGAATTGATTTGATATTTTCAGTAATGCTTTATGCTTTTTGGAAAAGAATTGATATTATATACATATATATATTGATATTTTTGTTTCAAGTAACATTTAGGAAAATTATATGTTCTATTTATATGAAAAAGCAAAATGTATTAATATTTGGTTCAAATCATATAGAGAACAATATACAGGAAGATATTATAAATAGCCTTGATTATAACTATGTTGGTTATGTTTCAAACAATAAAAGCAGAGCGACAAGATATTTAATTGGAAATTATGATCAAATGGAAAAAGTTATCTCTGAAAAAAATGTTGATATACTTGTGATTGTAAAAGATATAAAAGATTCTGGATTCAAAAAATATTTAAAACGTATCTTTGATTTAAAAATTAACGGATTAAAAATAATGAATTATGAAGAGTTCAACGAAGATATCCAAAAAAAAATAGATATAAATCAAATAAATGAAGAATGGCTTTTAGAGTCAAATGGCTTTGATATTCTAAGTAATGAAATGCAAAAAAACATGAAACGTGGAATGGATTTAATATTAGCACTAGTTTTAATAATTATTCTTTCTCCACTTGCATTAATTGTTGCAATAATTATTAAGTTTGAATCTAAGGGTCCGATTATATTCAAACAGACAAGAATAGGTGAAAATATGAAACCTTTCAGGGTCTATAAATTTAGAAGCATGAAAATGCATGATCCAAAAAAACATTCCAAATATACATTAAATAATGATACGAGAGTTACAAAATTTGGTAAGTTTATGCGAAAAACAAGAATTGATGAATTGCCACAACTTTGGAATATCTTAAAAGGGACAATGAGTTTCATTGGACCGCGTCCAGAATGGGATATACTTGCAAAAGATTATGCGGAACAGATAAATTACTATAATCTAAGACATCTTATAAAGCCTGGTATAACAGGTTGGGCTCAAGTTATGTTTCCTTATGGCGAAAGTTTAGATGATGCAAAGAAAAAACTTGAGTATGATTTATATTACTTAAAACATCAGGATTTAATATTGGATGTATTAATTGTTGTCAAAACAGCTAAAGCTGTTTTGTTTGGAAAAGGGAAATGAAATTACACTTATAATACTTTTAAGGAGGTATTTTTAAATGAAAGGAATTATTTTAGCTGGTGGTAGTGGAACAAGACTTTACCCATTAACAAAATCAATTTCAAAACAAATCATACCAATTTACGATAAGCCTATGATTTATTATCCTTTATCTGTACTTATGCTTGCAAATATAAAGGATATTTTAATTATTTCTACACCAAGGGATTTACCTTTATTTAAAGAACTTTTAGGGGATGGAAGCGATTTAGGCATATCTTTAAAATATAAAGTACAAGAAAAGCCCAATGGACTTGCTGAAGCTTTTTTGATTGGTGAAGAGTTTATTGGTGATGATAACGTGGCTTTAATTTTAGGAGATAATATATTTTATGGTAGCGGATTTACAGGTTTGGTTGAGCAAGCAGCAAACTTAACGGAAGGGGCTACAATATTTGGATATCCTGTAAAAGATCCCAGAGCTTATGGAGTTGTAGAATTTGATGAAAATGGAAAAGCTATTTCATTAGAAGAAAAACCAAAAGAACCTAAATCAAATTACGCGATACCAGGATTATACTTCTATGATAATACAGTTATCGAAAAAGCAAAAAATGTAAAACCGTCTGCAAGAGGTGAGTTAGAAATAACAGCTGTAAATGAAATGTATCTATCTGAAGGAACTTTGAATGTTAAAAATCTTGGAAGAGGAGTAGCGTGGTTAGATACAGGTACTCATGAATCTTTATTAGAAGCCGCTAATTATGTTGAAGCTATACAAAAAAGACAAGGGTTGTATATTGCTTGTGTTGAAGAGATTGCTTATCAAAAGGGATGGATAAACTCAGAAAAATTGAATAAATTATCTGAATCAATGATAAAAACAGAATATGGTAAATATTTAGGAAATCTTACAAAAAAATAATATTGGAGTAAAAAATGAATCCTAAAATAGAAATATTAATGGCTACATATAATGGAGAAAAATATATAGAAGAACAAATAGATTCAATTATTAACCAAACATATACAAATTGGGAGTTGTTAATAAGAGATGATAAATCGAAAGATAATACAGCATCAATTATAGAAGAATATGAAAAAAAAGATTCTAGAATTAAACTGTTAAGAGATGAAAAAGGTAATTTAGGATTTGTAAAAAATTTTGAAGAGTTACTAAAAAATTCTCAAAAAGATTTTATAATGTTTTCAGATCAAGATGATTATTGGGAACCAAACAAAATAGAAAAATATGTAGAAATTATAAACAAACTATCCTTAAAAGAGAAAAATATACCCTTATTAATACATTCAAATTCTTTTGTATGTGATAAGAAATTAAATGTAAAAAGAGAAAAGTTTATAAATGATTGTGCCCAAGATAAGAAATATGATATAGTTTTTTTTAATTATATAGTTCAAGGTTCTACAATTTTAATAAATAAAAAAATGGTTGATTTTGCATTGCCTTTTTCTTCAAATGTTACATTGCATGACAGATATCTTCATTTGTTGGCGGAATTTTTAGGAAGGCGAGTATTTTTAAATCAAAGTTTAATGAAATATAGACAACATGATAATAATAAAATAGGTGCTAATTATAGTGTTTTAAAAAAAATACTGAAAAAAAAGTATTTTAATGAAGAAGATCGTAAATTAATAATAGAAATAAGAAATAAATATGTTCAAAGCATTGAAAAAGAAAAGTTATTAAAAATAGACGATTATTTAAAAGTTACAGATTTAAACAGGAATAAATTAAATCGTTTTTATGATAGTTTTAAATTTAAAATGAATCAAAAAAAGAGAATATTTTTATTGTTTAAATAAATTATAGAAAGTGTGTTACTAGGAGTGAATTAGTTTGATAAAAGTATTATCCTTTTGTGAAGAAAAAATACCATCTGCTGTATTAGGCGTAAATAATATTTTGGAGTATATAAGCAATAAAATAGAAATAAAGTTTAAATTTAAAAAAACATATGAAGTAAATAGTAAAGATATAGTAGATTCAGATATTATTATTTGTGTCAGAGGTGCTTCGGATCAAGATAAAGATATAATAAATTTAGCAAAAAAATATAAACGTTTAACAATTTATTATTTAGATGATGATTTGTTGAATATTCCTAAATATGCTAGTTGTGCACCATTTTATGAAAATAACCATACAAGAAAGAATATGGTTGAAATAATGAAAAAATGCGATATATTATGGACATCTAATCGTAATATCGAAAAAAAATATGGTTGTTATTTTGATAGGAAATATGTAATTGATATTCCTATTAAAATAGAAAAAGAGAAAGATAAAAATTTAAGAATAGAAAAAAATAATCAAACATTAGTAAAAATTTGTTTTGCTGGAAGTATAGACCATGTTCATATGTTTGATAGTATGTTGTCACCTGTTATAAATAATATTTCACAAAAATACATAAATAAAATTGAAATTTATATTATAGGGATAATGCCTAAAAAATTAAAACAAAATTCAAATGTTAAAATTATAGATTTTTTTGATGATATTAAAGATTATTATAATTTCGTAAAAGAGAATAAATTTGATATAGGATTGGCTCCATTGAAAGAAACAAGTTTTAATTCTTGTAAATATTATAATAAATTTTTAGATTATACTAGTAAAGGGATGGTGGGTGTCTATTCTAATGTAGAACCATATAAATTTATAATAAAAGACAAAATCAATGGAATGTTAGCTGAAAATGAGATAAATTCATGGCAAGAGACATTAGAAAAGTTAATTTTATCAGAAGAATTTCGTAATAAATTGTATGATAATGCAGTAAAATGTATTCAAAAAGATTTTTCTTATGAAAACATTGCTTTAAGAGTATTGAACTGTATACCTGAATTGAAAAATAAAATTGAAAATAAAATTGAAAAAAGAAATTGGTATTTAGAAAAAAAAGTAGATTTAAATAAAAATTTTATTATTAATAGAATAATTAATGGATTTAGAATATTTGGAATAAAATATTTATGGATTGGTGGGGAAAAAATACCTTATAAAGTTTTAAATTATTTGAAAAGGAAAATAAATTATGCAAATAAAAAAGAATAAATGGAAGATAATTTTGATATTAATATTAGTAGGCTTCTTTACTTGGATTTACGTAGGTCCTGATTTTTTGAGCAGACATTTTCATGAGTTAGATGAAGCATATATTGAAAAAATGGGGAAAATTGATAGAAGTAATAAGAGTTCTATAACCTATGTTATAGATAAATTTGAATTAAGACCTAATTCTTATAGAGAAATAATAGAAATTTCAGGATTCGCATTTAAGGAATTAAAGAAAGAAATTAAAATTAGAGATATTTTTGTAATTTTAGAATCTACAAATATAAATTTTAATAATTATATTATAAAGACTCAATTATTGCAAAGACCAGGCGTAATTAATGTATTTTTACCAGGCAAAGAGATTGAAAATTATACAGATGTAGGTTATTATGCTAAATTTTCGGCAATAGGAGTTAAAAATGGAAACTATAAAATTAGCATTATGGTTAAAGAAAATAATAAAATTTATTATTCAAATACACAGTTTATGATAAAAAAAGATAAAGGAATGATAACTATTTTATCTAAAGAGAATTAAGGAAAGGAATGCTATGTTACAGTATTTAAAAAATATAAAAAAAAGTAGACATGTTTTACATATGTTAGTTGTAAGAGATGTCTTTAGTAAATATAGAAAATCTATTTTAGGAGTTGCGTGGTCAATGATAACACCTTTGAGCATGGTTGGAGTAATAGGTTTAGTGTATTCTATTGTGTTTGGAATCCCCCTAATATCGTTTGTTCCATATTTGTTTTCAGGATTAACTCCTTGGCTTTTTATAAGTAATGCTATTGAATCAGGAACAAATTCATATATTGCAGCTGAAGGCTTTATTACTCAAACAAAAATACATATAGAAGTATTTCCATTAAGGATGGCTTTAGGAGCGTTTGTAAATTATTTATTTATGAGCATTGCATTCTTTTTGGTATACGGATTAATTAAACCAGATGCTTTTAATTTTAATATGCTTTTGTATATTCCGAGTTCTTTAATTATTTTTATTTTTTGTTGGGGAATTGCAAATATCGTTGCTTTAATAAATTTATATGTTAGGGATTATGCATATTTGCAATCAATATTACTACAAATTTTGTTTTATGTAACGCCTCTAATTTATTTACCAGAGGTAATGGATAAAAGAGGATTTTCTGGAATATATAAGTTTAATCCATTATATTATATGACAGATATAATTAGGCAGTCTATGCTCGGATCAACAGAAATTAAAAGTTTTATGTGGTTAATTTCTGGAATAATTGCACTAAGTGTATTTATTATAAGTGTCTGTTTAACTAAAAAAATTGGAAGAAATATAGTATATCGATTTTAGGAGTGATTATGAGTCATATTATATTAAAAGATGTATGTCTTGATTATAAAGTAAAAAAAGACATAAAATTTAAAGATTTAGTTTTAGGGAATAAATCAGAAAGCAAATTTTCAAAAATGAGTGGAGACGGTATTATAAAAGCATTAAATAATGTAACATTAGAATTATATGATGGTGATAGATTAGCAATTATAGGATCAAATGGTGCAGGAAAAAGTTCTTTGCTAAAAGTGATGTCTGAAATTTATCCAATAACTAAAGGACAATTAGATGTATCAGGAAATGTTGCAACAATGTTTGAAATGGCAACAGGGTTTGATATGGATGCATCAGGATGGGAAAATATACGTTTAAGAGGAATAATGTTAGGTTTAACACCTAAAGAAATTGAACCTAAAATTAAAGAAATAGCAGAATTTTCTGAATTAGGGGATTATCTTGATATTCCAGTTAAATATTATTCTTCAGGAATGTTTATAAGGTTGGCTTTTTCCGTTTCTACCTCTGTAAATCCAGATATTCTGTTATTAGATGAGGTTCTTTCTGCAGGAGATGCTGGATTTGTAGATAAAGCAAATAAAAGGATTAACGAAATGATGAAATCTGCTAAAATATTAGTATTAGTAACACATTCTATGGATAGCGCAATAAAATTTTGTAATAAAGCAATTTTACTAAAAAAGGGAGAGATTTTAAAATTTGGAATACCTAAAGATGTTGTAGATTATTATTTGAAAATAGTATAAGGAGAATTTATTTATAATGGAGATAAAGGTAAAAGATATTATTAAAGATAATTCTGTTTGGATACCATCAAAAGATTACAATACAAAAAGACCAAAACTTTCTATATTAATGCCAACTTATGGAAGAGGAAAAAATGGTTTTTTTAAAAGAGCAGTTAAATCTTATATTGAACAAACTTTTAAAGATACAGAGCTTATTATAGTTGATGATGCAAATACAGATGGAACATCAGAGCAAATTGATGAATTTATGAAACAAGATGATAGAATATCTTGTATTCGTCATAAAAAAAATATGGGGCTTCCGGCTATTTCTTCATATGAAGCTCTAAAAATGGCAAGAGGAGAATATATTGGTTTTTTATTTGATGATTGTGTATTATATCCGAGTGCTTATGAAAGAACTTTAAAAAAAATGGAAGACGAAGATGTACAGGCATCATATGGAAGAGTATTTCTACATTCTGATATAGATGATAAATCAAAAGGAACTTTAGTTTATTATAAAGAAGAATTTTTAGATAATTTAGAAATTAGTAATTATATTGGGAATATAACAATTATATTTAAAAAAGATATTCTTAAAACAGTAGGGTATGTGGATCCTCATGTAAGTTTATCAAGAGTTAATGATTGGGATTTTATCACTAGAATAAAACGAAAATTTCATTTAATAGAAACAGGAGTGTTATTTGCAAGTGAGTATGGTGTGACTCAAAAATCATCATTAGGAAATTCATATTTAATGAATATATTAGTAATAGATGAATATTTAAAATCGCCTAATAGAGAAGAAAAATTATTTTTAGATAATTATGAAGAAATAAATATATTTTCAGAAAGGGAAAATGCTAGTTATAATTTTAGTTTAGAATTGAAAAAAATATCAGAATTTTTTAAAAATAAATATTGGATAAATTTACCTGAAAATCATGAGAAAGTAGAGTTTTTTGATGATAATATAGTTATAAAAAGTGCGGGTGAAGATATTTTAAGTTCGTCAGTTACTTTAATTTTTAATAAGAATGCAAGTAATACAAATCAAGAAATATTTAGTTACATGTCAATGGATAAGAATATTGCAAGAGCAAGAGCAATTGTTTTAGTTAGAGAAACTAAAATGAATAGTTTTTTATTACAAAAATTAAAATATGCAGAAATTCCAACATATTTTTTATGGGATGATGATTTTATTATGTTATCAAAAGAGAATACCCCTGGTATATTTATAACAGAAGAAAAATTTAAGAAAACAGCAAAACAGCTTCAAGGACTAATGTTTACTTCAAATAATTTTTACAATACTTACAAAGAAAAAAAATATAATAAAAATAATTATTTATTAAATCCTGTGTATCTTGAAAAAATAGAAAAAAAAATGTCTTTGATTAAAGATAAAACTCTTAACATCGCATTCACTGGAGGATATTGGAGACTTAAAGATTTTGAAGAAACATTAATAAAAATTTTAAATAGCGTTGTAGAATCTGTAAATGTAGTGTTGTATATACCAGAAAGTGAAAAGTTAAAAAAAATATTCTATGAGAATAGAAAAAAAATAAGATTTAAGTTTATTTGGTATAATTTTACTTTTTCTTATGATCAGTTAATAAATAAATTAGGAGAAAAAAATATTCATATATTAATTCATCCTGCACAATATAGCAAAAATAATATAAATAAAACTAAAAATTCATTAATTACAGCTTCATTATTGGGAGCTGCATTAATTACAACTGATGAAGCTCCTTATAATATAAAAGATTCAGAAGATGACACAATGCCTTATGTACTAACTTCTAATAGTAAAGAACACTGGATAAAAGAGATTAAAAATTTACTAAATGATGAAACTAGGATAAATATGGTAAAAAAAGCAAGAGAGTATTGTAAAAAAAGATATTCTGCAAATTGTTTAGACGAATTTATACAAGATGTATTAAAAAATACTCCAAAGGTGGATTTGGGACTTTATTCTGAACGTTTAGAAAAGTTAGCGTATTTTTCAGGGAAAGCGAAATTAAATAATTTTATAAATAATAGTATCGCAGGATTAGGAGAAGATATTATCGCAACAAAAAAAATAAATAAAACTCTTAAAACGTATTTTTTTGCTAATAAAAAAGATTTTTCTACAATATCTATAATTTTTGGAACACATAATAAAAAAATTTTTGGAACTTGTGAAATAAAAATATACAATGCTTTAAATGAACAAATATATCATGAAACAATATCTTTAGATAAAATAAAAGATAATGCTTTCTATAATATTCATGTAGACTATATTGAAAATACAATGGGGAAAAAATTTTATATGACTTTTGATTTTAATTATGAAAATAATAAGAATAAAATTTCGGTATATGAAAGAAATTATAAATACTCAGGTAATAAAATAATACGTAATTTAATTAGACCTTTTAGAATAAATGAGATTTATGTGGCTTTATCATAGAATTTAAATATAATATTAATAAATATAGGAGATGAGTTGATTTTATGAAAATAGGAATTTTATCTGATGTTCATGGAAATTTAGAAGGATTAAAAAAAGTTCTAAAAATAATTTCAAGAAATAAGATAGATAAAATTATTTATTTAGGCGATATAGTTGGATATGGAGTTGATTCTGAACAATGTTATAAATTGTTAAAAAATGAAAATTGTGATTTTGTTATGGGAAATCACGATGCAATGTATTGTGATATAATAAACTCTGATTCTTGTAGTAGTGATGGAAAATTATCAACTGCGTGGCAAAAAGAAAATGTAAAAATAAATTTAAAGGATGTAAAAAATTTTAAAAAATATATTAGAATTGATGACTTTTTATTTATACATTCATGTTTTGGAGAATACGGATATTTAAAATATCTTAATAAATTAGAAGATGTTTTAACTGAATATAAAAATGAAAAAATAGTTTTTTATGGACATACACATAGGCCAAGAATTACTCTTTTGAGAAATGGTGAAGTTAAAGATACATTTATTAAAAAAACTACAGAATTTTCATTAGAACAAGATGATAGAGTATTTGTCAATGTTGGTAGTGTTGGTCAACAAAGGGATAATCAAACAGATTCTTCATTTGCTATACTGGATATTGAAGAACAAACCATTAGATTTAAATTATACAGGGTGAAATATAATTCACTTAAAACATATTTAAAGATAAATCAATATTCTGAATTAAAATCTATAGCCACATATTTAATAAGAGAAGATTTAAGGAGGAAAATTTATGAGTTTATTAATAACTGGCGGAACAGGATACATTGGAAAAAGATTGGTACAACAGTTAAGAAAAAAGAATAATGATGTTTATTCAGTTGGAATTAAAGATTTAAATTTCCTAAATTATGCTGAGACTTTAAATTTTTTGAAAAAAAATAATATAAGAAAAGTAATTCATTTAGGGTGGAAGATAGATTATGAAAATAAAAATAGTGTTATTTACGATAATCTAGAAGCTTTGAACAATTTTATTAAAGCTTGTGAAGAAGTTGAAATTAAAAGATTTATTTTTATATCTGGAAATAATGTTTATGGAGTCGATTCTAGTAAAAATGGATTTTTAGAAGAAGATTCATTGAATATAGATAAAAATAATAAATATGGAATTTCTAAGTATATAGGTGAAAAATTGGTTATGTATACACTGCAAGAAAAATATTGTATAGTTCGTATTGCTGATGTATATGGTCCTGGACAGAATCATGGTAATCTTATTAAAGCAATTATTTCAAATGTAGAAAATAAAGAAAATATTAAATTATATGGAAAGGGAGAAAGGGAAAGAGATTATATTTATATTGATGATGTTATACGTGGAATTGAATTTATATATGATAATAATTTAAGTGGAATTTATAATCTCGGTACAGGAGAGGGAACAAGTGTAAAAAAAATTGTTGATATTGTTTTAAATTTGTGTCAAAATAGAATAGGGCTTGATTATATTAAAGTTGAAAATGAAGATACTAGCAAAGTAATTTTAAATGTAGAAAAACTGAAAAAATTAGGTTTCAATTATAGTATAAATATTGAAGAAGGATTAAAAAAAATAATAGAAGAAAGAGGAATGAGCGATGGAAAATTTTAGTATTTTATTTACAGGTGCTGGGAGCACTATGGGACAGAGTTTGATAAAAGCTCTGTTGATGTCATCTAAATACAAAAACATAGTTGACATTTTTGTAACAAATAGTGAGCCGATGGGAGCAGGATATTTTTTATCTGACAGGGTAAAAGGAAGATATATAGTTCCAACAGCAAAGTCACCTGACTATATTGATAAGATAATAGAAATTTGTAAGGAGAACAATATAAAAGGTATATTTTCAGGTACAGAACATGAAATATATGCTCTATCAAGTAATGCTGAGAGAATTAAAAAAGAAAGTGGAGCAATTGTTTTTCTGTCAAGACTTGAAGTTGTTGATATTGGTACTGACAAACTAAAAACTTATGAATTTTTTAAAAAACATAATCTACCTTTTCCAGAAACAGCACTTTTTGATGACTATCAAAAATTAGCAGATAAAGTAGGTTATCCTTTATTTATGAAACCAAGAACAGCATCTGCTTCAAGAAATATATTTAAAATAGAAAAAGAAGAAGATCTGTTTAAATATAAATTTGCTCCTTCAGATGAAATTATACTACAGGAGTTTTTAGATAGTGATATTGAATATACAGTAGAGACTTTCTGTGATAAAAATGGAAAAGTCGTAGGAACGATACCAATGGTTAGACAATTAGATTTTGGTATGTCTTATTATGGAGAAATTGATGATAATAAAGAAAGTATAGAAGTATCAGAGAAAATTGCAGAAGCATTAAAGCCAGAAGGAGCACTGAATGTTCAATTAAGACTTGTAAATGGAAAAGCTATACCATTTGAACTTAATACAAGATTTTCTTCAACAGAATGTGTAAGAGCTCATTATGGATATAATTCTATCGAAGCTATGTTAGACAACTATTTATTTGGAAAAGAAATAGATTTATCAAATTGGAAAAAAGGTATGTTTATGAGATATTGGCATGAATGCTATTTTACAAAAGATGAGTTACCAAAATAATATATGAAATAAAAAATTAATATAAAGAAAGGAAAATACAAATGGCAATACAAGTATTAAAACCAAAATATCACGTAGAGGAATGTTTAAATGAAATTAAGGAATGTTTGGAAATTGGATGGACAGGAATGGGATTCAAAACAGTTGAGTTTGAAAATAAATGGAAAGAATACACTGGACATCCAAATGCACATTTTTTAAATTCAGCAACAGTAGGATTACATTTAGCTGTAGAAATATTAAAAAAGGAAAATGGTTGGGAAAATGGAGATGAAATAATAACAACTCCTATAACTTTTGTCTCAACAAATCACGCAATATTATATGAAAAATTAGTGCCAAGATTTGCAGATGTTGATGAATATTTATGTTTAGATCCTGAAGATGTTAAAAGAAAAATAAACGAAAGAACGAAAGCAGTAATTTTTGTTGGTTATGGAGGAAGAGTAGGAAAATTAAAAGAAATTATAGAAATATGTAAAGAAAAAAATCTTAAATTAATTCTTGATGCTGCTCATATGTCAGGAACTAGAGTAGATGGAATTGTTCCAGGAACATGGGATGGTGTTGATGTAGCAGTTTATTCTTATCAAGCTGTTAAAAATTTACCTACAGCAGATAGTGGTATGATTTGTTTTGCAAATGATGAGTATGATAAAATTTGTAGAAAATTGACTTGGCTAGGTATAAATAAAGATACTTATGCAAGAAGTGGAGATAAAGGAACGTATAAATGGAAATATGATGTAGAATACTTAGGGTATAAAGATCATGGAAATTCAATAATGGCAGCAATTGGATTAGTGGAACTTAAATATTTAGATGAAGGAAATGCTTACAGAAGAGAGTTGGTAAAAGAATACAACAGTTTGTTTGAGGGTAATAACAAAATAAATATTGTAAGAGCACCTAATGAAGATGAATGTTCTTTTCATATATATGAAATTGAAGTTGATGATAGAGATGGGTTGTTAGACTATCTACAAAAAAATGATATTTATCCAGGAGTTCACTATAGAGACAATACTGAGTATGAAATGTATTCTTATGATTATGGTAAATGTCCTAATGCTCATAGAATATCTCAGAGAATTTTAACTCTTCCACTGCATTTATGGCTTACAAAAGAAGATGTAAAACATATTGCTGATAAGGTGATAGAGTTTGTGAATAAGTAAAGTTATCTTGAAGGAGATAAAATGAGAGAAAAAATTTTAAATTTTTTAAAGAACTGTATTAAGAAAGAAAACATATATATTATGTTTCTTTCTTATTTATTAGCATTTTGTATGTTTTCATATATAAATCAATTTATATATAAAATGTTGCCAGATGTTGAATTAACGATATCTTCGTATGAGCCTGAAAAAAATAAAGGAACGGAAAAAAATTTTCCTTATATCGCATTACTTGAAGATAAAAATACATTAAAATTTTATAAATTAAGAAATATATTTGATCAAAATAAGAAGTTGAAAGAAAATACAGAAGGATTTAATTATATAAACGTAGGTGATTATGGATATAATCTAAATTCAATTCATATGAATAATCCTAAAAATAAAATTAATATTAAGTTAAAAAAAATTCCCAATTCTAAAATACTATTCTATAACATAGGGAAAAATAAAAAGTTATTATTAGAATCCGAAAGAAGTTCAATAATTTTAAATGTCACAAAAGAAAAGAAGAAAAATTTTTTCATAAGAAAGTCAGTAATTTTAGATATATCAAAAGAAGAAGAAGGAAGTATTTATTCTTATTATCCTTTTAGTGAAAGTAAAACATTTCTATTGTATACGTTATTTATATATTTATTTTTGGGAATTTTAATTTTTATATTATTAAATATAATAAAAAGATTTTTTAAAAAACTTAAAATTCCAAAATATTTTTTAGAATATAATCCTAAGTATTTAACATTGATAATATATGTAATTATAAGTGTGTATGTTAGTTATAAATTTACCTCAAATACTTTACCTAAAAGTTTATTCTTAGAAAATAGAGAGCTTTTTGGAGATCAAGATTATTATTGGAAAATAGGGACTATTATAAAGAACCATGACTGGATAGGATTACAAAATAAAACAGCTACGTTTAGAGGATACTTTTCATCAGTGATACCAATGATTTCTCAAATTATAGGAGAAATTTTAAATATAAATTCTTTGTGGATATGTTTTATGTTGAATAATATATTTGCAGCTCTACTGTTAGGATATATAATACCTGAATTAAATAATAAGTTAAATCCTAGAAAAGCAAAGAACTATCAGATACTAATTTTATTTACAATATTTTTTATGTTTTGGAGAGGAATGTTTTATACTGTACTAGTTGATATAATGGCAGTAACTTTTTTATTGTGGTCAGTATTATTATTTATAAAAAGTATAGACAAGAAAAAGAAACTATATATATTTTTTTCAGGAATATTTATATCAATTGCAACTTTAAACAGAGGAAATTACATATTTGGAATATATTTTGTATTAGGTCTATTTATTTTAAATAATATATTAAAAATTTTCAAAAAACAAAAATATGAAATAAAAAATTCTTTTTTTAGTTTATTTTTTCTCGGGATATTTATCATAAGTATACCTCAAATAAAGATAAATTATGATAAAGGACATATAGGTATTTTTCCATATGATACAGAAAAAAGTTGGGGAAATTATAGTTTAACACAATCATTGTTATCAACATCCTTGAATACTACATTAACAGGATGGCCTTATTTAGTTAAAGATGAAATGACTCAAAAAATATCAGAAAATTTTGGTACTAAAGAAATAGTTCCTTCAATAAATCAGACTTTAACTGTATACACGAATACTCCGATTGTTACAATTATTACAATTTTAAAGAAAATATTTTTATCTTTGGATATAAAAGCATATGAAGTATATCCTTTGCAAAAATTTAATATGCATACAAACTTTTATTTATTTAGTTTTTTTAATTATTTTATATTATTATCATCTTTTTATTTTCTTATAAATAAAAAAATAAGAAATAAATTTTTTACAAAAAAAGAATTAAGTGTATATGGATTATTATCATCATTTTTAATACTATCATTGATTTTTATAGTTGAATGGCGTTATTTTATATTAAATTATTTGATATTATATTCTATTTTTTGTTTTAAGTATTTTGATTTTTTAAAAGAAAAAGAATTCAATAAAGATTCGTATTTAAAATTTATTTTATTTACTATTTGCATTTGTTTCTTAATAAATTCAAGTTATTATTATTAACTTTATAAAAATCTAAATAATACAATTATTAAAGAGAGGAAGTTTTATGAATTGTAGTTTCTGGAATTTGAAAAGATTTATTAAGAAAGAAAATATATATATTATATTTTTTTCTTATTTATTAGCATTTTGCATGTTCTCCTATGTAAATAAATTTATATATAAAATATTGCCAGATGTTGAATTAACGATATCTTCATATGAGCCTGAAAAAAATGAAGGAACCGAGAAAAATTTTCCTTATATCGCATTACTTGAGGATGAAAATACATCAAAATTTTATAAATTAAGAGATATATTTGACCAAAATAAGAAGTTGAAAGAAAATACAGAAGGGTTTAATTATGTAAACGTAGGTGATTATGGATATAATCTAAATTCAATTCATATGAATAATCCTAAAAATAAAATTAATATTAAGTTAAAAAAAATTCCCAATTCTAAAATACTATTTTATAATATAGGAACAAGTAAAAAGATAGTACTTGAATCAAAAAAAAATTTGGCAATTTTAGATATATCAAAGGAAAAGAAAGGCGATTTCTTTTCTTACTATCCTTTTAGCGAAAGCAAAACATTTCTGTTATATGCTTTATTCATATATTCATTTTTAGGAATTTTTATCTTTATATTATTGAATATAGTAAAAATATTTTTAAAGAGTTTGAAAATTCCAAAATATTTTCTAGGATATAATCCTAAACATATGACAATAATAATATATATAATTATAAGTATATACATAAATTATAAATATATATCAAATACTTTACCTAAAAGCTTATTCTTAGAAAATGGAGAGCTTTTTGGAGATCAGAGTTACTATTGGAAAATAGGGAAATTATTAAGCAGTCTAGATACGAATGGAATAAGAAAGGGTGCTTTATCTTTTAGAGGATATTTTTCATCAGTGATACCCATGATTTCACAAGTTATAGGAGAAATAACTAATATAAATCCTTTTTGGATATTTTATATGCTAAATAATATATTTACATCTTTTCTTTTAGGTTATATAATACCTGAATTAAATAATAAGATGAATTTTAGAAAAGCAAAGAACTATGAGATACTAATTTTATTTGCTATATTTTTTATATTTTGGAAAGGCATGTTTTATGTAGTATTAGTTGATATAATGGCAGCAACTTTTTTATTATGGTCAGTATTATTATTTATAGAAAGTATCTATAAAGAAAATAAGTTATATATGTTTTTCTCAGGAATGTTTGTTTCAATTGCAACTTTAAATAAAGGAAGTTATATATTTGGAATATATTTTGTATTAGTTTTATTTTTTCTAAATAACATGTTAAAAATTTTTGGTAAACAGAAATATAAGAGAAAAAATATTTTTTTTATTATATTTTTTCTTGGAGTATTTACAATAAGTGTACCTCAAATAAAGATAAATTATGATAAAGGACATATAGGTATTTTTCCATATGATACAGAAAAGAGTTGGAATAATCATAGTTTGACGCAAGAGTTAATGAATTATTCAATTTTTAGTGCAGTTAGTGGGCATCCTTATTTTGCAACAGACCCAATGATACCTAAAATATCTGAAAATTTTGGGTTTGATGCAAAAGATTGGCCAACTGTAAATCAAAATTTGGCATCTTTTGTTAATATACCTTTTGCTACATTTATTATGATTCTAAAGAAAATATTTATATCTTTGGATATAAAAACAGCAGAAATATATCCTTTGCGTAAATTTAGTTTGCATACAGATTTTTACTTATTTAGTTTTTTAAATTATTTTATAATACTAACATCTTTTTATCTTCTTGGAAATAACAGAATAAGAAGAAAGTTTTTTACAACTAAGGAATTGATATTAATTAGTGTACTAGTTTTTCTTACTTTACCGCCGTTGATTTTTACAATTGAATGGCGTTATTATATAGTAAATTATTTAATATTGTATTCTATCTTTTGTTTTAAATACTTTGATTTCTTGAAAGAAAAAGAATTGAATAAAGACTCGTATTTAAGATTTGTTTTATTTTTTGTTTGTATTTGTTTTTTAATAAGTTCTAATTTTTTAAGTGCTATATTAGTATAGCAATTTAAAAATTTGATAATAATAAGAAGGAGGAAACAATGGAAGTATCGTTTAATAATCTAGAAAGACAGTATCATAGATATCAAAAAGAATATGAGAATAAAGCATTAAAAATTTTAAGAGAAGGTTCGTATATTTTGGGAGAAGAGGTAGAGAAATTTGAAAATGAGTTTTCAAAATTTATTGGAACAGATTATGCAGTAGGAGTAGATAATGGTTTAAATGCTTTAGTTCTTGCTATAAGAGCTCTTGGAATTGGTAATGGAGATGAAATAATTGTGCAAGCAAATACTTTTATTGCTAGTGTCATGTCTATAACTATGAATGGAGCGATTCCAGTATTTGTAGAGCCTGATGAATTTTTTAATATTGATGTTGATAAAATAGAAGAAAAAATAACTTCGAAAACAAAAGCAATATTAGTAGTGCATCTATACGGACAGGCTAGTAATATGGAACGTATTGTAGAAATTTGTAAAAAATATAATTTAAAATTAATAGAAGATTGTGCACAATCGCACGGAGCTTCTTTTAATGGAATAAATGTCGGTTCATTTGGAATAGGATGTTTTAGTCTTTATCCAAGCAAACCTTTGGGTGCTTTTGGTGATGCAGGAATAATTTGTGCAAATGATGATAATTTAATAGATACATTAAAAATGCTTAGAAATTATGGAAGTGAAAAAAGATATTATAATAAAGTTGTAGGTTATAATTCTAGGCTAGATGAACTACAGGCTGGTCTTTTAAGAGTTAAGTTGAATCATTTTGATGAACTTACAGAAGAGAGAAGAATTATTGCACAAAGATATCTGAATGAAATAAATAATAAATGGATATCATTACCTAAAATTAGAAACGGTGCTACTCACGTATGGCATCTATTTGTAGTTCAAGTAGAAAACAGAGAAAAGTTAATAAAATACTTAGAAAAAAATAATATTGGAAGTTTAGTGCATTATCCAATTCCACCACATTTATCAGAGGCATATGAAAAATTAGGATATAAAGAAGGAAGCCTTCCGATAACAGAAAAATATGCAAAAACTGTTTTAAGTTTACCATTGTATAATGGGATGACTGATGAAGAAATAAGTTTTGTAATTAATACAATAAATAAGTTTAATTTAACTGTATAATTTTTAAATAAAATATAAAGGAGACTTAAAAAATGTTGTCAACTAAGAATATAAAGCTTGAATTAATAACAGAAGATGATGCTGAAATGATATTAAAATTAAGGACAGATCCTAAATTAAATAAATTTATATTTCAAACAGATCCAGATATAGAAAAACAAAAAGAATGGATAAGAGAATATAAAAAAAGAGAATTTAAAGGAGAGGATTATTACTTTTCTGTTAAGTTGACTAAAAGTAACGAAACAATAGGTTATATAAGAGCTTACGATATTAATAAAAAAGAAAAAAAATGTCTTTGGGGAAGTTGGATAATGAGGGAAGAAAAACCCATTTCAAGTGCTTTAGAAAGTGTTATTTTGATACATAAATTTATGTTTAATACTTTAGGTATTGAAAAGGTGTGTCAGTTTGTAAGAAAAGATAATAAAAAAGGATTATTGTTTCATAAGTCGTATGGAGCTAAAACAATTTTGATTGATGAAAGGTTTGTTCATTTTGTTTTAGAAAAAGATGTGTATTTAAAAAGTATTTTAAATATATAATTAAAATAAAATGTGAGGGGAAAAAATGATAGACTTAAAGAGTTTGGAATATCCATTTGATTGGAAGATAATTAATCGAAAAAAGAAAGTTATAAAAAGAGAATTATTGAATAGTTCAAAGGACTTTATAGAAAAAAGAATTGCAATACTTGGTGGGAGTACTACTAATGAAGTCAAATTGACACTTGAATTATTTCTCTTAAATGAAGGAATAATTCCAATTTTTTATGAATCAGAATACAATAAATATTATGAGGATGCTCTATTTGAAGAGAAATTAGTAGAATTTAATCCTGATATTATATACATTCATACTACAATAAAAAATATTACTAAATTTCCTAGAGTAGGAGATAATGATGAGACTATAGATAAAATATTCCAAGTTGAAAAAAATAAATGGAAAAGTATATGGGAATCTTTAACAACAAAATTAAATACAATAGTTATTCAAAATAATTTTGAATTTCCTCAATATCGATTTATTGGAAATTCTGCAGCAACTGAAAATACAGGAAATGTTAAGTTTATACGTCAATTAAATGATTTTTTTTCTACTATAAATAAAGATTATCCTAATGTATATATTAATGATATCAATTATATATCTTCTGAAATAGGATTATTTAAATGGTACGATAATTTTCTATGGAATAATTATAAGTATGCTTTATCTTTTGAAGCTATTCCGTATTTAGCTAAAAATATATCAAATATAATTAAAGCAATTTATGGGAAAAATAAGAAAGCAATAGCTTTGGATTTAGACAATACTTTATGGGGAGGCATTATAGGAGATGATGGTTTAGATGGTATTGTTCTAGGTACAGAAACAGGAGAAGGTGAGGCATACATCAACTTTCAAAATTATATAAAAATATTAAAAGATACAGGAATTATTTTAACAATTGCTTCAAAAAATGAATATGAAAATGCAATATCTGGATTACAACATCATGATATGCTTCTTCATAAAGATGACTTTTATGTTATAAAAGCAAATTGGGAACCTAAATTTATAAACATTCAGGAAAGTGCTAAAGAAATAAATATAGGAGAAGATTCGTTTGTTTTTATTGATGATAATCCTGCAGAACGTGAAATAGTAAAAAATTCTATTGATGGAATTGCAGTACCAGATTTAACAGAAAAAGTCGAAGATTATATTTATTATATTGATAAAAATGGATACTTTGAATTTTTAACATTATCTGAAGAAGATTTAAAGCGTAATAGTTATTATAGCGAAAACAAAAAACGGGAAACTATGAAAGCTCAATATAGTAATTATGATGATTATTTAAAATCATTAAAAATGATAGCTGAAATTGATATTATAAAGGATATTCATCTTGATAGAGTATACAAATTGATTAATAAAACAAATCAATTTAATTTAACAACAAAACGATATACGTTGGAAGAAGTAAGAAATATATCAAAAAGAGATGATATCATAGTCATTTATGGTAGATTACAAGATAAATTTGGAGACAATGGTTTAGTTAGTGTTATAATTGGGGAAAAGAGTAATACTCAGACATTGAATATAGACTTGTGGATAATGAGTTGCCGTGTGTTAAAACGTGATTTAGAAAAAGCTATGTTAGATAAATTAGTTTTCATATGCCAAAAGAAGAAAATTCAGTATATTAAAGGAACTTATATACCAACAAAAAAAAATATAATGGTAAAAGAACATTATGCCTCACTTGGTTTTAAACTAATTAATGAAGAAAATGAAACTACAACTTGGTTATTAGACATTAATAACTACACAAATAAAAATAAAATTATAGAGATAGGAGAATATTAAAATGGTATTAGAAAAATTACAAGAAATTTTTAGAGATGTATTTGATGATGAAGGGATTATACTAACGCATGAAACAACTGCAAAAGATATTGAAGATTGGGATTCTTTAGCACATATTAATCTAATATTAGCAATCAAAGAAGAGTTTGATATTGATTTTTCATTAGAAGAAGTGTCAGAATATAAGAATGTAGGGGATATGATAAATGCAATAGAATCAAAGATAAAAGAGGTGTGTTAATTATGAATGTTTTTACTTATGATGAAATAAAAAAAGGATATTCTTTTCAATTCAATGAAAAAATAACAGAAGAAATGATGACATTATTTTTAGAATTAAGTGGTGACACAAATCCTCTACATTGTGACAAGAATTATGCTTTAGAAAAAAAAATGAAAGATAGAGTCGTTTATGGTATGTTATCATCATCATTTTATTCAAAGCTTGTGGGTGTTTATATTCCTGGAAAATACTGTCTATTACAAGGAATAAAAATTCAATTTAATAATCCTTTATTTATTGGGGATGAAATAACGGTTAATGGAAAAGTTGTTGACAAAGATGATACTTTTAAAATATTAAAAATAAAAGCTAATATAAAAACTTTTGATAAAATTATTTCAAAAGCTGAGATAATTGTTGGAGTGATGAAATGAATAATATAATATTAGTAACAGGTGCTACATCAGATATAGCCTTAGAATTTTTAAATAAAATAAAAAATGAAAATAATATAGTATTAGCATTTTATAGAAATAATAAAGAAAAATTAGAATTATTCAAAAATGATAAAATAAAAATTGTACCTATTTATTGTGATTTTAATAATATTGATAATTTATCAGAAATTATGGAAAGTGTAAGTAAAGAATATCAGATAGATATGGTACTTCATTTTGCTGCTGCAGGAGTAAAAAATGAAAGATTTCATAAAATAAGTGTTAAACAGGTTGAATTAGATTTTAAAGTTCAGTATTTATCAATTTTTACAATACTAAAATATGTTCTACCAGTTATGAAAAAAAATAAGAAAGGGAAAATAATATTTTTATTATCAAGTTTTATAATAGGAGTACCACCTAAATTTTTAACTTCATACATTTCAATGAAATATGCATTATTAGGTCTTATGAAATCTTTAGTATCAGAATACGGTAATTTTAATATTCAAATAAATGCAATTTCTCCATCAATGTTTCAAAGTAAATTTTTAGAAAATATAGACAAAATTGCGATAGAAATGTATAAAAAAAATCATCCTATGAAAGAATTAATAAAAAAAGATGAAATTATTAATATTATTTTATTCTTATTAGAAAATGAAAATAAATTTTTGAATGGAAATAATTTTAATTTATCAGGAAGTGAAACGCTGTAATTAAGTTTAATGTGTATTTATAAATATTAAGATTTGTTTTCAAAAATATATTTAATTTTCTAAAATTCATAAAATAATTAGAGAGAAGGAATAAAATGAAAAAACTATCTTTAGTAGTTCCTGTTTATAATGAAACTGAAATTCTAACTTTGTATAACAAATTAATGGAAGTGTTAGAAAATGATAAGTTCAATTATGAAATTATATTTGTAGATGATGGTTCACGAAAAGATTTATATCTTGAGTTATTAAAAGTTAAATCTTTAAATAAAAATATAAAAATAATAAGGTTATCAAAAAATTATGGCTCACATACAGCGGTTTTAGCAGGAATAAGTAATATGAGTGGAGATTGTGTAACAATTGTTTCAGCAGATTTACAGGAACCGCCAGAAATTATAGAAAAAATGTTTGATAAATGGGTTGAAGGAAATAAAGTTGTTTTAGCAGTAAGAGAAGATAGAGAAGAAGCTTTTTCTCAGACATTTTTTTCAAATACATATTATAAATTAATGAGAAAATTTGCATTAAAAAATATGCCAAAAGGTGGATTTGATTGCTTTTTAATTGATAGAGAGATTGCAAAAATATTATCAGAAATGAAAGAGAAAAATTCTACCTTAATGGGACAAATATTATGGTGTGGATTCAAAACAGATAAAATATATTATGTAAGAAAAAAAAGAGAAGTAGGAGAATCAAAATGGACTTTATCTAAGAAAATAAAATTAGTTGTAGATTCATTTTTAGCTTTCTCTTATTTTCCAATAAAATTTATCTTAATATTAGGATTTCTATTTTTTTTATTAGGATTTATAGGATTTATCTATATTTTTATTAATATGTTGTTAAAAAATATCTTACAAGAAAAGATACTTGTAATAATATTTTTCTTATTTATTTCAGGAATTCAAATGCTGACGATAGGTATAATTGGAGAATATGTTTGGAGAATTTTAGAAGAAACAAGAAAAAGACCTATTTATATTATTGAAGAAAAAATTGGATTTGATGAAGGAGTGTAGTTTAAGTGATAAAACTAATAGCAAAATTCCTTATTAAGTATAATAAGTTTATAAAGTTTTCTATTGTAGGTTTTAGTAATCTATTTATATCACTTGCTGTATACTATGTATTAATATTTCTATCAATTAATTATCAAATTGCAAATACAGTAGGGTTTCTTGTTGCAACTTTTAATAGTTATTTTTGGAATAAATTATGGGTTTTTAAAAATAATAAAAATAAAATATCTGACATAATAAAATTTTATATAGTATGCTTATTATCATGGCTTCTTAGTACAATTTTATTGTATATATGGATACAAAAATTAGGAATATCAGATAAAATTGCTCCAATAGTAAATTTGTGTATTACAACACCTTTAAACTATTTAATGAATAAATTGTGGGTTTTTAGAAATTAGATAATTATTAAAATAAAATATAGAGGATTAGTAGGATGAAAAAAGAAAATATTTTTGATAAAATTATAATAGGAGCAGGAATATACGGTATGTATGCTGCTAAAAGAACATTAGAAAAAAATCCTAATGAAAAAGTACTAATTTTAGAAGTTGAAAATACATATTTTAAGCGAGGTTCATATATAAATCAAGCCAGACTACATAATGGATATCATTATCCGAGGTCTTACTCTACAGCTTCTAAATCAGCAAAATATTTTGACAGATTTTATAATGACTTTAAAGAAGGAATAAATGATAATTTTGAGAAAATATATGCTGTTGCTGCAGATTATAGTTGGGCGAATGGAGAGCAGTTTAAAAAATTTTGTGATAATTTAAATTTATTATGTGAAGAAATTCCAAAAGAAAAATATTTTAATATTCATACTATTGACAAAGCATTTTTAACAAAAGAATATTCTTTTGATGCAGAAAAAATCGGAGATAAATTGTATAATGAGTTAGTACAATTAAATTGTAAATTTAATTTTGGAGTTAAAATAATTTCTATTGAAAAATCGGAGAAAAATTTTACAATAAAAACAGAAAATGGTAATGAATATTCTGCACCGTTTATATTAAATGCTACTTATGCTGGAATTAATAAAATACACAATTTATTAGGATTTGAATATTTACCAATAAAATATGAATTTTGTGAAGTTATTTTATGTAAAGTATCAGACAATATTAAAAATGTTGGATTAACAGTTATGGATGGACCGTTTTTTTCAGTGATGCCTTTTGGATTAACAGGATACCATTCAATAACTACAGTATCTAGAACACCACATTTTACAAGTTATGATCATTTACCTCCGTATGATTGTAGTGGGGATGAAAAATTACATACAAAAGAACATGAAAAAGGGTGTATTCATTGTGGAAATTATCCTAAAACAGTTTTTGAAGAAATGATTCAAACTGCAAAAAAATATTTGAATAAAGATATAAAAATAGAATATGTAAAATCACTATTCACTATAAAACCAATATTAGTCGCTTCTGAAATAGATGATTCAAGACCGACGATTATAAGACAGTATTCTAAAAACCCTGATTTTTATACAGTATTCTCAGGGAAAATAAACACAATGTATGATTTAGATGAAATATTATAAATTAAGGAGAAAAGTTAATAATGAAAAATTTGGAACAGAATTATATTTCAGTTGTTCTAGTTGTTAATGATGAGGATCATGATATTGTTAATAAAGTTCAAAACATAAGTAATACATTAAAAGATAATTTTAAAGGCAGTGAAATTGTAATAGTGGATAACACTATTAAAAGTCTTGAATTAAATACTTTAAGTGAAAGAAATGTAAAATATACATTGATTAAACTACCTATCAAACATAATACTCAGCAAGCTCTTAATGCGGGGACAGCTATGGCTATAGGAGATTATATTATTGAAATCGAAGATGTTTCATTTGAAGTGGACTATAGCAAAATAATAGAATTATATAAAGAAAGTCAGAAAGGGTATGATTTTGTATTCTTGGTTCCTAAAAAATCAAGATTTACATCTAAAATTTTTTATAAAACATTAAATAAGTATTTTAAAAATGTTTTTAATGAAGATATAAGTTCTTCTGTAATGACTTTATCGTCAAGAAGAGGACAGAATAAAGTTTCTGAAGTTGGAAAAAGAGTAATAAATAGAAATGTAGCATATATACTTTCAGGATTGAAAAGTTCTTCAATAGTAGTTGATATAGATTATAAAAATAAAAGATCTTTTTCTGAAAATATGATGTTAATGTTTGATACATTAATTTATTATACAGATGCGGTTATGATAGTAACTCAGAGGATTGCTTTTTTATTTTTAATATTGTTTAGTTTAGGAATTCTTTATAGTTTTTTAAGTAAAATATTTTCTGATATTATAGAAGGTTGGACGTCATTATTTATTATTTTAAGTTTAGGATTTTTTGGGATATTTTCGATATTAAGTGTTATAGTAAGATATTTACATCATATTCTAAAAAATTCTTTGAATTCTAAAGACTATATTTATAGATCAATTGATAAAAAATAAAATATATAAAAAATATCAATATTTTCATAGAAAGAAAGGAAATAATTTTGAATAAATATTATCAAAATAATAAATTGAAAATCCTTTTAATTGGTTCAAATGGACAATTAGGACATGATTTCCAAAAGTTATTTAAAAATTTAAATATAGAACACATGGCAGTTGATTATGAAGAATTAGATATAGCAAATAATACAGATATTGAAAATTTTTTTAAGAAAAATAATAACTTTACTCATATTATAAACTGTGCAGCATATAATGACGTAGATCAGGCAGAAAAAAATATTGAGCAATGTATCAAAATAAATAAGGATGCGCCTCTAATTATTGCAAAATATTCTAAAAAAATGAATGCAATATTTGTAACATATTCTAGTGATTTTGTCTTTGATGGAAAGAAAAAAAATCCTTTCTTGGAAGAAGATATTGTTTCACCATTATCTATTTATGGAAAATCAAAAAGTTCTATGGAAAAGGATGTTATGGAAGAATACAGTAAATCATTTATAATAAGAACGTCATGGCTTTTTGGTAAAAATGGAGAGAATTTTAATACACAGGTCATCAACTGGAGCAAGACTCGTGATAAATTAAGTATTGTTGACGATCAGATTTCTGCACCTACTTACTCAAAAGATTTGGCAGAATTTTCATGGAAATTGATACAAACTGAACAGTTTGGATTGTATCATATTACAAATAATGGAATTGCCAGTAAATATGAACAGGCAAAATATGTATTGGAAAAAATAGGTTGGAAAGGGACTCTTGAAACTGCAAAAACAAAGGATTTCAATCTTCCTGCTAAAAGACCACATTTTTCAAAATTATCTTCTGAGAAAGTGGAAAAACTTCTTGGAGAAAGGATTCCAGACTGGAAAAGTGGAATTGACAGATATTTGGAAGAAATGGGGATAATCAAAAAATAGTATAAAAAAAGGAATATTCTTCTATAAATTGATTAGAAAGATATTCCTTTATTTTTTATATAATCTTAAATTCCAGCGAGACAAATTTTAATTCATCACTATCTCCTTTAGCAATTAGAGAAATATTTCCTTTTCTGTCTACACGCAGGAATTTATATTCTTTTTCTAAAAATTTTCCATTTTTTTTGATTATTATTTTTTTATCTTTTAGGTAACTATTTTCATTTACAACTGTTAATACATTTTCCCATTTTTTGTTAAGGCTATAAAATTCATTTTCAAAGGCTAATACAACCTCTTCTATTATATTTTGCACTGAATGAATTTTTCCAGTAATTTCTACAAGTGAAATGGCTTTTTCACGGAATACTCCAAAATCAGTGTTATTAACGTTTATTCCGATTCCCACTATTATATGTTCTCTTACTTTTTCACATAGAATTCCACATATTTTTTTATTTTCGTAATAAATATCGTTTGGCCATTTAAAAGTCAGTTTTTCGTTGCTTTTTATGTAGTTTTTAAGAATTTTGTAAACAATGTAGCCAGCAAAAATTGTTATTTTTTCATTTAGTTCAGAATTCTTGTCTGCAACAGCAAAGGAGAAGAGTGCGGCTCCTTCATTTGAAATCCACACGCTTTCTCTTTTTCCTCTGCCATCTGTCTGCTTCTTTGCTACGATGACTTCAAATTCTTCTATTCTTAATTGTCGTCTTAAATAAGTATTTGTTGAATTTATTTCATCAAAAAATTTAAATTTCAAAGATATACCTCTTTCTGCTTATCTGCTTTTAAAATTTAATTTTGTAGCCATTAACTTAATCTTGGAAATATAAATATTCCGTAAACCGGGCCTGCGTGAGCTCCAATTACTGCTCCAATTTCCCTATTTAATATTAATGAACTTATTTTTGGATTATTTTCGACTTCTGAATAAATTCTCACTACATTTTCAAGCTCTGTTGGAGTTCCTCCCCAGCCGCTCATAAGAACAATACTTTGTTTCTTGCTTTCACGCTCAATGTATTTTTCAATGTATTTTTGTGCATTGCGTTCACCTAGAACTTTTTTCTCAACTGTAACTTCTCCTTGGTTTACAGTTAAAATAGGTTTCATATTTAATGCTCCTGCTATTGTTGAACTTGCTTTTCCTATTCTTCCACCTTTTTCAAGATATTTTAAGTCTGGAATAATCATAAGAAGTTTACCTTTTGTTCTAAAGTTATTTACCCAGTTGATAATTTCTGTAAAGCTTTCTCCTCGTACTGATTTTCCAGCGGCTCCTAAAGCAAGGAATCCTTGCAGTAAAGAAGCTCCCATACTATCAATTAATTCAATGTCATTTTCCCTGTTTGTCAAACTTCGTCCAACTTTTGCGGCTTGTATCGTTCCACTTAATTTTGAAGATGGATGGATTGAAATTATTTTTTTATAGCCTTTTTCAAATAGTCTATTGTAAGCATTTAAAAAGTCCTGCGGTGATGGCTGAGATGTCTTTATTGTTGCATCATTGTCAAGCATTTCGTGCCAAAATTCAGGTTTTGTAATTTCTATTCCGTCTCTATAAAGTTCACCATTTATATCAATTTTCAAAGGCACAATTTTTATTGGCAGCCCTTCAATATCTTCGTATGTCAAGTCTGATACAGAATCTGTCAAAATAGCTATTTCAGGCATATTAGGGTCTTTATTTTCAATGTACAGGTAATAATAGTAATTTTCCTGATTTCCATCAATAATTGAAGTTTTTACTCCAGATAATTTTTCTTCAATATTTTTTTGTGAAATTTCATCTTTTTCATTTCCACTTACTACAATGGCTGTTATTGTATTTTTAGTTACTAAATTAGCTAATATTGTATCTGTAATGTCTTTTAACGATTTTTTTGCATATTTTATTTTTCCATTTACAAGTGCTATAAAATCATCTTTTGTTATTGTCAAGTCTTCTACTTTTGTATCTCTTACAGCTTTTGTAATTTCCACAGAATAGTTTCTTGCGGCAGATTCTTTCACTTCGTCAATGTCACTTTCCTTATTTTTTAAGAAATAATATCCGTCAAGCATTGTCTTAGTATCTAGAACCATTACTGTTTTTTGAGATTTTTCGGCTGCCATTTTAGCTGTTGTAATGACATTTTTATTATTTGGCAAGACATAAACGTTTTCTTTTTCAGTTTTGTCAATTGCATTTAATATTTCCTGAACACTTGGATTTTTACTTTGCCCTCCAAGAATTACAACATCTGCACCGATTTTTAAAAATTCATCCTTTAAGTTTTCAGAATCAGCCAAAATTACAAACGCAGATTTTGTTTTATCAATTTTTGGATTTACAAAGATTTTAGCTTCATCCCGTTCACTAAAAATTTGAAGATTATCATGTTGCAATTTCATATTTTCTATCTTCATTTTTTCAAGAGGTCCATATTCAAGCGCTATCTCCATTGCTTTTCCAGGATGGTTGGTATGAATGTGAGTCTTGAACTTTTTGGAAGTTTGTGCAAATACTGCAGAATCTCCTAATTCAAGCACACGCTTTTTATATTCTTCTGTGTCGAAGTCTCCGTTTAGGATAATGTATTCTGTACAATATTGAAAATGTATGCTTTCAGGGTCGTGATCAATATTTGCTATTGTCTTGTCAAATTCATTTTCTTTAACTTGAGCTTTTTGTAATTCAACCAGCAGATTCAGTTCTGTTGCAACTTTATAGAATCCTTCAAAAAAGAAGAACAGCCCTTTTCCTCCAGCATCAACTACTCCAGCCTCTTTTAATTTTGGCAGTAGTTCAGGCGTTTCTTCTACCGCTTTTTCTCCAGCCACAACAATTTCTCTTAGAAATTCTACTAAATCTTCAAATTTATCTCCACATTCCATAGCTTTTTCAGAAATTTTTCTAATAACTGTTAAAATTGTTCCTTCTATAGGTTCGCTTACAGCGCTATAAGCAGTTTCCTTGGCACTTAAAAGAGCTTCGGCAACATCTTTTGGAAGCAATTTAACTTTATCTCCAATACCTTTTAAAAATCCTGTGATTACTTGTGATAAAATTGTACCAGAATTTCCTCTGGCTCCCATTAACACAGCTTCTTCAACTACTTCTATTAATTCAGGCATTTTTATTTTATCGTCTGTTTTTTCTTCCAGATCATTTATCATTGAATTTAATGTCATTGACATATTGCTTCCAGTATCTCCATCAGGTACTGGGTATACATTTAATTCATTTAATAAGTCTTCGTGCTTTGTAACCCACTTTCCACCACCAATGAAGACTAATTTTAGCCTCTTGGCATCTAGATATTTTATTGCCATTATTTCCTCCTAAAAAATAATTTTTCTTTTTATGTTATTTGACATTTGCCAAAAATTTTTGAAATAAATTTTCTCTTTTTAAAATAGTTTCTATGAACTCCCTTACAGCACCTTCTCCACCATTTTTCGTAGAAATAAAATCAGCAATTATTTTTGCTTCATTTACTCCATCTAGGGGTGTTCCTGAAAAACCAGATTTTTTCATGATTTTTATATCATTCAGATCATCACCCATATAGGCAATTTCTTCTTTTTGAAGTCCTGATATTTGCATTATTTCATCTAGAATAACAGTTTTTTCTGAAATGCCTTGATACAAGTATTTTATTTTAAGTTTTTCAGCACGTTTACTTAACAGTTCAGATTCTGCGCCTGTAATAATTCCAAATTCAATGCCTAATTTTTGTGCATTTAAAATAGCGTAACCATCCTTTACATTGAACTTCTTTAATTCTTCTCCGCTATTTCCAAGGTAGATACCGCCATCAGTAAGTGTTCCATCCACGTCCAGTAAAATTAATTTTATCATTTTCTCTCCATTTTTTATTTTACAGTTTACTAGTATTATACCATAATATGTACTTATTGTTCAAATTTATTTTGTAAAATCCAAAGAAATATATTAATAAATTATTTTGAAGTATAAGCTGGAAATTATTGTTATTAGGCTGATTTAAGAAATGATATAATTTTTACTTTATAATAGTATTGTCTCTTTATAATAAATTTAATCTTTCGTAGAATATTCTTTTAATTATTTTTTTATAAAGGTCATTGACTTTCGCTAAAAATGTGGGATAATATTAATGTAGGGAGAAAATAATGTTGAATATTATAGACAATTATTATATAGCAAAATAAAAACAATAACAATTATAAAGTTGTGATTTTTTAAAGTTAAGATTAGATTTTTTATGTTATTATTCCAAGTAAAATTATTATAAATTTAATGTTACCCTCCAAAATTCAAAATCAAGATATTTAAAATTAATATTATTTTGTCTTTCCCTACTTAGATGTAGGGATTTTTTGTTTTTGAGTCTACAAAAAATCAAGTATTTTTTAATAACGTAATATGCCTTCTAGTCATTTATTTTAAGATTTTACTTAAATGTTTTTATATTAAACTAAAGTAATGAAATATTAATTATGTAAACCTGAAAATATAGGATGCCAAATAAATTTAATCAATAAAAATAAAAAAATATTAAAATTTTCTGGAATATGGAGGAAGCGATATGAAAAAATTGACAAAGGATCTTGAGAAATTAGGAATTGTAAATGTGGCAAAAATCTACAGGAATTTAACACCTTCTGAACTTATCGAGCATGCACTAAGCCGTAAGGAAGGTACACTGTCTGAAACAGGAGCTTTAGTTGTAACAACAGGGAAATATACAGGGCGTTCACCTAAAGATAAATATATTGTTGATACAGCTGGTATTCATGATAAGATTGCCTGGGGAAATGTAAATAAGCCTATTGAAAAAGAAAAATTTGATTCTATTTATAATAAGTTGATTGCATATTTGCAAAATCGTGAAATTTTCATATTTGACGGAATGGCAGGAGCAGATCCAACTTGCAGACGAAAATTTAGAATAATAAATGAACGGGCAAGCCAGAACTTATTTATCCATCAATTGCTAATACGCCCAACAGAAGAAGAATTAAACGATTATGGTCACGCTGATTTTACAATAATCGCAGCTCCAGGCTTTAAATGCAATGCTAAAATCGATGGAATAAATTCATCTGCTGCAATAATTATTGATTATGAAGCAAGAATTGGTATTATTTGTGGAACAGAGTATTCTGGAGAAATTAAGAAAAGCGTATTTTCAATAATGAACTTTGTAATGCCTGAAATTGATGTGCTTCCTATGCACTGTTCTGCTAATATGGATCCAAGAACTGGACATACTGCGGTATTCTTTGGGCTTTCTGGAACTGGGAAGACTACACTTTCAACAGATCCTAACCGTAAATTAATTGGAGATGATGAACACGGATGGTCTGATCACAGCATTTTCAACTTTGAAGGTGGATGTTATGCTAAATGTATAAACCTTGATCCAGAACATGAGCCTGATATTTACAATGCAATAAAATTTGGAAGCCTTGTGGAAAATGTTGTAATGAATCCTAAGACACGTGAATTTGACTTTTATGACAAGAGCTTGACAGAAAATACTAGAGTTGGCTACCCGATTAATCATATAAAAAATGCACAAATTCCAGGGATTGGAGGGATTCCAAGCGTTGTAATATTTCTGACAGCAGATGCATTTGGAGTTTTACCGCCTGTTTCAAGACTTTCAAAAGATGCGGCAATTTACCATTTTGTGACAGGATTTACTTCTAAGCTTGCTGGAACAGAACGTGGAATTACAGAACCGCAGCCTACATTCTCAACTTGCTTCGGAGAACCGTTTATGCCATTAGATCCGCTAGTTTATGCAGAAATGCTAGGTAAAAAAATAGAACTTCACAATACGAAAGTATTTTTAATAAACACAGGATGGTCTGGCGGACCTTATGGTGTTGGAAACCGTATGAACTTAAAATACACAAGAGCAATGGTAACTGCAGCGTTAAATGGAGAACTGGATGAAGTTGAATACAGACACGATGATATTTTCAATCTAGAAATTCCACAATATTGCCCAAATGTTCCAAGTGAACTTCTAAATCCAATAGACACTTGGGCAAATAAAGAAGCATATGGAGCAGCTGCAAGAAAACTGGCAAAAATGTTTAGAGAAAATTTTGCAGCAAAATATCCGAATATGCCAGAACATATTGTAAATGCAGGCCCAATGTATTTTGAATAAATACACCGATAGGCAGTTCAGTAATACTCCGACAGTTAGTATTAACTACTTAATTTTCAGTCAATTTTAAAAGTTTTGGGAGATGCTTAACTGTCTGTTTTATAACAATTTTTAAATGTTTACTAAAATATGGAGGTTTTTATGGGAAAGGTAAAAATAACGGAAACATCGTTAAGGGACGGACATCAGTCACTTATGGCGACAAGAATGACTACTGCCGAAATGCTTCCAATAATAGAAACTATGGATAAAGTTGGGTATTATGCAATGGAAGTCTGGGGCGGAGCAACTTATGATGCAGCAATCAGATTTTTGCATGAAGATCCGTGGGAAAGATTAAGAGAAATCAGAAAAAGAGCCAAAAATACAAAGCTTCAGATGCTGCTAAGAGGACAGAATTTGCTTGGTTATCGGCATTATGCTGATGATATTGTAGATAAATTTGTAGAACTTTCAATAAAAAATGGAATTGATATAATTCGTACATTTGATGCTTTGAATGATACAAGAAATATAAGGCAGGCATCAGAAAGCGCAAAAAAATATGGAGGACATAGCCAGCTTGCTATCTGTTATACAATTAGCCCTGTTCATACTATAGAATACTATAAGAAACTGGCTTTGGAAATGCAGAACATGGGGGCAGATTCTATTGCAATAAAGGATATGTCAGGAATTTTATTGCCAAATGTGGCTTATGAACTTGTAAGTGAACTGAAAGAGATTTTGAATATACCGCTTGAACTGCATACTCACGCAACGGCGGGACTAGCTGGAATGAGTACATTAAAAGCTATTGAAGCTGGAGTGGATATTGTGGATACAGCAATTTCACCTTTTGGAAACGGAACTTCACAGCCGCCTACAGAATCGCTTGTTAGAACCTTGCAAGGCTCGAAATATGATACAGGGTTAAATCTTGAACTTTTAAAGGAAGTCGCAGAGTATTTTAAACCTATAAGAAAAAAATATATTGATAACGGAACAATGAATCCAAAGGCTCTTGCCGTAGAGCCAAGCATTGTGGAATATCAGCTTCCTGGCGGAATGCTCTCAAATCTTTTGTCACAGCTGAAGGCACAAGGAGCGGAAGACAAATATGAAGATGTGCTTCGTGAAATTCCAAAAGTTCGAAAAGACCTAGGTCATCCGCCTTTAGTAACGCCGATGAGCCAGATGGTTGGGACACAGTCAGTATTTAATGTCTTGACAGGGCAGAGATACAAGATGATTCCAAAGGAAATTAAAGATTATGTAAAAGGAATGTATGGGAAATCGCCTGTAAAAATTTCGGATGAAATTAAGGCAGTTATAATTGGAAATGATGAAATATTTACTGGAAGACCTGCCGATTTGCTACAAAATGAATACGACACAATGAAGAATGAAATAGGAAGTCTGGCAAAATCTGATGAAGATGTTCTAACTTACGCATGTTTTCCACAGATTGCAAAAGATTACCTGAAAGAAAAGTACAAAGAAAAAAACTCGGAAGAGAAAATCAGTATTCAGAATATTGATGTCGTTTTTTAAAAGTTTTTGAAAATAAAAATTGAAATATAATAGAATAGGCAGTTTAAAAAGAGAGGTGAAAAAAATGAACTTAGATATAGATTACTTCAAGACAAAATTAAAGGAAATAACGGAATGGTATGAAAATACAAGATGGAACAAAAAGGCATTGCTTGAAAAAATATCGGAACTTGATATGGAAATAAATAAGACACGTGATGCAGAAAATCTTATAGATTGGGATAAATTAAGCCGTATAGAAGAAAGAATTGTAAGTGATATGGTTCATTTGAGAAATAAAATGAAACTCTCGCAAAAGGAAAGATTTGATAGTTATTACGAAATAAAGTGACATGCAGAAACTGTTTAAATTTAGCAATTCAAAAAAACTTGAAAGGAATAATTTAAAATATGAAAAGTATTTTATTTGGAAATTCGGCTGTAACTTTTGCAGATGCCATTTATATAACTGTTGTCAGTATGTTGATTGTATTTTTTATATTATTTTTGATTTCATTTGTACTGTCATTTTTTAAATATTTTTCAGCCTATGAGGAAAAAAATGCAGATATTGAGAATAAAAAAAGAAATGACGGTAAAATTCTGGAAAAGCAACAAAAACAAGATAGTGAACAAAAATTTAATATGGAAAAAATAAAAGATGAAACTATGCTGGCGGCAATGATGGCAGTTTTGATTGAAGCGGCTGGAGATAACAAGAATAGTCGTATAAGAATAAAAAATATTAGGGAAATAAAATAAAATCTGAAATACAAAGGAGTACAGAAAAAATGATTAAACTGTATAAAATTAGAATCGGAGAAAAAGTTTACGAAGTAGAAGTGGAAGATGTTTCAGAAAAAGAAGGAACTATTGAAACTTCAGCCAGTTCAGACAGCAAGCAAGAAGTAAGCAAGAATGAAAATCCACCTTTACAAAAGGAAACTGAAGGAAGCGAAGTAATAAAAGCCCCTATGCAAGGACTTATAGTAGATGTGAAAGCAAAAACTGGACAAAAGGTAAAAGCTGGAGATGAAGTAATAGTATTGGAAGCTATGAAAATGGAAAATCCAATTGTAGCGCCTTGCGATGGAACTATAAGCGAAATTAGAGTGGCAAAAGGTGATACAGTAAATACTGATGATATTTTAGTGGTATTGTCTTAAAATATAAAAATCTAATAAATTACTAAAACCTTAAAGAAAGGAATGGTTTTCAAATGGAATTACTAAAAATTCTTTATGGAACAACAGGAATATCAATGATAACTGGAAGACAGATTATAATGATAATAATTTCACTAATTTTGTTATACCTGGCGATAAAAAAACAATATGAGCCTTATCTATTGCTTCCGATTTCCTTTGGGATGCTGCTCGCAAATCTGCCTGCTGTTGCAAATGAAGGACTTATGGAAAAAGGTGGACTTTTATACTACTTATATCAAGGAGTAAAATTAGGTATTTATCCACCGTTAATATTTTTGGCAATAGGAGCAAGTACTGATTTTGGACCGTTAATTGCAAATCCAAAAAGTCTGCTGCTAGGAGCTGCTGCTCAACTTGGGATTTTTATAGCGTTTATTGGAGCAATTTTGCTAGGACTAACTGGAAAAGAGGCGGCTTCAATTGGAATTATTGGAGGAGCTGACGGACCTACAGCCATTTACTTGACAACAAAACTGGCACCACATTTACTAGGATCAATCGCTATTGCAGCCTATTCGTATATGGCTTTAGTTCCTGTAATTCAACCTCCAATTATAAAACTTTTGACAACAAAAAAGGAAAGAACAGTCGAAATGACACAACTCAGATTCGTAAGTCAAAGAGAAAAAATAATTTTTCCAATTGCAGTAACAATTATTGTTATTCTTCTAGTTCCATCATCAGCTCCGTTAATCGGAATGTTAATGCTTGGAAATCTTATAAAAGAGGCTGGAGTTGTTTCAAATTTAGTTGAACACGCAAGAGGAGCCATGTTATACTGTATTACAATAGTGCTTGGAATGACTGTTGGAGCAACTGCTGACGGAAAGCATTTTTTGAGTCTGGTAACAATAAAAATTATTATTCTTGGGTTAATTGCATTTTCTTTTGGGACAGTAGGAGGAGTGCTGTTTGGGAAAATAATGTACAAACTGACAAAAGGGAAAGTAAATCCTATGATTGGAGCAGCAGGAGTTTCAGCAGTTCCAATGGCAGCAAGAGTTGTACAGAAACTAGGGCAGGAAGAAAATCCCAAAAACTTTCTGTTAATGCATGCAATGGGACCAAATATAGCAGGTGTAATTGGATCAGCCGTTGCTGCTGGAGTTCTTTTAATAATATTCAGATAAAAAATTATTACTCTCATTAATCTAAAATTTTATACTTAGTGAGAGTGATTTTTTATATGTATTTTAAAATAATTAAAATATAATTTTCGTCAAAAAAAGCCTAGTATAAATAATCCGTCGGAGAATTTTTCTGTGCTGACAAAACTGTTTGAGTGTAGCGAGTTTTTTGTCAGTGCAGAGAAATGTCGTAGACTAGCCATAGGTGGTAGGATTTGCGGCAATGAGCAATCCTACGAAAATAAAAATGAAAAAATATTTATTAATCAAGATATATATAAAATAATAAAAAACAATTTAATTAAACTATTATAAATTAGCTATTAAACAACTATATTATAAAAAATTATTCTTATTTTAAACGGATTTTAGGATAAATGGAAAATAGTATTAGAATAAATTTAGGAGAAAAAATGAAAGAAAATATAAATCTATATAAATTTGATGAACTTGATTCGACAAACGATTATTTACGAAGAAATCACAAAAGTCATGAAGAATTTGATGTTATTTCTGCTAGAACGCAGACTCATAGTAAGGCACGCAGACAGAATGACTGGGTATCTATGGATGGAATGGCGCTTTTTAGTTTCTTTTTAAAGGAAAGGGATAACTGGGAAATTGAAGATTATTTGAAATTGCCTTTAATTGCTGGTCTTGCAGTTATAAAGGGACTTAGAAAAATTGAAAATTTAGAATATAAATTCAAATGGACTAATGATGTTTATTTGGAAAACAAGAAATTATGCGGTATTTTGCTGGAAAAAACAGAAAATGTCTATATTACGGGAATTGGGATAAATGTAAATAATATATTACCAGAAAACTTAAAAAGTAAAGCCATCTCATTAACTCAAATAAAAAATAAAAAATACGAACTTGACGAAGTTATAAAAAATATTGTTTTAGAATTTCAAACATTGTGTGAAAATTTAGAAAATGGATTTTGGAAGGATATTTTAAAGGAAATTAATCAGATAAATTATTTGAAAGATAAAAAAATTGAATTAAAACTTGGAAATGAAGTTATTTCAGGAGTTGCTCAGAATATTGATGAAAATGGGGAACTTGAGATTTTGATTGAAAAAGGAGATAATCGAAAGCCTGAAGTTAGGAGTTTTTCGGTTGGGGAGATTTTTGAAAAGATAGTTTATTATTAAAAATTATTAAACTTATTTTTATAGAGAATTGACTATGCAAATAACAAATGCTATAATAAGTTATATTATTTGATGTTTTTAGGAGGTATTTATGAAAAAAAATATTTTAAGAAGTTTATTGTTATTGGCAATCTTGCTATTTACTATTAGTTGCGGCAAGAAAAATGATACAATCAAAATTGTATTTTTACCAAATGAAACTAATGATTCATTGAAAAAATCACGTGAAGAGTTTGCGCGTGTTGTACAGGAGGCAACTGGGAAAAAAGTTGAGATTGTTACAACGACAGATTACAATATTACAGTTGAGAATATTGTTTCTGGACAGTCGCAGATTGCATATATAGGAGCTGAAGCGTATTTGAATGCTAGACAGAGAACAAAGGATATTGAGGCTGTGCTTACAAATGCTGGAGAGAGCGGAACGTTAGAAGATGCACGTTATTACAGCTTTATTGCAGTTAGAGCAGAAGATGCCGATCAATACCGTTCTGGAGATGGATTTGACTTGAAGAAGCTAAAAGGTAAGTCTATGGGATTTGTTACAAACAGCTCTACATCTGGATTTAAGATACCAGCTAATTTCATCGTAAAAGAATTTGGGCTAAAAAATACAGATGAAGTGCTTGGAAATAAGGTGTTTTCAAAAGTTATGTTTGGAAATTCGCATCCTGGGGCACAAGTTTTATTGTTTAAAGGAGATGTTGATGTTGCAACATTTGCCATTCCAAAATCATTTACAATTTATGAACTGACTGCGGGACAGGACTTTAATTCAGGAGCCACATACAAAGTGAAAAAGGGAGCGGTTGCACCATTTGGAGATTATGCAGGAAAAAGTTTTACAGTCATAAAGTCAATTCCAGTTTATAACGGACCAATCGTATTTAATACAAAAACTTTGGCAAAAGAAGATCAGGAAAAAATAAAGAAAGCTCTTTTGGCTAAGTCAACAACTGATAACCCTCATATCTTTAGTAACAAGAAAAGCAAGATAAGAGGATTATTCCTAAAGGAAAACGACAATGTTGGATTTGTAGAAACAAATACAGCCTGGTATGAAGGAATGAAGAATATAAAATAATAAAAAATAGAGGAAAAAAATGCGTTTAGACAAATTTTTAAAAGTAACAAGAATCATAAAAAGAAGAACTGTGGCAAAGGAACTGGCAGATAATGGAAATATTGCCGTAAATGGAGAACTGAAGAAATCTTCTTATGATGTAAAAAAAGGCGATATTTTTGACATAAAGTATTTTAACAAGAACATAAAGGTAAAAGTGCTGGATTTGCCGCCTGAAAGCCTTAAAAAAGAATTTATTGATGAATATGTTGAGATAATTGGATAATTATAAGGAATTATTGTTTTTTCTCTTGTTTTTTAGGATAAATAGGGTATAATTATAATGGAAGATAAATTTATACAAAACAAGGAGAAGACTTATGAAAGTAACTGATATTCGTATTAGAATTGGAAAACAGACGGAAAACAACGAGAGATTGCGGGCGTATGCTGACATCACATTTGATGAAAGTTTTGTGATTCATGGATTAAAGATAATCGATGGACAGAATGGATTATTTGTGGCAATGCCATCAAGAAGAATGCCAAATGGAGAATTTAAGGACATAGTTCATCCAATTAAACCTGAACTTCGTGCTGAAATAACAAAAGTTATTTTGGAAAAAGTTGAGCAGGAAAGTGCGGCTCAGCCTGAAACTGAATAAAATTGTTAATAAAAAAGTACACCTAGTATACTAAAATCATATACACATAATTAATACTAATATCAGTGGTGTACTTTTTTTTATTTATCTTAAAAAAATTCATATTAAACTTTTCTTTTCATAACTGGCAAATATAGCAGAAATTCCAAAAAAATCATTGTAGAGATTAAAACAATATCATATAACCAGATTGGATTTATAAACTTTACTTGCGGAATAATATGACTTTTTAAGAACATTGCATTTATTTCCTTAAAGATAAAGTTGTAGATAAACGCATAAAGAAATATAAGAAGTAATGCGATTACTGATTGAATAAATCCTTTTTTTGTAGGTCTTTCATCTAGATATTCATATCCAAAAAAAGCTGTAAATACAATAAGTGCATGCATTATCATAAAAATATAGACATAATAATTGTCATGATAGTAAATTATGCCCGGCAAGATTAACGCTAATACTGGTCCAAAAGTCAAATAATAGACTACATTGTATAAGAATTTTGTTCTAAAAATTAGATATAATCCTGCAAAAATTGCTGCAAAATTGCAAAGATGCACAGGTGTAACATTGGTTATAGGCTCGTTCTGATACATCAGCCTGTAAATTGAATCAACGGTTTTAAATATTAATAAAAAATATCCTAAAACGGTTGAATATTTTTTTATATCTATATTCTTAAAAAATTTTGGAATAAAGAATAAAAGTACGCAAAATAAAATTGATACAATAAAAGTTTCTATATGAATAGGGCTAAAATAACTAAAAGTCAATAGTTTCTCCTTTCTAAATTCTTGTTTAAGAAATTAATTAATTTATTGTTTACTGTTTTCTACATTTAAGAAAATTATACTTGTTAGGATTTTTTTATAAATTTCAAATATTCCATTTAATAATCTGTAAATTATTAGAATTGCTACTGTAGTTGTTGAACTTTTCATTGTAGAAATAATACTTACTGTAGCATACGATATTAATATAGTTGTTACGATAACTGAAACCAGATTGATTAAAATTAAAGGCAAAATAATTCTCATTCTATTATTTTTTAAAAGAGTCATATTTTCTTTAAATACCTCTACTATACCTATTTTTTTTGATAAGTATACTTGTCTGAAATATGCAAAAAAATATGAAAGCATTAATGTAATTACAAGTCCTTTTGTTTCTAGCGGAGCAGTAATTCTGCTTATAATTAGCATTGTAATGCTTAAAATTAAAGCCTTTAATGCTATTTCTGTTTTTTTCATTTCGTAACGTCCACTAATTTTGCTGATAATATTGCTCTGAAATAGATTTAATGAATATTCGATTATAATAATTGCACCAAAATTCAATACTGTATCAATAAGAGGCGTTTTTGGGACACGATGACTGAAAACAGATATTGTTCCTATAACAAAGGAGTTTGTCATCAGATAGCCACTAAATGCAGAAAATATTAATATGAATGGTAAGTATTTTTTATCTGTTGTGAGCAGTTTTCTAAAAATTTCAAAAGATTTTTTGTAATATTCTATTTGTGATAATTTCTTATTTTTTAACTGTTCATTTATTTCTTTCATTTTTACCTCGTTTCGGTTTTTGATTAATATGGTTAAATTATTTTGAAACTGAAAAATCCCAAGATTATTTGATTTATTCATTTCCTGCTTTCAAATTTTTGTTTAAAATTCTTTAACGCTGCTCACTGTTTTGTTTGAGAAAACATCCAGTCTTTGATACCAGGAATGCTATAGGCTATTTTCCAAGTCGCTGAATGTTCAGATCCCGGATTGGCATCTTTTGGCAAGTATGGGTTTGTCCCTTTTTCAAGAGTTGTATATTTTATGTTTGTTTTCTGAGCAATAATTTTTCTTGCCCCTTCTAAAAACTGTGTATCTGTGTAATCAGCTCTCCAGCTTTCTCTTGCTACAGTTCCACCTCTTTTTATAAGTTCACTTGTAATTGCGTTCATTCCTGGATAGGCTTTTAAATCTCCAGTTGAAACAGTAATCCATAAATTATTTTTTGCCATAGGGGCAACTTCTTTTTCATTCCATTGACATGCAACAAGGTATGAAGCGGCAAATAACTCTGGATATTTGTAATTCATAACAATAGCCATCATTCCGCCCATTGATTGTCCAGTCGCATAAATTCTTTTATCGTCAATGCTGTATTTTAAAAGCATGTGTTCTCTTATTAAATTGACAGTTGCGTCCAAATCGCTTGTAATATCTCCATTGTCATCTACCACTTGTCTTGAGTACTGCGGTGCTAATACAAATGCTTCGTGTCTTGCCTGTTCTTCAGGTGTTGCAAACGAAATAGCGCCGTTTCCCTGTAATAGTGTAGTTTTGGTATCCTCGCTCAAGACCCCCATATCGTGCATAAATACGACAAGTGGATATTTTTTGTTTTTATCGTAATTTTTTGGAATATATAGATTATATTTTACACTTGTCCCAGTTTTTGGATCTTTATACACAAGCTGTTTAAAGTTTTCCACAACTAAATTTTTTGTTTTGTTATTTTCAAGTATTGCAATGCTTTTTTCTAATTTTTTACCATTTGTAAACAAGATGTCTTCTTTTTGCGTTATCTTGGAAGTTGCTTTTTTCATTTGAAATCCAACTTCATTATTTCCTTCTATACGTAAAGAAGCTCCATTATCTTTTGTATTCAGTTCGATGATGACATATTTTCCATCTTTTACGATATTAGTTCTTTCTGGCTGAGTATTTGAATAAACTTTTTCAACAGTTCTGTCAGAAACGGCAAAAGTATCTTTAGTCAGCTGAGAGTTTACTACCTTTTCGTTAAATTCCAGAATAATATGTGTAACTTGCTGTCCAGTTCCAAAAACTTCAGTTACAGATGTGATACCTCTAATTCCTTTAGGATATTTTATTTTCTCAGTTTTGAACGCAGTAGTTGTTTCTGCTGAAATAAATATCGTTGATAATAACATTCCAAGTACTGTACAAAATAATACTACTTTTTTCATAAACAATTTCTCCTTTTCCTTATTGAATAAATAAAAACCTTATATAAATTTTACCATAATTTTTACATATTTCAAAATGTTTAATGACTAAAATAGAATAAAAAATAAATTTAATATTTATTTTATTCCTGCATTTAGGAAGTTACTTTTATTTTTTGAAATTTAATATTGATGTGGTATACTAAAAATGGAAAATTGTATTTTTGATTAGAAAGATGTAAAATGGATTTAATTTAAAAATATTTAATTAGATTAAAGTAGAAATGAGGAGATTGGAATGGGAAATTTATTTGGACATAAAAGATGGTATGAAGTTCCTGATAAAAAAGGTTTTAAAATAAAACGGAAAGTAAAAGTTAAAAGGAACTATGATGGAAACAAATACATTTTAAATATTAATGAAAATAATAATAAAGAAAAAATTGATAATAATAAATTTATTAGAAAATATATTAATTACAAAAAAAATGATAATATTCTTAACGAATTTACAAGAAAATTTCATGCAGGAAATATTCTCTTTAAGTTGAAAGGTAAAGAAGGAATCATAAGAATAGAAAATAATGATGATTTTTTGGAAACAGAAGAAGTTGTATTATATATAGAAGCATATGGAAAATCTGAGAAATTGAAAGCATTGGGTATTACAAAAAAGAAAATAATAGATGAAGCAATTAGGCAAGGAATAACTAAAGATAATAAAAAAATAGAAATAAAGAGGCAAGAGAATGAAGAAGAAATAGAGATAGATATCAGAGATGAGTATACTAATAAAACACTAAATGAATGTTCAATAATATTAAGAATAATAGAAAATGATGAATTAGAAACAAAAAAATCAATTTACGAAATTTTTAAAAATATTAACATGAGTTTATATAAGATTATAGAAAAAATAATTGAAAATGAAACAGAAAAAGTATTTGAAAATCGATATTATGAAGAACATTTAAGAGAAAAATTATTGAAAGATAATAAAATAGATGTTATTTTGACTAATTTTATGGAAATAAGAGAAAAAATAAAAAGTAATTTAGAAATTATGGGTTTTGTAAAATTTTATCTTAATGTTGGTGGTGATAAAAAGAAATCTGAAAATAAAAAAATGCTTGTTGAAAAAATTTTAAATATAAATGTAGATTTAACAGTAGAAGATATAGCTGATTTTGTTATAAAAGAGTTAGAATTTTGGAATATTACTAAAAGAATTGAAAAAGTAAAAAAATTTAATAATGAATTTATTGAAAAGAGAAGAAATAGAACATATATAAAATCTTATGTACTATTAGATAAGCACGAAAAATTTAAAATAGAAAGAGAAAATAAAAAAGATAAAATTGTAAAACTTTTTGTAGAAAATATAAAAAATAATAGTATAAAAGAAAAAATAAAAAAAATTTTAGCAGAATTTAAAATAGATGAATTAATAAAAAAACTAGAAAAAGAACTAAAAAGAGGAAATTGTGATACAGAAATTTTCGGAATATTTAAAAAACATTATAAAGTTAATTTTGATTCGAAAAAATTTTCAAAGAAATCTGATGAAGAAAAAGAACTATATAAAATCATATATCGATATTTAAAAGGAAGAATTGAAAAAATATTGGTAAATGAACAAAAAGTCAGATTAAAGAAAATGGAAAAAATAGAAATAGAAAAAATTTTAAATGAAAGTATATTATCTGAAAAAATTTTAAAAAGAGTTAAGCAATATACGTTAGAACATATTATGTATTTAGGGAAATTAAGACATAATGATATAGATATGACAACAGTAAATACTGATGATTTTTCTAGACTTCACGCTAAAGAAGAATTGGATTTAGAATTGATAACTTTTTTTGCTTCTACTAATATGGAATTGAATAAGATTTTTAATGGAAAAGAAAAAATAACAGATTTTTTTGGCTTTAATTTAAATGGACAAAAAATTACACTAAAAGAAAAAGTTCCTAATTTCAAATTAAATATTTTAAAGAAGTTAAATTTTATAAATAATGAAAATAATATTGATGAAAAATTATCTCATTTTTATTCTTTTCAGAAAGAAGGATACTTATTAAGAAATAGAATTTTACATAATTCTTATGGAAATATTCAAGAAACTAAAAATTTAGAAGGAGAATATAAAAATGTTGAAATTTTGATAAAAGAACTAAAAGTTAGTAATGAAGAAATTTCTAAGTCCTTGAATTTAGATATTATATTTGAAGGTAAAGTTGATATAATTAACAAAATTAATAGTTTAGAAATAGGAGAATGTAAAGATAAAAAATATTTACCTTCTTTTTCAAAAATTGTTCCTGAAATAACAAGAAAGTTTAGAGAAATAAATAAAGATAAATCATTTGATATTGAAAGTGAAAAAATAATATTAAATGCAGTAAAATATGTTAATAAAGTATTATATGAAAAAATAACTTCAAATGAGAAGAACCAATTTATAAAAACATTACCTGATAAATTATTTAAAAAAAATAATAATAAAGAAAATAAAAATTCATTATCAATAGAAGAATATTATAAAAATGCTCAAATATCATCGTCAAAGGGAGACAAAAAAGCTATAAAAAAATATCAAAACAAAGTTACAAACGCTTATATTGAATATTTAGATAATACATTTGCAGAAGTAATAGATTTTTCAAAATTCAATTTGAATTATGATGAAATAAAAACTAAAATTGAAGAAAGAAAAGATAATAAAAGTAAAATTATTATAGATTCTATTTCTACAAATATAAATATAACCAATGATATTGAGTATATAATTTCAATATTTGCATTATTAAATAGTAACACGTATATAAATAAAATTAGAAATAGATTTTTTGCAACATCAATTTGGTTAGAAAAACAAAATGGTATCAAAGAATATGATTATGAAAATATTATAAGTATTTTAGATGAAGTTTTATTAACAAATTTATTAAGAGAAAATAATATAACTGATATTTTAGATTTAAAAAATGCGATTATAGACGCCAAAATAGCGGAGAATGATGAAATATATATTAAGAATTATATTTTTGAAAGTAATGAAGAAAAATTGAAAAAAAGATTGTTTTGTGAAGAACTTGTCGATAAAGGAGACATTCAAAAAATATTTGAGGATAAAAATTTTAAATTTAAGAATTTTATCAAGAAAACTGTAAATGGAAATTTCACGATTAATTTTGATGTCTTATCTAACTTAGAGTGTAATTCTGAAGTAGAGGTAAAAAAAGTAATAGGACAAAATTCAAAAAAATTAGAGTCCTTTATGCAGAATACTATTGATGAATATAAATCAAAAATAAAAACTTCATTTTCATCAGAATTTCTAGAAAAATACAAAAAAGAAATAGATAATTTAATAGAAGATACAGAATCAAAGAATGAAAACAAATTTGAAAAAATATATTATCCTGAAGAACATAAGAATGAACTATACATTTATAAAAAGAATTTATTTTTAAATATTGGAAATCCAAATTTTGATAAAATTTATAGGATAATTTCAGAAGATATAAAAAATGTTAATACAGAAATACTATTTGATAATGATATTAGAAATAATAAAATAGTTGAAATTGATGTAATATTGAAAAGTTTAAATGACAAATTAAATGGTTATTCTCAAGGATATAAAGAAAAATACATAGAAAAATTAAAAGAAAATAGTGATTTTTTCACAAAAAATATACAAAATGAAAATTATAATTCATTTGAAGAATTTAAAGAAGATTATAATAAAGTTTCTGAATACAAAAAAACAAGAGATTTGGTAGAGTTTAACTATTTAAATAAAATAGAAAGTTATCTGATAGATATAAATTGGAAACTTGCTATACAAATGGCAAGGTTTGAAAGAGATATGCATTATATCGTAAATGGATTGGATTATTTATATATTATAAGATTAGAAAAGGATAGAAATCAAGACAGATCATCGCCATATCCAAAATATAAAAATGGTGTGTTAGATTATACTAAATCGTACTATAATTTTAAAGATTATCAAGAATTTATGGATATTTGTTCAAAATTTGGAATTGATTTATCTGAAAATTCTGAAATTAATAAGCCAGAAAATGAAAGTATTAGAAATTATATTTCACATTTCTATATTGTAAGAAATCCATTTGTTGATTACAGTATTGCACAACAAATTGATAGAGTTTCTAATTTACTATCATATAGTACACGTTATAATAATTCAACTTATGCAAGTGTATTTGAAGTATTTAAAAAAGATGTGGATTTAGATTATGGTGAATTAAAGAAAAAATTTAAACTTATCGGTAATAATGATATACTTGAAAGATTAATGAAACCTAAAAAAGTTTCTGTTTTAGAATTAGAAAGTTATAATTCTGATTATATTAAAAACTTGATAATAGAACTTTTAACAAAAATAGAAAATACGAATGATACGTTATAAGAATGAAATTTATAAGGAGTATGATTAAAATGCCCAATATAATTCACATAACAAAGGCTGACGATTTATCAATATCGAATAATCAGCTTGTAATGATTGATGAAGATAATAATGATGAGAAAAATAAGATTTCTTTGAATGATATATCTGCGATAGTTATTGAAAATTGCCATTGCAAGATTAGTGCGATTTTGCAGTTGAGGCTGGTGGAAAATAACATTCCGATTATTATTTGCAACGAGAAACATCAGCCTGAAATTCATTCGCTGGGATTATTTAATCATTTTCAAGTGACTTTACGAATAAATGAGCAGATTGAGTGGGAAAAAGAGAAAAAGGAAAAGTTGTGGAGCAGGATAGTGGAGAATAAGATTGAAAATCAAAGAGCATTGTTAGAGTACCTTGAAAAAAGTGATGTTTCCATTGAAAGACTGAAAACATATAAGGAAAACTTGAAAAAAGATGATGCGAGTGCAGAACATCAGGAAGCAATAGCTTCAAGGATATATTTTCAGGAATTGTATAGCAATAATTTTAAAAGATTTAATGAAGATGGTGTGAATTCAGCACTTAATTATGGATATATGATTTTAAGAGCTATAATATCGTCAAAGATTGTAGCCAAAGGATTTCATCCAAGTCTGGGATTACATCATAAATCACAGTTTAATGCTTATAATTTTTCTGATGATATAATAGAAATTTTCCGTCCTATGGTAGATTATCTTGTTTATATGTACAAGGATATTTTGAATGAAGTAAAATTAAGTAAGGAGATAAGGCAAAAAATACTTCTTGTAGCACAGCAGAAGGTATTATTTAACAATAAGAAATATGATTTTTTCCAAGCGGTAGACTATTATTTGGATAGCATAAGAAATTATTTTGTAAAAGATGAAGAAGTGATAATTCCGACATTGAGCGTGATGGACTATGAGTATTGAGTATTTTGGTCTGCTTATGTATGATTTTCCTATGCAGACAGATGTTGAGATATTTGAATATAGGACTTTTAGGAAAAAATTGATAGAAAAAGGATATTATCAGCTTCAAAAATCGGTATATATAATGAGGTCAAAAACAAAAGAAAAAATCGAACTGGTAGAAAAACAGTTATCAATGCTCGCTCCAGAAAATTCCTCAATCCGTTCCATTATCCTGACAGAAGAGCAGTTTCAAAAAATGAAGGTGCTCGCAGGAGAAGTGACAATGGGAGAAAAAATTTCACAAAATAAAATATTAGAATTTTGAAAAATCATAAAATATGGTATAATATGAATGGTGGTTTATATCATTTATTAAGAAACAATATCAAGATGAAAATATGGAAAACACAGATAAATAGCAAAAATATCAATAAAAATATCCTATCACTAAAAACAAATGATGGAGATATAGACCACCCCAATATCGAAGGGGACTAAAACATATTGTGAATTGTTAATTGAATTAAATTTTGATATAGACCACCCCAATATCGAAGGGGACTAAAACATTATCGTTATCCATTTGAATTTTGACAAATGATATAGACCACCCCAATATCGAAGGGGACTAAAACAATTTGCTTATCATAGCACTCACATCCTTTTGATATAGACCACCCCAATATCGAAGGGGACTAAAACCTTTTTAAAACTTCTGTATTTTGTGATAATTTGATATAGACCACCCCAATATCGAAAAGTGATATTTAATAGAAATAACTTTTGAGTGAGAATAAAATTTCAATTCTTGCTCATTTTTTATTGTTTTTTGAATATAGTTGGTTGGTTGTTCTGAAATGCAAATTTTTGGAGATGTTTTAAATTTTTAGGTTGAAAAAAAATAAGAATTATACTATAATAAATAATTATGCGATTAGGCTAACTAGAGCCTAATTTTATTTGACAAAAGAGAGAAAGAAGGAATCGAAATGATAGAAATGATTTTGCCTGATGGTAGTAAAAGACAGTTGGAAAATCCAATGACTGTTGTAGAATTTGCAAAAAGTATTGGGAGCAGTCTTGGGAAGGCAACCGTTGGGGCGATAATTGACGGTGTGCAAGTTGATCCATCTCATATTATTGACAAATCTGGAACAATTGAAATAATTACTAATACAAGTGAAAAAGGGATAGAAATTATAAGACATAGTGCGGCACATATTATGGCTCAGGCTGTGCAAAGACTTTTCCCAAATACAAAGGTTACGATAGGGCCTGTTATTGAAAATGGATTTTTTTATGACTTTGACCCTGAAAAACCGTTTACTGAGGAAGATTTAGCCAAAATTGAAGAGGAAATGGAAAAAATTGTAAAAGAAAATTATGAATTTAAAAGAAGTGAAATGACTGCCGAAGAAGCAAAAAAATTCTTTGCTGAAAAAGGTGAAACTTATAAAGTTGAGATAATTGAAGATCTGGGTGCAGATAAAGTTAGTATTTATAAGCAAGGTGAATTTATAGACTTATGCCGTGGAACACACATTCCATCGACTGGCTACCTAAAAGCATTTAAGCTAATGTCAACAGCAGGAGCTTACTGGCGTGGAGATTCAAACAATAAAATGCTTCAAAGAATTTATGGAGTGGCTTTTGCAACAAAAAAAGAGCTGGATGACTATTTGACAATGATGGAAGAAGCTGAAAAGAGAGACCACAGAAAATTAGGAAAACAGCTTGACTTGTTCTTTGTAGACGAGCATGGACCTGGATTCCCTTTCTTTATGCCAAAAGGCGTGGAATTATTCAATAAATTGCAGGAAATCTGGAGAGTTGAGCATAAAAAAAGAGGTTATCAGGAAATAAAAACTCCAATTATGCTAGATAAGGAACTGTGGGAAATTTCTGGACACTGGTTCAATTACCGTGAAAATATGTATACATCAACAATTGATGAAAAAGAGTATGCAATAAAGCCTATGAACTGTCCAGGTTCAATAATTGCCTACAAGAATAACTTGCATTCATACAAGGATTTACCATTGAAATACGGAGAAATGGGTCTTGTTCATAGACACGAATTTAGTGGAGCTTTACACGGGCTTATGAGAGTTAGAGCATTTACACAGGATGATGCCCATGTTTTCTGTACGAAAGAGCAAATTGAGGAACAAATTATCGAAATTATTGATTTATATGATAAATTTTATACTGTATTCGGATTTGAATACCATATTGAATTATCAACAAAACCTGATAAAGCAATAGGTTCAGACGAAATATGGGAAATGGCTGAAGCAAACTTGAAATCAGCTTTGGAACATAAAGGAATTAATTACAAGCTAAATCCTGGAGATGGAGCATTTTACGGACCAAAAATCGACTTTAAGATGAAAGACTCAATCGGAAGAATTTGGCAATGTGGAACAATCCAGTTAGACTTTAACCTTCCAGCAAGATTTGAAATGAGCTATATAGGTGCAGATGGTGAAAAACACGAGCCAGTAATGATTCACAGGGCAATGTACGGAAGTTTGGAAAGATTTATTGGAATCTTGATCGAACATTATGCAGGAGCATTCCCAACTTGGCTAGCGCCAGTACAAGCAAGAATCTTAACAATTTCTGATGAGCAAGTGCCTTTTGCAAAAGAATTGTTTACAAAACTTCAAGATGCAGGAATCAGAGTGGAACTTGACACAAGAGTAGAAAAAATTGGATACAAAATCAGAGAAGCAAACGGAGACCAAAAAATACCAGTTCAACTAATAATTGGTAAAAATGAAGTTGCAAACAACGAAGTAAACGTAAGAAGATTTGGTTCACAAGACAGTAAAAATGTATCAGTTGACGAAATTATCCAAACTTTGAAACAGGAATCTTTTGTTCCATTTTCAAAATAAAAAATAAGATTAAGTAATTTAACTGGTAAATAAAAGTCTTTTTTAAAAAATAGCAGTTATAATATTATGATGGCTTGAATATAAAATTTTAAGTTAAAATTCTATAAAAATTAATAGATAGTAAATTATTCAAGTTACCGAAACAAAATTATTTTTAAAAATGAAAAAGACTAAACTAATGAGGTGATTTTTATGAGAAATGATTATGATGAATTGGAAACTTACAATCATAATGATGATTACAACGAATATAACGGACAAATGACAATGACTTATGATGATTTAAACAGACTTATAGGTTCAAAAATTCGTGGAAGTATGATGTGGATGGTAATAGGTCTTCTTATAACTGGCGGTATTGGTTTTATGGTTTATAATGGAGCAATAAATGAAAATCCTATTGCATATATGATAATAGAGAAATACTGGATATTTCTTATTTTAGAAGTTGTTGCAGTTTTAGCCTTTTCAGCTTTAGTTTATACAGCGAATTCGAGTGTTCTAAAACTTATATTTTTAATATATTCAGCATTAAGCGGATTGACATTTTCAGCTATTGGACTTATTTATGCTCCAGATGTAATTGGCTCAGCATTTTTAGGAACATTGTCAATCTTTGTAGTTTTAGCAATTTATGGATATTTTACTAAGGAAAACTTAGCTAGATTTGTGCCATTGCTTACAGCTGGAATAATAGCAATGGTATTAGTAAGTGTAGTAAATATGTTTTTAGGAAATAGTGCAATTGATTTGTTTGTGTCAGTATTAGGGGTAATTATTTTTACAATTTATATTGCAGTTGATGTAAACAGAATAAAAAATAATGTTATCGCCTATGCAGTTCACGAAGATTCTGATATTCTTAACAAAATTGAAATTGTTGGTGCTTTGGAATTATATTTGGATTTTGTAAACTTATTCTTGAGCATTGTAAGAATTTTAGGAAGAAAAAGATAAAAAAATAATTTAATAAAAAATATAAAGGGTTATCTTGGGATTATTAATATTAAAATTGTTAACGCAATCTCAAAATAACTCTTATTCTATTTATTAAAGGGGAAAAATTTGAAAAGTAACAGAAAAATAGAAAATAAAATAGATGTCGAAACAGTCAAGGAAATAAAAGAATTTATAAATGAAGAAATTTTAGCAAGTAGAATATGGGTATTTTCAGGAATTGCTATTTCAATTTTGCTGTGTATGATACTAAAAAACTATATGATTTTTGAATTGGATAACATAATTCAGTCATTAAGAAAATTAAAGGTGCCTGATGTAAAAGGAATATTCTTTATAATTTTATTTATTTTAGAAATTCTGTGTTTATTCATTTTACCAAAAATATTAATAAATAAACAAAAAAAGAATATGAAATCTGCCTTAACAGTCCTGTCGCTAATAATGGGCTTAATTCTTGCAATTTTTTATAGTGAATTTACATTTTTTTTCAATCAAAAAGGCATTGTTGCAGGAATAATGGTTTTACTAACATTGATATTGGCAGTTTTGTTAATAAAAAAAAGACGTAAAAAATATACAAACTAAGATACTAGAAAAAGTAGAAGAAGGTAATACTGAAATTTTAGAAAAAACCAAATTTTTTTCAGCGGTTATACTCTATTCTGATATTGTAAAAGTTTTGGCTATGTATCTTTTATTGATGTTAATAATAAAATAGACTGATTATTTATTAATAGATATTTTTATGTTTTATATTTTTTCTTTATAAGAAAATTTTTTGTAAAGCCGGAGTAATTCATAGAACTTTTGCTACAACTATTAAGTGATAACCAGTTAAAGATCTTAAAATAAGTATTGTTGCGAAATAAGAGGTATGATGTCTAATACTTTTGTGTCAAAAAACTAAAAATTATAAAAAAGAAAATAATTATGTAATAAAATAATTTAGAATTTAAGAATAGAAATTTAAATATTTAGAAATAAATTTTAAGAAAGGATATAATAATGAAAAGAAAAATAGAATGTGTTGAAGAATTTCACAGAATTTATAAACTCGGAAATTCTGACAAGCCAATCGGGAAATTAGAAAATGGACTAGAAAAATTGAGATTTGACTTGATGAAGGAAGAGAATGAGGAATATTTAGAAGCGGCTAAAAGAGGAGATATTGTGGAAGTTGCAGATGCTCTTGGGGATATGCTTTATATTCTTTGTGGGACAATAATTGAGCATGGGATGCAGGATGTTATTGAGGATGTATTTGAGGAGATTCATCGAAGTAACCTTAGCAAGCTGGATGAAAACGGGAATCCAATTTATCGTGAAGATGGAAAGGTAATAAAAGGACCAAATTATTTTCCGCCAAATTTAAAACAATTTTTTCAAAAATAAGGAAAATTTGTGAAATAAAGTAAAAAATATGGATAATAACTTGTAAAAATTCATAAAATATGATAAAATAAACTCCGATATATAAAAATAATTTTAACTGAATAACGATTTTTTCTAAAAGAGTTAAGTTAATATATTATAATAAAAAACAGTAAATGGCTGTTAAAAAATAAAGATGAAAGGAGAACTACTAAAATATTTTAGTAGAGGTGAATAAAGATGCAAAGATGTGAAGTTTTTGGAAAAACAGTAAGCCACGGAAATAGAGTAAGTCACTCTCACAGAGCTACAAAAAGAATTTGGAGGCCAAATTTACAAACAATGCTTTTAACTATCAACAATGAAGAAGTTAGAGTAAGAGTTTGTACAAAAGCTATGAAAACTTTAAAAGGGAAAAATAACGACCAAGTTAAAAAAATCTTGTTAAAGAACAAAGAAACATTAAGCCCTAAAATTTTAAAAGTATTAGCAAAGTAAGTTTTTTATAACTTACTTTTTTGTGTATCCGTAGCTCAACTGGATAGAGCGTCTGACTTCGGATCAGAAGGCTTGGGGTTCGATTCCTCACGGGTACGCCATTTTATGTGAAGAATTATTTAACAGAATAAACAGATATAAGGACTTTGACGTCCCTATCTAAATATTTTTTTGAACAGTTTTAACCTTTAAAATAGGGCTAAAACTGTTTTTAATTAAAAAGTTTTTACAAATTAAAGTGTATATTGAAAAAAGTTAATAGTATTTCTATTATAGCAGTTTTAGTTTAAAATAAGAGTGGGAAATTAGGCTGTATCTATTGATAATCCATTGTTTTTTATATCATAAATTGCAATATTAATTGTAACATTTTGCCAAATTTTAAATAGATTATAGTAACGAAAAATAGATATGTGAAGGTGAAAAGATGGAATTAAAAAAAGAAAATTTAATTTTTAGATTTGCAACTGAAGAAGATGCTGAAAAAATTTTAAAAATTTATAAACCGTATGTTGAAAATACTACCATTACATTTGAGTATGAAGTGCCTTCAGTTGATGAATTTAAAGGCAGAATAAAAGAAGTTTCAGAGAAATATCCGTATATTGTCTGTGAATATGAGAATGAGATTGCTGGATATGCTTATGCTCATAAAATATGGGATAGAGCTGCTTATCAGTGGGATGCGGAGCTTTCGGTTTATACTGACGAAAAGTTTGCTGGCAATAGAATTGGGAAAAAATTGTACGGAATATTAATTAAAATATTGAAGTTACAGAATATTGTGAATGTTTATGGGCTTGTAACTTATCCTAATGAAAATAGTGAGAAATTACACAATTACTTTGGATTTAAAAAAACTGCATATTTTGAAAATTCAGGTTATAAATTTGGAAAATGGATTGGTGTTACCTGGTTTGAAAAGGCTATTAATGAGCATTTTGATAATCTTAAGCCAGTTAGGAAAATATCAGAAATTGATGAGATTAAATTAAGGAAAATTTTGAAGTTCGAATAAAGTGTAAAAAATTATGAAAAATCACCTTAGAATATAGATTTTTACGTTTAAAAATGAATTGTTTCATTATATGCCAAAAATGTTTTGAGTTTATGTCTTAAATTACTTGAAAATAGAATTAAAGAGTGGTATAATTCAGTTAGGAAGAAAAGATATTATGAATAAATTTTAGGAGGATATAACCGAATGGCTAAAAAAACTTTAAAAGATTTAGATGTAAAAGGTAAAAAAGTATTAGTAAGAGTTGATTTCAATGTACCAATAAAAGATGGAGTTATTACAAATGATAATAGAATTACGGCAGCACTTCCAACTTTGAAATATATTTTGGAAAATGGTGGAAAAGTAATTGCATTTTCTCACTTAGGAAAAGTTAAGGAAGAAGCTGACAAGGCATCAAAAACTTTGGCACCAGTTGCAAAAAGATTGGAAGAAGTTTTAGGAAAACCAGTTAAATTTGTTGCTGAAACAAGAGGTGCAGCATTAGAATCAGCAGTTGCTGAGTTAAAAGACGGAGAAATCTTAATGTTTGAAAATACTAGATTTGAAGATTTGGACGGTAAAAAAGAATCTAAAAATGATCCTGAATTAGGTAAATACTGGGCATCACTTGGAGATGTATTCGTAAATGACGCATTCGGAACTGCACATAGAGCACACGCTTCAAATGTAGGAATTGCTTCAAATATAAAAGAGTCCGCAGTAGGATTCCTTGTAGAAAAAGAAATTGAATTTATTGGTGGAGCAGTTGACAATCCTGAAAGACCATTAGTTGCTATTTTAGGTGGAGCAAAAGTTTCTGATAAAATTGGTGTAATCGAAAACTTATTGGATAAAGCTGATAAAGTAATCATTGGTGGAGGAATGATGTTCACTTTCTTAAAAGCTGAAGGTAAAAACACAGGTTCTTCATTATTAGAAGCTGACAAAGTGGAATTAGCCGCTTCATTGATCAAAAAAGCTAAAGAAAAAAATGTTGAATTGTTATTGCCAATTGATACAGTTGTAGCAAAAGAATTCAAAAATGATACAGAATTTAAAACAGTTTCTGTAGACGCTATTGAAGATGGATGGATGGGATTAGATATAGGAGAAGCATCTATCAAGTTGTTCTCAGACGCTCTAGTTGGTGCAAAAACAGTAGTATGGAACGGACCAATGGGAGTATTTGAAATGGAAAACTTCGCAAAAGGAACAATTGGTGTATGTAAAGCAATCGCAGAATTATCTGGAGCTAAGACAATCATCGGTGGTGGAGATTCAGCAGCAGCAGCTATACAATTAGGATTTGCTGACAAATTCTCACATATTTCAACTGGAGGAGGAGCATCTCTTGAATACTTGGAAGGAAAAGTACTGCCAGGAGTAGATGCAATTTCAGAAAAATAATAACTATAATAACTAACTTAATTGACTAAATTAATTTAGTTAACTAAAAATAATTTTTTCATTTTAATCACGAAATGGCTGTCTTGAAATTAATTTTTTGAGATAGTCATTTTTTTGGATTAAATTTTATAAAGGTTTTACTATAATTAAAAAAAACTATAAAATAATTTTTTAAAAAATTGAAACATAACTTAAATTATGTTATAATTAAAATTGATTTTAAAATTAAAGAAGGAGGAAAGTATAAAGTTAAATTTGTAATTTTAAAAATTATAAATTTTATTATACAAAATAAAAATGGACAAAAATTCAATAGGCGTAATATTAATTTATGTGGCGTTCATGGCGGTGTTAATTTTGCCAACGTATTTTTCAAATAGGAAAAAAAAGCAGCAAAAAGCATCATTGCTGGAAAGTTTGAAGGTTGGAGATAAAATAATAACAGTTGGAGGTATTAAAGGAAGCATTACAAATATCTATGATCAATCGGTGGAAATGAAAATAGATAAAAGTGCTAGAATGGAAGTTTTAAAATCTGCAATTGATAGATTAGAAAAAAAATAAAATATACGGTTAGATATTAATTTAAAGTAAAAAAATTAGGAGGAAAAAATGAAAAAAGTATTGTTATTTTTATTATTTTTCGTAAGTGCTATTACATTTTCTGATACTTTGAAAAATATATCATACAGTAATGGAAAAGTTATAGGAACATTTAGAGAAAATAAGCAAATTATGCCAAATGCATCAATTACAAAACTAGGAAATGAAGATATTTTAATGCTAAGTTTTCCAAACAGTGAAATGGAAAGCAGCGTTCAGGCATTTATTAATCAAAATGACCAGTATATAAGCAAAGTTTATACAGCACAAAGAAACGGCATGGTTGTTGTTTATGTGTACTTAAAACCATCTGTAACTTACCAAGTTGTAAGCAGAACTGGAGAATTTCAAGTAACATTAGATGGCGGACAAACAGCGTCAAGAAATAATTCTTCTCAAACATCAAGATACACAACAACACAAAGACAATCAACTGCTAATACACAAACAGCACAAACACAAAAACAGCCAAATACTTCTACTGGAAATAAGAAATATACAATTGTTGTAGATGCAGGACATGGTGGACATGATTCAGGAGCAAGAGGAAACGGTTACAATGAAAAAGATATAGCATTACAGGTAGCAACAAGACTGGCTAACAATTTAAGACGAGATTATAACGTTATCATGACAAGAGATTCAGATTTCTTTGTACCATTGGATACAAGAGCCAAAATTGGAAATGACGCAAATGCAGATTTCTTTATAAGTATTCACTTAAATTCAAGTTCAAGCTCATCAGCAAACGGAACAGAAGTATTCTACTTTAGCAAAAAAGATCAAGGAAGCTATGCTGCACAAGTTGCAAAATTTGAAAATAGAGTTGATGGAAGTTATGGAGATGTGCCATTTTCAGACTTTATCTTAAATGATATTTTTTATAGAAAAAATCAAAAAACAAGTCAAGCTATAGCAGAATCTGTACTGGACGGACTTATAAATTTAACAGGGCTTAGAAGAAGAGGAGTTTTTGGAGCAAACTTTGCAGTGCTTCGTGGAAGTAACTCACCATCAATACTTGTAGAATTAGGATTTATGAATAATTATTCTGATTTATCACACTATTTGACACCAGAAGGTCAAGAAAGCGCAGCAAGCACTATTGGTGATGCAATAAGAAAATTTTTTAAATAGTTTATAGAACATTTTAAAATCAAACTAAGAAGTTTTGATTATTTTACTTAAATCCCAAATATTATCTAATTTATTATTTAAAGTGCAGGGGATAAAGTATATTATCCAAATTAGGAGAAATTTATGCAAAAACAAGAAAAATTAAATGAGGAAACAACTAAAAAGAAAAAAAGTAACTTTCGAAAGAATCTTTTTGTAGCATTACTTTTTTTTGGAACAGTCGCAGTTGTTCTTGTAAATCGTTATGACAGAAGGCATAGGAGTAAAATTCATGTTGATGTAGATAAGAATTTGGTACAGGAGACAACGCAGGAAGAAGAAGTTCAGAATAAAATTTCAATATTTGTGTATGATGCTGCTACAAAGACTGTTAATGAAAGAGAAATTGCAGTTCCACGGCAAATGAACCTTATAGAAGGGGATTTTATAAATGGAATTATTAGAAATTCAAATTACATTTCAGAAGATATGAAATTTAGAAGTGCGTATAACCTTAGAATTGATAATGTAAATACAACAGTTGTAAAATTAAATGCAGCATTTGCAAATTTAAAGAAAGATACTGAATTATTTAATGGATTTTCTCAGGCAGTAACAAATACAATTTTAAAAAATTTTCCAAATATTCAAAGTGTCATAATTCAGATAGACGGTGAAACAAGTACCAGATAAATTTTAATCTAGGTGATAAATCTGATATGAAGCTTATGTAATAAAGGTATAATTTAAAATAAATTTGTATAAAATAATAAATTTAAGTTGTTTTGATATTATTTAATATTAGGACAACTTTTATTTTTTTTGGATTTAAAAAATAATAGAAAAATAAAGTATTATGTGATATAATATTTAAATGATTAAAAAAGACAGAAAGGAAGATAAATAATGGGATTGAGAAATCACAAAAAGGCAATTCAAATTGCCTCAGCAATTATGATAGCCATATTTGGAATATCAATGCTTGTTACTGGAATATTATTTTTGAAAAATAATGTTTTTGGAGCGGCAAATCATAGAGAAGTAATTGCAGCAGTTAATGGAACAAAAATTTACCGTGATGATTTTGAAAGAGAGGCGTACTCATTAAAAAATCAATTAAATGAAATAAATCAGCAAAAGGTACAGCAATTATCACAAGTGGGAGTAAGTGCTGATAACATAAAAAATGTTCCAGATGAAATTATAAACGAATATGTTTTACAACTTATAATTAATAAGGAAGTATTGCTTTCATCGGCTAAAGATTTTGGAATAAAGATAAGCAATGCAACTGTAAATCAGGATTTTGAAAGTTACCAAAAACAGTCAAAACTTGGAAGAAAAGAATTTGCTCAATATTTAGGAACATTAGGTTATAATGTTACATCATTTAAAAAATCAATAAAAGATCAAAAAACTATTGAGAAAATGAGAGAAAAATTATTTTCAAATGATAAAATTACAGATGAAGAAATAAAAAAGGCTTATGAGAGAAATAAATATACACAAGCTTTTGCTAATCAAGATTTTGAAGATGTAAAAGATCAGATTAAAGAAAATATGACACAAGATAAAGATATTATGATTTTAAATTCATATCTTGCAAAAGCTAAGCAAAAAGCAAAAATTGAATTTAAAGATAAAGAATTTGAGAAAATGTATGCTAAAATGACAACCGTTGTAGCACAAAATGGGGAATACAAATATACAAATGAAGCAGTAAATGAACAGATTGTAAATTCTGTTTCACAAACACAGCAAGGATATTCGGAAAAATTAGTAAATGAATTGAAGTCAACATTAAAGACAAATTTAGATAAATTTGTAAAAATTTCGAATAAAGCTAAAGCAGCTGGAATAAAAGCAGATCCTGATTTAATAGGTGTAGATCAGTTAAGAGACTATTCTCAAAAATATTATAATTATTTAATAGATACATATAAACCTGATGATGCGACATTACAAGCTAGATTCAATTCTAAGAAAGATAGTTATAATATTCCAAATAGCATAAGTGGTTATGTAATTGGAGAAGAATATCAAGCTGGACAAAGTGATTTTGATGCTGCTAAAAAGCAAGCAGAAGATATTATGAAAACAACAACTAAAGATAATTTTGCAGCAAAAGCTAAAGAATTTTCAAAAGATCCTGGTTCAGCAAATAATGGCGGAAGTTTAGGAGAAACAGCTGATTTATCACAACTTGTACCAGAATTTTCGAATGCAGTAAGAAGTGGTAAGGCTGGAGATATTGTAGGACCAATAAAAACACAATTTGGTTATCATATTATCTATATTCAAAGCAAAGACCCTAAAAATGAAAATGTTGCAAAAGTTAGTCACATTTTGATAACACCAACTATTTCTGAAGCTTCAAAACAAAAAGTTATCAAAAAAGTTCAAGAATTAAAAGCTGAAATTGAAAACAAAAAAGTTACATGGAGCATAGTTGAAAAACAAGATAAATATAAATTTAGCGTAAAGGAAAGATTTAAAAAAATGGTTAAATCTGATGCAATTCCAGGAATTGGGAAAAATGATGAGTTAATGAATCAAATATTTGGACTGCAATTGAACGGAGTTCTTGAAAGAAATGATGCAACAGGGTATTATTTAATCACAAAAACATCAGAAATACCATTTACACAAGCAACTTTTGAAAATTCAAAAGAACGTGTAAGATTAGAACTTGCACATGAATATGCAGATAAGCAATTAGAAATTATCTAGTAAAGTTACTTTAAATTCGAATCGAAAATTATCATTATCTTCAGATTTGTTTAATTTTATAAGTTGGATGTTAAAGAAATCTAGATATAAATAAAAGTATTATAAGAAACTGTTTTAAATACTAAAAATATTTGAAACAGTTTTTATTTTTGGAATTTGATAAAAATTGGGAGCTGTAATGAGTTATATTGAAAAACTGGAAAGTGTGAATAAAAAAATGTTTGTGGAAGAAAAGGGCTTAAAAATAACAGATGATGCTATTTTACTTTCAAAATTTATAAAAGGATATTTTGATACGAATTACAAAAATATGAGGGAGAAAAAGACCTTTTTAGAAATTGGTGCAGGGCAGGGTGTAATTTCGCTATTGCTTTCTGAAACGGCTATTGTTTCAAAAATTTTTGCAGTAGAAATTCAAGAGGAAATTTTTAAAATACTAAAAAAAAATGTAGAAATAAACAAGTTAAATGACAAAATAATTCCTATTAACAAAAATATAAAGAGCATTGAAGGAGAATACGATTTTATTTTTTCAAATCCTCCGTATAAAAAAATAAATTCTGGAAAAATGCCAATAAATGAAACAGAAAGAGTTAGTAAATATGAAGTTTTGCTGACATTGGAAGAATTAATTCTGGAAATAAAAAGACTTTTAAAAAATCATGGAGAGTTTTTTGTAATTGTGCCAAATGACAGATTGAATGATGTATTTAAAAATATTTATGTAAATAAGATGAATATATTGTCAATTGATATAAATAAATATAAAAAAATAGATTTAGTAGTTGTACATGGGAAAAAGGGTGGAAAATCTAATTCAAAAATTATAATTAATTTATAAAAAACACTTAACCATAACGTGAAGAATATAAAAATTGTTTTACATAGAAGAGAAATAACTTTTTTAAAATATTGTTATGTTATGAAGATTTTATAAAGAATCAAGGACGAGCAGAAAAAGTTCAGAAATAGATAGTATAAATTAAAAGAGAAAAAATAAAGCAAGGAAAGAGCATATAAATTTTCTTATTCCCTGCTTTTTTTCTTTATAAAGAAGTTAAGTAGTCAACTAGTTCTTTTTCAATTTCTGCATTAAACTTTCCAATTCTAAAATTGTACTTAATGTCTTCAAAATTTTCTGGATTTTTATCCATTTCCTTTTTTACTACAACTGGAAATTCATTACAGAAAATATTGTATTTTCCATCAACATATGAGATTAGAGTAGGTATTTTAATTCTTTCATCTGTATCTGGAAAAAATTCTTTGGCAGTTTGCCTTGAACGGTAGTCAATTTTTATTTTATTGTTCAAGTCGCTGATTTTTTTTAGGAAAGGGACAGTTGCACGGCAGTCTGGGCAGTAAACTTGTGCTACTGCAATAATTGTAATGTCTTTATTTATACTTTTTACAGCTTTTTCAGTTTCTTCAGATAAAGAAATTTTTTCGATGATTCTTAATTGCTTTTTATCCTCTTCTGCCTCAGTCACTTCAAATTTTAAATAATCTTCAAATGTTCCCATATTTTTTCACCTCACAAATTTATTTTTTATTTCTTTGATGATATTGTATCATTATTAGATGAATTTTTGCAAGTTTTAAAAAATTTTGATTCAAATTTTTGAGGGAATATGTTAAAATCAGTATAGGAGGAAATTTTATTATGTATAAAGCTGTTATAAGTGATTTGGATGGAACTCTTTTAAATGAAGAATATAAAGTCAGTCTGTTCACAAAGGAAACAATAGAACTATTGTTGAAAAAGGGCATAAAATTTTATATTGCAACTGGACGTGGATATATTGGTGCAAAAGAAATAATGAATGAAATTAACTTGAAAATACCGTTAATTACATCGAATGGCGCTAGAATTATGGATGAAGAGGGTATGGAAATCTATGTTAATAATATTGAGCAGAAATACGTGGATAAAATTTTTTCAATTGACTACAAGTTATACGACAAAGGAATAATTTTAAATGGATTCTCAGGTAATCATTGGTACGTAACAGAAGATGCCAGAGATTATTTTTATACACAAAAGCCAAATAGGAAGCAGTATCCAGAACAGATTGAGCGAGAGGATTTTGATAAACTTGCTTTTACAAAAATATTTTTTCTAGGTGAGCACAGAAAATTACTGGAAATAGAAAAGGAAATTCGAAAATTAACAAATGAAGAAGTCAATATTGTATTTGTAAATGAGAGAAGTCTGGAAATTTTTTCAAAGGACTGCGATAAGGCTGTAGCTGCAGATTTTTTGTTAAAAAGGGATGGTTTGACATTACAAGATGCAGTTTCATTTGGAGATGGATTTAATGATTATGATTTGATAACTCAGGCTGGACTTGGATTTGCAATGAAAAATTCAATTTATTTGCTGCTTGAAAAGCTCAAAAATACAGAGGTTATCGAAAGTAATGCAAATGATGGAATGGCTAGGAAAGTAAGAGAGATTTTTAATCTTTAAAAAAGTATTTTAATGAATAAAATAAGAGAGAAGGTAGATAATGAACAAAGTAGCATTAGTTGTAGATGATACATCTTATATTAGGGAAGATATAAAGGATATTTTAGAGGATCAAGGGTATAAGGTGTTTGAAGCGAGTGACGGACTGGAAGCTGTGGAAATGTATAAAAAAATAAATCCTGCAATTGTAACAATGGATATAAATATGCCAAGAATGCATGGATTAAAAGCCACACAGGTCATTACTGATTTTGACAAAGATGCCAAAATTATGATTTGTAGCACAATGGTTATGTTCCCAAATTATATGAAAATGGGAAAAGAAGCTGGAGCAAAGGCATTTTTATCAAAGCCTTTTGATGAAGATGAATTTATGAATGAATTTTCAAAATTATTTTTGTAGTTTGTTTTTTTTGTCTTTATAAATTTTTAAATATAATGATTTTTTATTTGTTTTAGTATTTATAGAAAATGATTTAGTAAGATAAAACATGTAAACTTAGAAAAGGAGAAAAAATCAAATGTTTAAGGCTGTTGTAACTGATTTGGACGGAACACTTTTAAATGCAGAGCATAAAGTAAGTGAATTTACTAAGGAAACAGTAAAACTGCTGCTAAAAAAAGGAATTAAGTTTTATATTGCAACTGGAAGAAATTATTTAGGAGCAAAGGAGGCTATGGATGAGCTTGGTGTACAAGTTCCTTTGATTACTTCACATGGATCTGTCGCTTTTGATGAAAACGGAAATGAGATTTTTTCAAATAAACTAAAAAGAGAATATTTGGATAAAGTTCTGAATATTGATTATAAGTCATTTGGAAAAGATATTATTATAACTGGGTATGCCGGACCAAATTGGTTTGTTACAGAAAATTTGAGGGAATATTTTTATAACAAGAAGCCTGACAGAACTAGATACCCACAACAGATTACTCCTGAAGAATTTAAAAAACAAGACTTTACAAAAATCTTTTTCCTTGGAGAAGATCATGACGAATTATTGGAACTGGAAAATGAAATAAAAAGAGTAATTGGTGAGGAAAATATAAGTCTTTTGTTTGCAAATGAAGGAAGTCTGGAGGTTTTTCCTGCAGATTGTAACAAAGCCAAAGCGGCAGAAGTGCTGCTGGAAAGAGATGGATTGACATTGAAGGATGCTGTTTCATTTGGAGACGGACTGAATGACTATGACTTGATAACTCAAACAGGGCTTGGATTTGCAATGGAAAATTCGATTTATTTATTGCTTGAAAAATTAACAGACACAGAGATTATTGAAAGCAATGCAAATGATGGAATGGCAAAAAAAGTTCGAGAAATATTTGATTTATAAGATTCAAGAAAGAAGGAAAACTTATGTATAAAGCAGTTATTAGTGATTTGGATGGAACTTTGCTAAGCAGAGGTCATCATGTTACAAAATTTACTAAAAATGTAATAAAGGAAATAATAAAAAAAGGAATAAATTTTTATATTGCCTCAGGCAGAAGCTATGAGCAGATTGGATATGTGACTGAACAGCTTGAAGTAAAGATTCCAGTTATAGCAGCAAATGGTGCAAGAATTTTTGATGCAGATGGAAATATGATATATGAAAAAGGATTGTCAAGCAAAGCAGCAACAGCAATATTGGGACTTGATTATGAAAATATTGCCGAAGGTTCACACTTAAACATTTTTTCAGGGAATGACTGGATTATCACCAAAGGAACGGCTCAAAAAGTATATGACAGAATTCCAAGAGATGTAAAAGTTGACTTTAAGGAAGTTCCAAAAGATGAATTAAAAAAATTAGATATATTAAAAATATTCTACATCGGAGACCATGAGCAGCTTACAAACTTGGAAAAAGCCATTTTGAAAATAACAGATGATGTAAATGTTATCTTTGTCAGTGATTACTGTATGGAAGTTATGGCAAAAGGTGCAAACAAAGGAGCAGCGGCAAGATTCCTATTAGAAAGGGAAGGCTTGGAACTAAAGGATGCAGTAGCCTTTGGTGACGGTGAAAATGATTTTGAAATGCTTACAATGGTTGGAAAAGGTTATGCAATGGGAAATTCTATTGACAGGCTAAGAAAACTTCTGCCAAAAGATTTTGAATACGTAGGAGTGAATACGGAAGATGGGGAGGCTCTGAAATTGCAGGAATTGTTTTTGGAAAGGGTAAAAAATCTTTAATTTTACAGAAAAAGATTAAAATTAGTGTTAAAGTAGTATTTACTTGATAAAAAAGATTTAAATAAATTTTGAAATAATCGTTATTATAATAAATAGTAGCGATTATTTTTTTATTATTTTGGCACAACCAAAACGATATTTCCTATTGATTGTGCCATTAGTGTTTTTCTAATTTTTAGTAGAAATTGCATCTACATCATATTGTTTTTCTAGCTTAATTTGAGAATTATTCTTCGAGTCATAATAAGCTGCAACACCTATCATAGCCGCATTATCAGTGCAATATTCCATTTTTGGAAAATGAACGTCTATTTGATTCCCTTCATTAGTTTGAATATTTTTAAATTCTAAAAATTTCTCACGAAGCCTTCTGTTTGCTGAAACACCACCTGCGACAAGTATTGTTTTCACGTCTTTTTCCTTTACAGCCATCAATATTTTATCATATAAGACATTTACAATAATTTCTTGAAGAGATTTTGCAATATCTTCTTTTGAAATAGGATTACCTTTCATCTTTTGATTATTTACATAATTAGTTATAAAAGTCTTTATTCCACTAAAACTGAAGTTGTAGCCGTCAACTTTTGGTTTTTTTATTTTTAAAATATCTTCTCCATTTACTGATAGGCTATCAATATGTGGCCCTCCTGGATATTCTAGTCCCAATATTCTTGCAATTTTATCATAAGTTTCTCCAACGGCATCATCCAATGTTTCGCCGAGTAAATCAGTAATTATTTTCCCATTCTCTTCATAAATATAATACAAGTTTGTATGTCCACCTGACACAACTAGCGATATTGCAGGTAATTTTACATCGTTATCAATAAAACTTGAGAAAATATGCCCATTAATGTGATTTACTGGAAGTAGTGGAATGTTGTTGGCGTAACTCAAGGATTTTGCGAACATCAAGCCTACAAGCAGGGAACCGATAAGTCCAGGAGTATTTGTTACAGCGATGTAATCAATATCGCTTAATTGACAATTTGCTTTTTCTAGAGCTTCAGTAAATACTGGTAAAATATTCTCAATGTGATGCCGTGAGGCAATTTCAGGAACTACTCCTCCAAATTCCTTATGAATATCAATTTGAGTGGAAATAATATTGCTTAAAATCTTTTTCCCGTCTTCAACAACTGCAACAGAAGTTTCATCACAGGATGTTTCAAATGCAAGTATTTTCATAGTTTTCTCTCTTTCTTAATTTTCGTTTTTCATTTTTTTCTTCAATTTTTAATTGTCATATTCCTTAACAATTTTGTCAAATACGGTTTCTACAGAAATCCCAGTCATACAATCTTCATATTTCTTAGGAAATTTATCATCTCCATAAAGTGAATGTGGTGGACAGTTTGGATTATTTAGCAAAAATGTATTTTTTTCAAAGGAAAATAATTTTGGGTCAGTCGGCCCAAAAAATACAAAAGTTTTGGCTTTTACGGCTCTTGATATGTGAAAAGGGCCTGAATCGTTTACGACTGACGCTTTGGCGTATTTTAACAATACACCACTTTCCTTAAAAGAAATTTTTCCACACAAATCAATCACTCGTCCGTCTTCGTCAGCTTTTACAACATTTGCATCTTCTTTTCCGCCAATCACAAAAATTCTCAACTTTTCATTATTTTTTACAAATTTACTTTCATTTTCAAGAATTTTTTTTGCCAGTTCATCATAATAAGGCCACTTTTTTGTAAATTTAGAAGCTCCTGGAGCTAACACAAAATAACTTCCATTTTTCAAATCATATTTTTGTACAAATTCTTCTTCCATTTTTTTATCAATATAAAATTCCAAATTATCCCCAAGACCATTTTTTATATTTTTATCAGAAAAACTTATTCCCAGTTTTTTTAACGCTGTAAAATAACTCTCAACAATTGTACAATCTGCATTATATGTAATAAGTTTCGCTTTTACAAGTATAGTTTTCCACCATTTTCTTTTTTTATATCGGCAATACTGAGTATTCTTATTTTCAAGACTTTTTCCAATAATTCTAGAAAGAAATTTAGAATGTAAATCAATAACATAGTCATAATTCTCTATTTTCAGCTTATTTATAATATCTTTTATATAATTTCTATCCTTGCTTTTCCTTTTATCAAAAATCATCAAATTTCTAATTTCGGGATTCAATGAAATTGCCTCAGAAAAAGTATTATAAACTATAAAATCTATCACAGCCTCTGGATACTTCTCTTTAATTGCCCTTATCACTGGAGTTGTAAGAACCACATCTCCAAATGAACTAAATCTTATTATTAATATTTTCATATTTTTCCTTTTCTAAATAAGTATATTATTTCACTCATTTCATTTAGTAAAAACAAATAAAAAATTTGAGTAAAATACTCTTATATTTTAAGTTTAATTTCGTTTTATTCATATTTTATAATTTAAACCTATTATTAGTCAAGCATTTTTCAATATATTTTTATGTTAAATCAATTAATTTTAATTTTTGAACAATACAGTCGATAACATCGCAAATTTAAGTTTCAAAATGATATAATTGTGAAAAAAAATACAGTCAATAAATTAACTGTATTTCAAAAATTTTTAAACTAATTTATTAAAAGTTTGAATAATTGGAGCACTTTCACACATTTCTACTAATAATGGTACAATTCTAGTAAAATGTCCGCTTGCATTATGCTGTTCAATAGCTTCATTAGATTCCCATTCCTCAACAAATACCAAATGATTTTCTTTTTCTGTATTTTGTTGTAGACGGTAAGAAATACATCCTTTTTCCTTACGGCTTTCTTTTATAAGTTCATTACAAAGACTTATAAAATCAGATAATTTATCATTTTTCACTTTAAAACTTGCTAATATATGAATCATAAATTGCTCTCCTTTCCAGATATATTTTATAAAAAAAAATACCTACATCAATTGTAAGCATGACATAATTAATATAATGGTGCCTAGAAGAAGATTCGAACTTCCGACCCTACGGGTATGAACCGTATGCTCTAGCCAACTGAGCTATCTAGGCATTTGGTGGCGGGAGCTGGATTTGAACCAACGACCTTCGGGTTATGAGCCCGACGAGCTACCATGCTGCTCTATCCCGCGACAATGAAAGTTTTTTGTTAAGTGGTGCCTCGGGCCGGACTTGAACCGGCACGGGATAAATTCCCACAGGATTTTAAGTCCTGTGCGTCTACCGATTTCGCCACCAAGGCTTATTTTACTTAAAAAGTAAACTTACAAATAATATTATATAGTATTTTTCTGTATTTGTCAACAACTTTTTTTCTAGATTTTTTTCACTTAAAGTGATAAAATAGATTTATAAAACAAATTCAAGAATTTTAAGATTCTTTGAAAAGGGAGAGAAATACAATGAATGAAATATTTAAAGATATAGAATATAAAGTTCTCAAGGAAGGAAAAAAAATTGAAATAAAAGGGATTGAATATGATTCTAGAAAAATTAAAGAGGATTTTATATTTGTGGCCATGATGGGAAGTGTCGCAGACGGACATGATTTTATCCAAAAAGCAATTGATAATGGGGCTAAAATAATAATTACTGAAAAAAATATAAATCTTTCGGAGTATAAAAATACTAGTGAAATAGGTTTTGTTTTAGTAAAAGATATACGAAAAAAGTTAGGATTAATAGCTTCTAATTATTATGGTTATCCACAAAATAAGATAAAAATTATTGGAATTACAGGAACAAATGGAAAGACTACGTCAAGTTTTATTTTAGAGAATATTTTGGAAAAAACAGCTAGGATAGGTACAACTGGAAATCGGATTTTAGATGAGGAATTTGAAACAGTAAATACAACTCCTGAATCGTTAGACTTAATTAAGTTAATTGATAAAAGTGTAAAAAAAGGAGCAGATTACTTCATAATGGAAGTTAGTTCACACGCTTTGGAAATAGGACGTGTAGATATGCTGGAGTTTGATTCTGCAATATTTACAAATTTAACTCAGGATCATTTAGATTTTCATAAGACAATGGAAAATTATTTTAATGCTAAGAAAAAAATATTTTCAAAGTTAAGAAATGATAAAAAGAGAAATAGTACAGGTATAATTAATATTGATGATGAACATGGCGCAAAAATTTATTCTGAAAAAAAGCAAAATAATTATATTTCAATAAGTGTCAGAAATGAAGAAGCTGATATTTTAGGAGACATCTTAAATTATACTAATAATGGAATGAAAGTAAAAATAAGCCTAAAAAATTATTTAAAAAAAATACATCCTCATCTGAAAAATAAAGAAGAAGAATATAAATTTGAAATAGGATTGGTTGGAGAATATAATTTATATAATGTTCTTGGCTGTGTGGCTTCTGGATTGTCGCTTGGCATTGGAATGAGTGATATTGTTAAAAAATTAGAGACAATGCCCGCCGTACCAGGAAGGTTTGAAACAATAAAAAATAATATGGAAGCAAGAATTGTAATAGATTTTGCACATACTGATGATGGACTTTTAAATGTTGGAAAAACCTTAAAACAAATTACAGATAACAGAGTAATAACAATATTTGGGGCAGGAGGTGACAGAGACCATGAAAAACGTCCTAAAATGGCAAAAGCTGCTATACAATTTAGTGACTATATTATTCTTACATCTGATAATCCTCGAACAGAAAATCCAGTAAATATTTTAGCAGATATAGAAAAAGGGCTTATAGATGAAAAATATCCGTTTGATAAATATCTAATTATTTCTGACAGAGAAAGAGCGATAGGGCATGGAATCAAATTGCTTACAAAAGGAGATAGTTTATTAATTGCAGGAAAAGGACATGAAAATTATCAAATAATTGGAACTGAAAAAATACATTTTGATGATAGAGAAGTTGTAAGAAAGATTTTAGAAGAGAAAAAATAATATTTAATTACTAAAGAATGGAATATAAGAATTTTGTATTGATAAAATAAAAAATGTTACTAATACATACTGTAAGTTTTTGCTTTATGTCAACCATGTGTAACTTTATTTCTTAAAATTGTATATTAAACAATCAAAAAATCATCTGTAAATCTTTGTTATGAAATATTTGAGTAAAATAAGCCATACTGAACTAAAAATAAGTTATCGTATACTAAATTAATATTTATAATTAATTTTACAATAATATCAAAAACAAAATTAGAATAGACTTTTGCTGCTATTCAAATTTTTCAAAAAAAGTAGTTGACAAAGGAGAGGGGATATGGTAATATAT
>CAUQGN010000001.1:0-163672 GCA_963517565.1 uncultured Leptotrichia sp. | reverse complement strand
AAAGAAATATTTTTTTTAATATATTTTTGTAACAAATGTTTGACATCTATACAAATTTACAAAATACAAAATATTAGATTTATTGTTTTTTTCTTTCTGGTGTAGTATAATAATAACGTCAATATACCTTTTGTTTTCGTATATTGAAAATTATTATAGATAAGGGGAAGTGGTATTATGAATATAGAAGTAATTAAGAAGAATGTAAAAAAATATTTGGATGAAAAAAGATACAATCATGTGGAAAGAGTTGTAAAATGTGCTGTACAACTTGCAGAGATTTATGATGTTGATGTGCAAAAAGTCGCGGCTTCAGCTTGGCTTCATGATGTGGCAAAATTTTTTGACTTGTCAGTTATGATTGACCTAACGAAGGGGAAATATCCTGAAGTAGATAACAAGATGTCGAAGTCTACCGCTGTGCTTCATGGATTTGCAGGAGCTGAGTTTGTACGGCAAAATTATGAATTGTTTGAAATTGATGATGAGGAAATTTTGGATGGAATAAAATATCATACGATTGGGAAAGAAAATATGAGTACTCTTGCTAAGATTATTTATCTTTCAGATGCAATTGAGGAAGGTAGAAGCTGGGAAGGTGTGGAAACAGCTAGAGAACTTGCAAAAACTGATTTAGATAAAGCAATAAAATTTGAAATTGAGGAAAAATTAAAATATTTACTTTCAAAGGATTCGATTATTCATCCCAATATTATAAACTTTAGAAATTCAATAATAGCCAATCAGGTATAAAATTTAAAAAAATTAGATTTAATCTAAAAAAAATGCTTTAAAATATATCTGAAAATTCATTACTTTGACAGGTTTTAGACATATTTTAATAGAATTTTATAATTTAGATTAATACTAAACTTCATTAAAAATAAAAAATTATAATAATTACAATAAGTTTCAAATACTTGTTAAATAGTATAATTCAAAATTTATGAAATATGTGTTATTTAAACGAGGAATAGTACAATTTGATACATTGAACAAGACAGAGGGAAAATATGGTAAATAAAAAAAAGAAATAAAAATATAAAAATATTGAAAATAACGATAAAAATTTTCATAATGGAAAAAAATTTAGTGGAAAAAATTATAATATAAAAAAAGAAAATGAAAAAAATCAAAAGATGGAACTTAAGGAAGAGAGAGAATTAAAGTATTTAAGACAGGTTCTTGCAGAATATGAGTTTACTTTTCAGGAAATATTGCAGCTGCTGGAATGGAGCCAGAAAAAGCGGAAAATGTATAAGCAGCTTTTAAATGCGTGGGAAGAAAGTGGCGATATTTATTTGAAAAGGAATGGAAGATACACCTTGCCTGAGAAGGAAGGGTTTGTGAAAGGGGAAATTTCTATTTCCAGTGGAAATTTTGGATTTCTTGATATTAATGGAGAGGCTAGCGTCTTTATTCCTGGATCTTATTTGAATACAGCTATGAATGGAGATACTGTTCTAGTACGTATTTTGAAGGAAAGTTCAGATGGAAAGAAGCGTGAAGGGGAAGTTTACAAAGTTGTGAAAAGAAATCGGGATGTTATTGTTGGGGTTTTTGAGCATAATTTAAGTTTTGGCTTTGTGCGTCCAAGAAATTCTCCAAAGGATATTTATATTCCGAAAAAATTGATAAAAGGTGCAAAAACTGGAGATTTAGTAGCTGTAAAGGTGGATTTTTGGGGAGATGAGGAAAGAAAGCCTGAAGGAGAGATTGTAAGTGTTCTGGGAAGTCCCAAGGATACAGAGGCATTGATTTCATCATTGCTTTTGAATGAAGGAATTGAGGAGAAATTTCCAAATGAAGTCTTGCAGGAACTGGATAAAATTGATGAGGATTTTTCGGAAGAACTAAAAAATCGAAAAGATTTGCGGCATCTTGATATTATTACAATTGATGGCTCTGATGCGAAAGATTTGGATGATGCAGTTTATGTGGAAAAAACAGAAGATGGGTATAAACTTTTTGTAAGCATTGCCGATGTTTCTTACTATGTACGGGAAAATAGCGAGATTGATACAGAAGCATTGAAGCGTGGAAACTCAATTTATCTTGTAGACAGGGTAATTCCTATGTTACCAAGAAAATTGTCAAATAATTTATGTTCACTTAATCCGAATGAGGACAAACTAACTTTTACTGTAGAAATGGATTTGGATAAAAAAGGTAAAGTTGTAAGAAATGATTTTTACAAATCGGTTATAAAATCTAAATACAGAATGACTTATGAAAATGTAAATACAATTTTGGAAAAAAATGAAGAATCTAAAGAATACAAAGGTCTTTATGATAAATATAGAAAAATTGATGAAATGCTAAAAAATATGCTGGAATTATCTAAAATCATCAGAAACAACAAAAAGAGACGTGGGAGCATTGATTTTGAATTACCTGAGATAAAGGTAGTCTTAGATGAGAATAAAGCCGTAAAGGACATCGTATTGCGTTCTAGAGGGGAAGCAGAAAGAATTATTGAAGATTTTATGGTTATCGCAAATGAAACTGTGGCGGAAAAACTTTTTTGGGAAGAAATTCCAGCAATTTATAGAGTCCACGAAGATCCTGACAAGGCGAAAGTTCAAGCATTAAATGAAACTCTGATAAAATTTGGATATTCCTTAAAAGGACTGGAAGAAATGCATCCTGGCAAATTTCAGAACATAATAGAAAGAACAACAGGGCTGCCAGAAGGGTATTTGATTCACAAACTGATTTTACGGGCAATGCAGCGTGCAAGATATGCCAACAAAAATCTGGGACATTTTGGTCTTGCTTCTAAATATTATTTGCACTTTACATCACCGATACGTCGATATTCTGACTTAATTGTTCATAGAATGCTTGGACGTTCGATTGAAAAATTTATGAATGAAAAAGAAAAAATTAAATATGGAGCTAATTTTGAAGCAATTGCCTCAAGTATTTCGAAAACTGAAAGAATAGCGGATAAACTGGAAGAAGACAGTGTAAAAATCAAATTAATTGAGTATATGCAAGATAAAATTGGACAAGTTTATATTGCTAGACTTAGCGGGATGAATAAAAATAAAATATTTATGGAACTAGAAAATCACATAGAAGTGGTTTACAATGTTGCAACAGCACGTGATAATTTTATTTATGATGAGGAAAACTTTAAAATCATAGATAAAAGAAATAATGAGTCTTATACTATGGGAAGCACAATGAAAGTAAGTGTTGTAAGTGCAAGTTATACAAAAATGGAAATTGAGGTCATACCTTATGTGGAAGAAAGAGCAAAAATCGAGGAGGCTGAAGAGGAATAAAGAATATTGGAAGGAGGGAAAATGCCAGTATTAGCTAGAAATAAAAAGGCTTTTCACGATTATTTCATAGAAGATAAGATTGAAGCAGGGATTGAGCTTGTGGGAACAGAAGTAAAATCGGTAAAAGCTGGAAAAGTCAGCATAAAAGAAAGTTTTATAAGAATTATACGGGATGAAGTTTTTGTAATGAATATGCATATTACACCTTATGAATTTGGAAATATTAATAATGTAGCAGAATCTCGTGTGAGAAAATTACTTTTGAATAGACGTGAAATAAAGAAATGGAGCGAAAAAATTAAGGAACAGGGATATACCATTGTTCCAATTTCAGTTTATACAAAGCAAAGGCTTGTAAAAATGGAAATAGGGCTGGCAAAAGGTAAAAAAATGCACGATAAAAGGGAATCGTTGAAAAGGAAAGACATTGACAGGGATATGAAGAAAATTCAAAAGAATTTTGGAAGATAGATGAGAATAGACAATAATATACAAATTTAAAAATTATTTGTTTTAATAATAACATTTTAGAAGAGGCTGATTATGCCTCTTTTATTTTTATAAAAATTTTTTTGAAAAATTATTGACTTTAAAAAAAAGTGGGGTATACTATTGTTAGCAAAAAGAAAACGGTATATACAATTTAATAACATTTTTAGGAGGGACAATTATGTCAAAATTAGATGAAATCACAAGAGAATCTTGGATTTTAGGAACATTTCCTGAATGGGGAACTTGGTTAAATGAGGAAATAGCCGAAACAGTAGTAAAACCAAAAACTGTAGCAATGTGGTGGCTTGGAAACATGGGACTTTGGATAAAAACAGAAGGAAATGCAAATATTGCAATGGATATCTGGGTAGCAACAGGTAAAAGAAGTCAAAAAAATAAATTAATGAAACCTAAGCACCAGCATCAAAGAGCAGTCGGATGTGTAGCTTTACAGCCAAACTTGAGACTTACTCCGTGTGTAATAGATCCTTTTGCAATAGAAGGTCTTGATGCATTGCTTGCAACACATTCACATAGTGATCATATAGATGTAAATGTTGCAGCGGCAGTTGTAAAAAATTGTCCAGAAGCAAAATTCGTAGGACCAAAAACATGTATTGAAATTTGGAGAAAATGGGGAGTGCCTGAAGATAGACTGGTACAAGTAAAACCAGGAGATGAAATTACAATAAAAGATGCAAAAATAAAAGCATTAGAATCATTTGACAGAACTATGCTTTTAACAGTTGCTGAAGATGTAACATTAAAAGGAAATTTACCGCCTGATATGGATGAAATGGCAGTAAACTATTTAGTTGAAACAACAGGTGGAAATATTTACAATGCAGGAGATTCGCACCATTCAAACTATTTTGTAAAACATGGAGATGAAAATAAAGTAGATGTGGCATTTGTAGGATATGGAGATAATCCAAGAGGAATGACAGATAAATTAACTTCTTCAGATGTGCTAAGAGTAGCTGAAGAATTGAAAACACAAGTTGTTATACCGCTTCATCACGATATCTGGTCTAACTTTATGGCAGATCCAAAAGAAATAACATTATTGTGGAATTATAGAAAAGATAGAATGAAGTATGAATTTAAGCCATATATATGGCAGCCTGGAGGAAAATTTGTATTCCCTGATAACAAAGATGATATGGAGTATATGTACAGAAGAGGATTTGAAGACGCATTTACAATAGAACCTGATTTGCCATTTAAATCATTCTTGTAGGAAAATTAAATATATGGAAAAATATTTGATAAAATGAAATTATTAAAAAAATATATAAAGGAGAAAAATCATGAATTTATTAATGGCAATTGGAACGTGGTTTGGACAAAATATTTTAACTAAGCCAGAATTTTTTGTAGGTTTACTGGTTTTTGTTGGATATTTGTTCTTAGGTAAAAAAATATACGAGGCAGTTGGAGGGTTTATTAAGGCAACTGTAGGATATATGATATTAAATGTCGGTGCAGGAGGGCTAGTAACAACATTTAGACCAATACTAGCGGCATTAAAGACTAAATTTGAATTAAATGCGGCCGTTATAGATCCTTACTTTGGATTGCAGGCTGTGGATGAAGCAATAAAAAATATTATTGAACAGGATTCATCCAAATCTAATTTGGCGGCAGCAGTTATGATGGCACTTCTTATAGGATTTGTTATAAATATACTATTAGTGTTATTTAGAAAATTTACTAAAGTAAGAACATTGTTCATAACAGGGCATATTATGCAACAACAGGCTTCTACAGCAGCTTGGATGATATTCTTCCTGTTTCCTCAGTTCCAAAATATAAAGGGAGTAATATTAATAGGAATTTTTGCAGGAATATATTGGGCAGTTGGATCAAACTTATCAGTGGAACCAACTCAAAGATTAACAGAAAATGCTGGATTTGCGATAGGACATCAGCAAATGTTTGCTATATGGGTAGCAGATAAATTGGCACCAAAAATAGGAAATCCTAAAAAGAAACTAGATGATTTGAAATTGCCTAAATGGTTATCAATGCTTCACGATGATATTATTGCAACAGGACTTATAATGATAGTATTCTTTGGAATAATAATGTGGGTGTTAGGGCCTGAATTCTTTACTGCGAAATTTGGTAAATGTGTTATTGAAAATAGTGTACAGACTTGTCCAGTTATAAATCCTAATGGTGTTGCAGCAGGGGCATTTGATCCTAAAAAACTTTCATTTGGTACTTATATTGTTTCAACAACATTATTATTTGCAGTATATTTAACAATTTTGAAAACAGGAGTTAGAATGTTCGTATCAGAATTGACAGTATCATTCCAAGGTATTTCAAATAAAATATTGCCTGGATCATTGCCTGCAGTAGATTGTGCGGCTTCTTATGGATTTGGATCGCCAAGTGCAGTATTATTCGGATTTTTAGTAGGAACAATAGCTCAATTTATTTCAATAGCAGGATTATTAATATTCAAATCACCTGTATTTATTATAACAGGATTCGTTCCAGTATTCTTTGATAATGCAACTATTGCTGTGTATGCTGATAAACGTGGGGGAGCAAGAGCTGCATTCATATTATCAGCTGTATCAGGAGTATTGCAGGTACTATGCGGAGCTGTTGCGGTAGCTTTATTCCAATTAAAAGGTGGATGGCATGGAAATATCGACCAAAGTACAGTATGGCTAGCGCAAGGATTTGTAATGAAATATTTAGGAATAATAGGATATGTATTGGTAATTGCTGCAATGCTTATAATTCCTCAAATTCAATATGCAAAATCTAAAAATAAAGAGCAATATTATGAAGGAACAGTAGATTTAGAAGAAAATTAAAATAAAAAAAGGAAAGAAGTGAATAGTGATGATAAAAGTATTAGCAGTCTGCGGAAGTGGAATGGGAACAAGTATGATTATGAAGTTAAAAGTTGGAAAAGTTTTACAAAAATTGGGAGTACAAGCAGATGTAAATTCATGCAGTCTGGGAGAAGCTAAATCAGGACTTTCAAATTATGATTTAGTTCTTGCTTCAACTCATATCGCCTCTGAATTAAAAGGTGGACCAAATACAAAAATAGTTGGACTTTTAAATTTACTTGATGAAAAAGAGCTAGAAAGTAAATTGACAGAAGCTGGAATAGCTTAAAAAATAAAAGTTGAGAGGAGATTTTTATGAATTTGCTGGATTCTTTGAAAGAAAATAATTCTGTTGTGTTACAGCAGGAGGCAAATAATTGGGAAGAAGCAATAAAAGTATGTATGAAACCTCTTTTGGAAAGTAATTCAATAGAGGAAAAATACATAGAAAATATAATAAAAAGAACAAAGGAGTTAGGACCTTTCTACATTTTGGCTCCAGGATTGGCAATGCCACATGAACGTCCTGAAATGGGAGTTAATAAAAATTCTTTCAGTCTTGTTACTTTGAAAAATCCTGTATCATTTCCAGATGGACAGGAAGTGGATATATTAATTGGACTGGCAGCTGAAAATGATGAAGTTCATGCAGGAGAAGCAATACCTCAAATTGTAATGCTTTTTGATGATGAAGATATTTTTGAAAAAATAAGAGAGGCTAAAACATCACAAGATATTTATAACTTGATAGAAGAAAAAGCATAACATATAAAAAAACCACTTTAAATTGCTCAAACTCTTTCTTAAATAATTTTTTAAGAGTTTGAGTATATTTTAAAAATGCATAAATATGAAATGGAGGAAAAGTGATGGCAAAACCATTATTACAAGTTGCACTTGATCATTCGGATTTGAAAGGTGCGATAAAAGCAGCAGTATCAGTTGGGGAAGAAGTTGATGTAATAGAAGCTGGGACAGTGTGCTTGCTACAAGTTGGGAGTGAATTAGTTGAAGTGTTAAGAAATTTATTTCCTGATAAAATAATAGTGGCAGATACAAAATGTGCAGATGCAGGGGGAACAGTTGCTAAAAATAATGCTGTACGTGGAGCAGACTGGATGACTTGTATCTGTTCTGCAACAATTCCTACAATGAAAGCGGCTTTAAAAGCTATAAAGGAAGAACGTGGAGAACGTGGAGAAATTCAAGTGGAACTGTACGGTGACTGGACTTATGAACAAGCTCAGCTTTGGTTAGATGCGGGAATTAATCAGGCTATTTATCATCAAAGCAGAGATGCCTTGCTGGCTGGAGAAACTTGGGGAGAAAAGGACTTGAATAAAGTCAAGAAATTAATTGAAATGGGATTTAAAGTTTCTGTAACAGGTGGACTTAATACTGATACACTAAAATTATTTGAAGGTGTAGATGTGTTTACATTTATTGCAGGGCGTGGAATTACTGAAGCAGAAGATCCTGCGGCAGCTGCCAGAGCATTTAAAGCAGAAATTGATAAATATTGGAAATAGAGGAATAATATGAAGGATCTTAATAAATTAAATTTAGGAATATATGAAAAAGCTCTTCCTAAAGATATTGACTGGGTTGAGAGAATAAAGCTTGTTAAAGAATGCGGATATGATTTTGTGGAAATTTCTATAGATGAAACTGATGAAAGGCTTGCAAGACTGGATTGGTCCGATGACGAAATAAACAGAATTCATAAGGCTTTAATAGATACAGGAGTTAGAATACCGTCAATGTGCTTTAGCGGACATAGAAGATTTCCTATGGGAAGTATGGATGAAAAGACTAGGGAAAAGGCTATGGAGCTTATGCAAAAGGCAATAATTTTTGCAGATAAAATGGGAATTAGAACGATTCAGATGGCTGGATACGATGTTTATTACGAAGAAGGCAGCGAGCAGACTAAAAAATATTTTACTGAAAATTTGAAAAAGGCGGTAGAATGGGCTTCCTCATATAATGTAACATTGTCAATAGAAATTATGGATCACCCATTTATCAATTCCATTACAAAATATATGGAATATGCGGATATAATTAAATCTCCATGGCTAAAGGTTTATCCCGATGTAGGAAATTTGACGGCATGGCCTGAAAATGACACGCTGAAGGAATTGGAACTTGGAATAAAAAATGGAGAAATAACAGGAATTCATTTAAAGGATACTTTAGCAGTAACTGACACTTTTGAAGGGAAATTTAAGGAAGTTCCTTTTGGAGATGGGTGTGTAGATTTTCCAAAAGTATTTAAAAAATTAAAGGAATTAAATTATAAAGGACCTTTTTTAATAGAAATGTGGACTGAAAAATCAGATAATCCAATTGAGGAAGTAAAAAAGGCAAAGCAATGGATGCTGGATAAAATGAAGGAAGGTGGATTTATCTAATGCTGGAAAAATTAAAGGAACAAGTATTTAAGGCAAATTTAGAATTGCCAAAAAAAGGGCTAGTATTGTTTACTTGGGGAAATGTGAGCGGAATTGACAGAGAAAAAAATCTGATTGTTATAAAACCTAGCGGCGTGGACTATGAAACAATGAAAGTGGAAGATATGGTAGTGGTGGATCTGGATGGAAATGTTGTGGAAGGTGATTTAAACCCTTCATCAGATACTCCTACACATATTGAACTTTATAAAAAATTTCCTTCAATAGGAGGAATCGTCCATACTCATTCAACAAATGCCACAATATGGGCTCAAAGTGGAAGAGACATACCTGCTTATGGGACAACAAATGCTGACTATTTCTATGGTTCAATACCTTGTACAAGAAAAATGACACCTGAAGAAATTGCCGGAGAATATGAAAAAGAAACAGGAACAGTAATTATAGAAACTTTTAAAAAAAGAGATCTAAATCCTGAATATATTCCAGGAGTTCTTGTGAACAGTCATGGGCCTTTTACATGGGGAAAAACCCCTGATAAAGCTGTCTATAATTCTGTTGTGCTGGAGGAAGTAGCAAAAATGGCAATGTTTACTGAAATGGTAAATAAGGATATAAAACCAATGCAGCAGGAATTATTGGATAAGCATTTTCTGAGAAAACACGGAGCTAATGCTTACTATGGGCAAAAGAAAAAATAAACTATAGACTGCATTTGTTACACGGCAAAAAGTTTCAGCAGTTCACAAAATCATAAAATTATGATATTATATTTGCATATGAATAAATTGATAAGGTGAAAAAATGGCTGGAAATGACAGTATAAAAACAAACTCTAATCTTGTAGAAGCATTAGGGTACTATATAAAAAACAAAAGATTACAAAAAAATATAGGGTTAAGAGAGATGGCTGAAATGTTAAAAATAAGTCCAGCCTATTTATCTAATCTAGAATCAGGCAAGCATAATATGACAAATCCGCTTCTGCTAAAAAAAATTGCTAAAATATTGAAGATAGATCATCTGAAACTATTTAAAATAATAGGATATACAGACAAAGATATGTCGGATTTGAAAAAGGAGCTTACTAATGAGATAATCGAAGAATTTTCAGATATAAATATCGGAGAAATAATTCGAAAATTAATGGATATGAATTCAGAAAAAATAGAACTGGTTAAGCAGTATATAGAATTGCTAAATAAATAGATGCTGCTTTTGTAAAAATATAAAGGGGGTTGCTATTTTAAATGTATACTCCCTTTTTACATATATGCTTGTTTCTTTTAATATTATACTGACAGAACAAGAAACTTTTGAGCAATGTAAAGGAGTTCAGTTTTGTTTTATTTAACTATGTACTGGTATAAAAATATTGATTTAGAGGAGGCTTTTTATGAAAGTTGAGGAAATTCAAAAAATTTTAAAAAAACTTAGAAAAGATATTATTGAAATGATTTACAGGGCAAAATCAGGACATCCGGGAGGTTCACTTTCGATTGCTGATATTCTGGCTGTGCTTTACTGGAAGGAAATGAATATTGACCCAAAAAATCCAAAAATGGAAAACAGAGACAGATTAGTTCTTAGTAAGGGGCATGCTGCTCCTGCACTGTATGCGGCTTTGATAGAAAAAGGATTTTTAGGAGATGAAGGGAAAAATCTTATTCCAACACTTAGAAAATGGCATTCTCCGCTTCAAGGGCATCCTGACATGAAAAAACTGGCTGGAGTTGAAATGTCAACAGGTTCACTTGGTCAAGGATTATCTGCAGCAAACGGAATGGCTTTGAGCGCAAAAATTTACAATAATGACTACAGAGTTTATGCAATTCTAGGAGATGGAGAATTGCAGGAAGGTCAAATTTGGGAAGCGGCTATGACCGCTGCACATTACAAGCTTGACAATTTAGTTGCGATAGTTGACTATAACAATTTGCAAATTGACGGAAAAGTTTCGGATGTAATGGATGTCGCTCCAGTTGGAGAAAAATTCAAGGCTTTCAAATGGAATGTAATCGAGATTGACGGACACAATTATGAAGAAATCATAAATGCTCTTGACACAGCAAGAACAGTTAAAGGACAGCCGACAGTAATAGTTGCAAACACTGTAAAAGGAAAAGGTGTTTCATTTATGGAAAATAACGCTGGATTCCACGGGGCTGCTCCAAATGATGAAGAATACAAGAAGGCAATGGAAGAATTGAGTTAAGATTAAAATTACTGTGCTAACAGGATATTATAAACTTTTAAAAATAACTGAATATCAATATAAAAATAGGAGAATATGAGAATGGAAAAAAAATCAACTAGAGTGGCTTATGGAGAAGCGTTAGTTAAATTGGGAAAAGTAAATAAAGATGTGGTGATACTGGAAGCAGACTTGTCAAAATCAACAATGACTGCATATTTTAAAAAAGAGTTTCCAGAAAGACATATAAATGTAGGAATTTCAGAAGCTGATATGATTGGCACGGCAGCAGGTGTCGCATCAACTGGAAAGATACCGTTTGCTTCGACTTTTGCCTTGTTTGCAGCAGGAAGAGCATATGACCAGATAAGAAATAGTGTGGCATATCCAAAATTAAATGTTAAGATTTGTCCAACTCATGCAGGAGTTTCATTAGGAGAAGATGGAGGATCGCATCAATCTGTAGAGGATATTGCTTTAATGCGTCCAATTCCAGGAATGACAGTACTTTGTCCTGCAGATGCAACAGAAACAGAAAAAATGATTTTTGCAGCATCAGAATATGAAGGACCTGTATATATAAGACTTGGAAGACTTAATATTCCTGTAATATTTGATAATGACTATAAATTTGAGATAGGAAAGGCTGTAACTCTTGTAGAAGGAAATGATGTTGCGATAATTGCTACAGGGCTTATGGTAAATGAAGCATTAAAAGCATCAGAACTGCTAAGAGATAAAGGAATAAAGGCAAGAGTTATAAATATGTCAACAATTAAGCCTTTAGATGAGGAAACAGTCTTAAAAGCAGCAAAAGAATGTAAATTTATCGTGACAAGTGAAGAACATTCGGTAATTGGAGGACTTGGAAGTGCAGTTTCAGAATACTTGTCAGAAGTTCATCCTACAAAAGTTGTAAAACATGGAATACAGGATATTTTTGGGCAAAGTGCAGATGGGGAGACTATGCTTGATAACTATAAATTAAGAGCTAAAGATATCTCAGAACTTGTTTTAAAAAATTTATAAACAACTTATAAGAAAATTTAAAAATTAGTTAAGAGATTTAAATTATCTGAAGAAGTAAATAAAAAATAAAAAAATTAAAAAAAAGTATTGATAAAATATATAAATGTGGTAAAATATAAATATGGGTTTAATACCCGCTCTAACTTAAAGTAGCTAAATAATTCTTTAGCAGAAAAAACTGGATTAAATTCAGTTTTTTTTCTTTTTTGGTTATTTTTTTTGAAAATTTAAAAAAGAAAATTGAAAAATGGCTTTTAAAATGTTAAAATTAGATGTGAAAAAATAAATTTGGAAAGGAGCGGTATTTAATTTTAAATATCGGATAAATAATTATGAATATAGTGTTATTTGGAGCGCCAGGAGCAGGAAAAGGTACTCAGGCAAAGGAATTAATTCAAAAATATGAAATTCCTCAAATTTCAACAGGAGATATTTTGAGAGCGGCGATTGCGAATAAGACTCCGTTAGGACTGGAAGCAAAAAAATTGATGGATGAAGGGAAATTGGTTTCTGATGAAATCGTAAATGGACTTGTGGAAGCAAGATTGCAGGAGGAAGACTGTAAAAAAGGATTTATTTTGGATGGTTTTCCAAGAACGGTGGCTCAAGCTGAAGAACTTGACAAAATTTTGGAAAAATCAAACAGAGAAATTGAAAAAGTAATCGCACTTGAAGTTAGTGATGAAGAAATTATCGAAAGAATCACAGGAAGAAGGGTATCGAAAAAAACTGGTAAAATTTATCACATAAAATACAATCCGCCAGTTGATGAAAATCCAGAAGATTTGGAACAAAGGGCAGACGATAATGAAGAAACAGTAAAAAAACGTTTGGCAGTTTATAACGAACAGACAGCACCAGTATTGGACTTTTATAAAAAACAAAATAAAGTTTACAGCGTAGATGGTGCAAAAAAACTGGAAGAAATTACAAAAGATATCATTGATATTTTGGAAAAATAGTAAATATTTTCAAAATTATCTAAGGTTAAATTGGTAAAAATTAAGAAAATTTAGAACTTGAATTTAATTTTAAAGTAATATTGCTAAATTTATTTGATGATTAATAAAATTTTATTTTTAAAAGGACAAGGCTTTTTGCAAAAAAGTATTGAACTGTTCAATATATATATACTAAAAAAATAAAAAAAGAATTTAGAAAGAAGAAGTACAAAAAATGATAATTTATAAAACATTGGATGAAATAAAAAAGATAAAAAAAGCTAATGAAATAATCGCAAGACTTTTTGAAGATGTATTGCCAAAATACGTAAAAGCTGGAATCAGCACATACGAACTGGACCAAATCGCTGAAGACTACATTAGAAGTCAAGGAGCAATTCCAGGAACGAAGGGTTATGATGTAGGACATCCATATCCTCCTTATCCAGCTGCAACTTGTATTTCTGTAAATGAAGTTGTTGTTCACGGTATTCCAAGCAAAAAGCAGATACTGAAGGAAGGCGATATTCTGACAGTTGATACGGTTACAGTGCTTGATGGATATTTTGGTGATGCTGCGATTACTTATGCTGTAGGAGAAATTGATGAAACTTCTAAAAAACTTATGGAAGTTACTGAAAAGGCGAGAGATATCGGAATTGAAGTGGCACGTGCCGGAAACAGAATTGGAGATATTGGGCATGCTATTCAGGAGTATGTAGAGAGTTTTGGATTCTCGCTTGTGAGAGATTTTGCAGGGCATGGAGTAGGAAAGGAAATGCACGAAGACCCAATTATTCCAAATTATGGAAAAGCTGGAACAGGGGCTAAAATTGAAGATGGAATGGTAATTACAGTTGAGCCGATGGTAAATGTTGGGACTTATAAAGTAAAAGTTCTATCAGATATGTGGACTGCAGTTACCAAAGATGGAAAACGTTCAGCCCAATACGAACACAGCCTTGCTATTATTGATGGAAAACCTGTAATTTTAAGTGTAAGAGATTAAACTAAAAAAAGAACATGAAAATATAAAGAAGGGAGAGAATTATTTTGAGCATACTGGCACTCATATTAATATTATTTGTGGCAATTGAGCATTACTATATATTAATTCTTGAAATGTATTTCAATGAAAGTGAAACTATACAACGAAATTTTGGACTTGATTCAAAATTCTTAAAAGATGAGCGTGTAAAAAAAATGATGGCAAATCAAGGATTATACAACAGTTTTCTTGCCTCAGGATTAATATGGAGTTTAACTGAAACTGGGGAATTTCAAATTCAAATTGCAGTTTTCTTCCTGATTTGTATTATCTGTGCAGCTGTTTATGGTTCTGTCACAGTTTCCAAAAAAATATTTTTATTGCAGGGACTACCTGCTCTAATGGCTATTATTGCAGTATTGTTACCGTTAATAGTTTCATAATTTTGATTAGATTTTTAAAAATACGCCTAAACTGGAGAATTGGAGTTTGGGTGTTTTTTTGTGTGAATAAAAAGAGAAATGGAAAATTAATTTTCTTCATTACAAAGTTTGTTTTTATGTTAAGAAGTTGTCTAATAATTTTAAAAATTTATGGAGATATAGAATTGGTAATTTTAGAATAATAGCATAAATAAAAAATGAAGAACTTATAGTGTTAGTAATTGAAATAGGAAAAAGAAGTAATGTATATAAAAATTAAAAATATTTACAAAAAGGCTGAAGATAATGCTCTAGTCTTTATTTTATTTGCACTTTTTCTGGAATATCAGTAAAAAAGACTAATAAAAATATAAAAAATATGATAAAATATATTGTATAGTAAAACTGCTTTAAAACTAAACTCAAAAGGCTATGACTATTTTACTCAAACCCTAAATCTATATAATTTTTAGTAGTTTAATTTTAAATAGGTTTGAGTATATATTCAAATTCTTCTAAAATTATTTGAATATTTTTGAGAGGAGAGTCATAAAAGTTAGGAAAATTAAATAAAATTGAGTTTTAGGAATTTTTTGTAAATTATAAAAAATTGAATTGATAATTTAAAGTGAAAAAATAAATAAAAAATGGAGGAAAATATGAAACATACAGTAGCGATTGTTGGTAGACCTAATGTGGGGAAATCAACATTATTTAATAAGCTGGTGGGTGATAGGCTTTCAATCGTAAAGGATGAGCCAGGAGTTACTAGAGACAGGCTTTACCGTGAGATGGAGTGGAGCGGGAAAGAATTTATTTTAGTTGATACAGGAGGGCTTGAGCCAAGAACAGAAGACTTTATGATGGGGAAAATTAAGCAGCAGGCACAGGTTGCAATTGACGAGGCGGACGTAATTATATTTCTAGTAGATGGAAAAGCTGGGATTACTGGGCTTGACGAGGATGTGGCAACTGTACTTAGAAGGCAGGATAAAAAGGTTGTTGTAGCTGTAAACAAGATTGACAATTATATGCGTGACCAGGAAAATATTTTTGAATTTTATGGACTGGGATTTGAAGAGGTTATTGGAATTTCAGGTGAGCATAAAACTAATTTAGGAGATTTGCTGGATGCTGTAATTGATAAATTTGAGGATAAGAAAATAAAACGGACAGAAGAAGGGCTTAATATTGCAATTCTTGGAAGACCGAATGCTGGAAAATCTTCACTTGTAAATAAGCTTTTAAACGAAGAACGTTCGATTGTAAGTGATATTGCGGGAACGACTAGAGATTCGATTGATTCAAGCTTGAAATATAATGGAGAAACTTATACATTAATTGATACAGCAGGAATTCGTAGAAAATCCAAAGTGGAAGATGATATTGAGTATTATAGCGTATTACGTGCGATAAAGGCAATAAAGAGAGCAGATGTGTGTGTGCTTATGCTAGATGCAACAGAACTTTTGACAGATCAGGATAAAAGAATTGCAGGAATGATCTATGAGGAGAGAAAACCTATTATTATTGCTGTAAATAAATGGGATTTAATTGAAAAGGATAATAGCAGTTTAAAGGAATTTAGTGCCTTAGTAAAGGCAGACTTGGCATTTTTAGACTATGCTCCAATTATTATGATTTCCGCATTGACTGGTAAAAGAACGTTAAATATACTGGAACAGGCTAAATTTATCAATGAAGAGTATCATAAAAAGATAACAACAGGGTTATTGAATCAAATTTTAGGAGAAATGATAGCTCAAAATCCAGTTCCGACAAGAAAAGGACGGGCGGTAAAAATAAATTATGCAACACAGGTAAGTCAAGCACCGCCAAAATTTGTATTTTTTGCAAACAATCCGGAATTAATACATTTTTCTTATCAAAGATACATTGAAAACAAGCTAAGAGAATATTTTGGATTTGAAGGATGCCCGATTGACATTGTGTTTAACAAAAAGAGTGAAAAAACCTTTGGATAGGATTTAGCAGGCAGAAAGGAAGAGTAAATGAAGTTTTATGATGAAGAAAAATTATTAAAACTAAGAAATGTGCTGATAGTGGTAGTACTGGCACTTTTAGCACTTTTGTTATTTTTTAAGGTTTATGATAATTTTGCAAAACCGGTAAGAATGGTTACAAGTACTATTTTCCCATTTATTTTATCATTTGTAATAGTATATTGCCTTATGCCTTTTATTGATATGATTAGTGAAAAGGACAGGAATGGAAATGATGTAAAGAACAGTAAACTGGATGAATTGGAAAAAATTGAAAAAATGTATGTAAGCAATGAGGAAAGAAGGCGAAAAATGCAAGTATTTAATGAAATTTCTCAGAAAAATAAAAAGAGAAAATTTCAATTGAGCCGAACAGCGGCAATCTTACTTGTATTATCAGTATTTTTTGTAATTTTTCTTTATGTAATTTTGACAATTGTGCCAATAATTACAAAGCAGATATCAAGTCTTACAGATTTCTTATTAAAAAATCAGGAAAAACTTCAAAACAACTTTTTTGGTTTTCTTGAAAGCAATAATATTGACTTGCGAAGTTCGCTTATGAGTTCCAAAGATGCGATAGTTTCCAATGCGATAAATGTTCTAAGTTCGAGTTTTTCCCTTATAAGCAGTACATTTAGTTTGCTGTTTATGACGCCAATTTTTACAATAATGCTTATTTTCAGTTATGATAATATTGAAAATGGGGTAAAACGAATTTTGAGAAATATGGACAGGGAAGAATTGATAGTACTTATAAAGAATATGGATGAGACAATAGGGAAATATATTCTTGTAACAGCGCTTGACAGTATGATAGTGGGGGTTGTATCATTCGTTATATTTCATTTTTTGAAAATGGATTATAGCATTCTTTTTTCAGTAATTGTAGGATTTGGAAATGTAATTCCATTTATTGGGCCTTTTATTGGACTGATTCCTGCAATACTATATGCTTTTACAAAATCATTTAAGTTGGTAATCCTGATAGTGGTACTGATTACTATTGTCCAGACGATAGAAGCAAATATTGTAAAACCGTGGCTGACAGGAAAATCTGTAGAAATGCATCCAATTACAACGCTTCTGGTCGTTCTTGTCGGGGGAGCATTGTTTGGAATTGGAGGAGCGTTTGTTGCTATTCCCGTTTATATTGTTATTAAGTTGACATGGCTGTTTTACTGGGAAAAATATATGGTAAATAATAAATAAAAAAGTAAGGAAGTGAATAATTTATGAATAACAAAGGAAAATTAGAAATTCAAAAATGTATGTACTTTACAATTTCAAAGATGTTTAGAATGGTCAATAAAATAGCGGAAGAGTCATTTGAAAAAATGGATATTTATCCAACACATGGTTTTCTTATGATTATATTAAAAGAAGAAGAAAAAGGGCTCACAGTAAATCAAATATCAGAAACATTAGCAATAGCCCCTTCAACGGTTACAAGATTTGTTGATAAATTAGTTGCTAAAGGATATGTTAAAAGAGAAAAGGCTGGAAAAAATTCTTTTTCAAAAATAACGGAGGAAGGATTAAAAATAATACCAGATATTTATAAAGCGTGGGATGGAATTTCTGAAAAAATAGAAGAAGTTGTAGGAAATGAAGAATATCTAAGAAGAATGGGAGAAGAGTTTAAAGAATTTACAGATATATTAGGAAAAGATAAAAAATACGATCAGATAAGTGAAGATTTTGATTTTTGGATTATCTAAGAAAATTTAATTTTTTTTATTCTATCTCAAATGTGAAATAAATTGTTATAAGCATAAAAGTATGGTATAATTTTGGTATTATATAATTAAAGATAAAAGGTTGAAAAAATGAAAATAATGAGATATAAAGTATTGTTTATTTTACTGTTTTATATTATACTTTTTGGAAAGCTGAATGCTGCTGGAGAAGTAATAGAACTGAAAACAGAAAAATCTACAATAAATCTAGAAACAGAAGAAATAAATACTGAAGGTAACGTTACTGTAAAATATGGAGATTTTACAATAAATGCAGATAAATTAAGAAAAATTGCTAATAAAAATATACTTTCAGGCTCTGGAAATGTTGAATTTACTCAAGGTTCTCAAATTATAAAAGCTGATAACCTTATTTTTGATATGGATACAAAATTAGCAAAAATATTTAATTCAGAAAGTTACGATACTAAACTCAAATTACGTTATGGCGGAGAAGAAACTTTGACTCAAGGGAATAAATTAATTTTTATAAAAAATGGGTGGTTTACTACAAGTCCGTATGAAAATCCAAGTTATAAAATAAATGCAGATGAGTTAGAGATTTATCCAAATAGAAAAGCGATTGCAAGAAATATCGGGCTTTTTGCAGGCGGAAAAACTTGGTTTAAGTTACCATATTATGTAACTTCATTAAAACCATCGACTCAAAGGGCTACGTTATTTCCATATATAGGAATGGATAGTGATAGAGGTTTTTTTGGAATTATGGGATTTGACTATGATTTAGGACCTCTTGCACAGGGATTTGTTGATTTTGAATTGAGTACAAAGAAAAAATTGGCATTAAAATTTTCAAATGATTATGCTTTCTGGGGAAATAATTCAGGAAACATATTTGTGAACAGGTTTGTAGTTCCAATTGGGAATCATAGGAAAGAATGGGACTTTAAATGGAATCATAAAGTTATAAATGCTCCAAAAAAAGCTAAAGAAGATAGAAAATTTTATGATACAGGTTACGGAATATGGAATTTAAATTATCAAAATATTACAACAAATCTTATGTATGCTGCTAATGGAAATGAATTAAAGGATGATTACACAGATTATGTAGATAAATACAGCTACATTGGATTCTGGGATTTTAATGTCAATCAGGAACTTGGTCAAAACGGTGAGTTTAATGCGAGATATTATTGGACACAGAGTAAACATGCTCTTAAAGCATTGACAGAAATAAACGACAAAATTGTAGAAGCTGATAATTTGGATCCACGTAAAACCGATGTTGATTTATATAAAAGCATAAAATATACGAATGGAAATTCAAATGTTTCAATAACAATTGATAATGAGGATTTTCGTGATATTAATCCAGGATATATTGGAGATTTGAATTCCTACAGAAAAAAAAGAAGTTATGGAATTGATTTTAGAGGACCTAAATTAAAATTGGATTATCTAGATTCTGATAAGGATGAATATGGAGAACTTCTTGGAATGCGTGATAGAGGTGAAGACAGTACAGTTCATTGGGTTCAGAATGTTGCGTATGACAAAAGAAAAGAATGGGGACTAACTTTTGGAAATTATTATCCATTTAGGGAGAGCGACTTTTTTGGATATCAGCCTAAAACAGGTTATCAAAATTTGACAAATACTCTTTATTTTGGTGCACAAGTAAAGCAAGTTGATATAAGAAAAAAAGAATATGAGTATGACTACACACGTGATAATGAAAATTATAATTCATTATTCTTAAATTCTGCAACAACTGATGAAAGTAGGATTTATAAAGTGTATCAAGATAATGAAACAATTCGTCGTCCTAAAAAGATTCTTTATGAAAAATATAGATCTCAAAGATTCAATACAGGAAATGATAGAATTGATATTCCACTAAAAAATTCGTTTATTGGTTATAATTTGGCATTTGAAAATCGTGATTACAGCAGTTTAGCAGTGCCTGAATTTAGAAACGGACGGAAAGTAGAAGACTTAGATTCAAAAACAGGTTATAAAGTTGCAAGAGATGCTAGTGGAAAAACTATAAAGCAAAGTCCGTCAATGCGAATTTTTACTCTTGACACAAGACTGTTTACAACATTTTTTGACAATACCTCGAAAAAAAATCATAAATATGATGTGAAAGTTACAAACGATGCGACAGTTACTTTCCAAAAAACCACAGCTGGAGGAGCAATGTATGATGGTTTTGACATTGTAGAAGTTCCAACAAATGCATTGGGACTTAGAGATGATTTTAGGTATCAAATCGGAAATGTAACATTTAACTATAATTTGACAATGAAGGACGACAGGCACTTTAAAGATGACTGGCTAAAGAATAGATATGTTAGAAATTATTTTAAAGCCGATATTGCAAATAAAAGATTTGTGAGCTTTAATTTTGAAAACAATGAAGGCTATGAATTTAAAGATTTTAGGTCGAATAGAGATTTTAATAGGGAAATTCAATACGGATATGTATCAGATGCGGGAGATAACTTTCTTTATAGATTTGCTGATAAAAACAAGCAGTTGTTTCCATATAACACAAGCCTTGGATGGAATCAAAAAGTTTATAAGGAATCTTTGAAAGAAAGAACTTTTGGAGTTAACTTCAATGAATGGGGATTTGAATATACTAATTCAATAAATAAAGCAAATGATATTTATGGAAACATAGCAACTTTTGGATTACCTGCATTAAAATTAAAAACTAATTATCATAAGTTAGGATTTGTTTATGATACTTCAAAAATGAAGAATAAGAAATTTGAATCGGATCATTATTTTAAAATAAACTTTGGTTTTGGTAAAAAAATATATAGGGATTTAAATAATACTCCTATTGTTACTTCGGATGACAGATATATTCGTGGGAATGATTACACTACAATTGGTTTTCTATATAAATATGAAAATAATGCAAAACCTAGATATGCAGCTGATTTAGAAAAAAAAGAAAAAGGAAAAAATAGAGAAACTGAAATTGATACAACTGAGAATCAAATAAAAAATACAAGTATGGTAAGAAATTCAAATACTCAAGAATTTTCTATTAACAACGCCAATAAAAATTCAATTGATAAAATTTTGGTAAATAGTGATGATAGATTATTTTTAAGTAGTGAAGAAGAAGAAGCATATAAGAGTTATGTGGAAGAAGAAAATTATCGTCAAAATAAATTTAGTCTAAATGATTTTAATGCTAAACTTCAGAATTTAAGAAGCCATAAAAAATATTTCCAAATTGGTATGGATATGCAAATAGACGGTTCTGATGCTGCTAATCCAAGTGGAATGAAAGGTTTTGACAAAATTAATGACTTAACCTTTAAAGTAGAGGCAGGATATTTGGAAAAGATGTTTGTTAGATATGCTTTCATAATGGAACGACCTGATCGAATTTATAGAAATAATGCAACTCGTAATAGTACATTTGATTTTAGAAAACATGAATTTGAAGGAAAATACATGTTCTCAAATGATCCTGATAAACCTTGGTGGATTGGAGGAAAAATTCAATATGTACAAAATGGAGCACCTAAATCTTCTGATCCTGAAATCTATGAGAGTTCGTGGTATGCAAGAAAAGTTAATAAACTGACTTTAGGAATGGCAACTTTGACTCATAGATTTGAAAATTTGGAATGGGAAATTGGAGCAGGAATGAAATGGGATAAGCCAAGTAACAAAAAGTTAGGTTACTATCCAGTAGTTTCCCTAAAATTTGGAGTAACACCATTCCCAGAAAAAAATGCACAGTTTAAATATTCTGGAAAAGGATTTGAATTTGGAGCAGGATTATAAAGAACTAAACAATGAAGTGAACATTAGAAATATTGGTAAACTAGTATTTTCTAATGTTTTTTCATATTTAAATTTTATATTTAGATAACATGATTGCGGGAGATGATAAAAATGAAAGAATATATTCTTGAAATATGTGTTGATAGTGTGGAGTCAGCCATAAATGCTCAAAGAGGAGGAGCGACAAGACTGGAGCTTTGCAGTAATTTGATAATAGGAGGAACTACGCCTACGAGAAGTTTATTTGAAGAAGTACGTAAAAATGTGGATATTCCAATAAATGTCTTAATAAGACCTAGATTTGGCGATTTTTTATATTCCAGACACGAAATCAAAATTATAAAAAATGAAATAAAAATGTTTAGGGAAATGGGTGCTGACGGAATAGTAGCAGGAATTTTGACAAAAGAAGGGGAAATAGATTTAGAAAATATGGAAAATTTTGTTTCTGAATCTCAAAATATTCCAGTAACTTTTCATAGGGCATTTGATGTATGTAAAAATCCAATAAAAGCATTTCATGAATTAAAAAAAGCAGGAATTAAGGCTATATTGACATCTGGACAGGAAGAAAACTGCCTAAAAGGTAAAGATTTATTAAAAAAATTAGTCGAACTTTCAAATGAAAATGATAAAAATAAAATTGAAATAATTGTTGGAGCAGGTTTAAATGTTACAAATGTTGCAGAAATAAAAAATTTTACTGGAGCAAGTAATTTTCATTTTTCTGGGAAAAAAGTAAAAAAAAGTAATATGGAATACAAAAAGCAAAATATAAATATGGGATTAAAAGGATTTAATGAATTTGAAATTTTGGAAACGGATGAAAAGTTAGTAAGAGAAATGTGTGAATATATAAAAAAATAAGAAATATAAAAAGCCGAGTTAAAATACTTGGCTTTTTATTACAATATATTTTTAAAATTTATATAAATTTTAATTTATAAATTGAACTTCTATACGTCTGTTTGCTGCTCTTCCTTCTTCTGTATCGTTTGAAGCTACTGGATTATTATCTCCATTTCCTTTTGTTTCAATAATTTTTTCTGGAGACAGCCCTAGTTCAATTAATTTCTCCTCAAGGCTTTCGGCTCTTCTTAGAGATAGTTCCTTATTATATTCCTTAGTTCCTTTAGAATCTGTATAACCAATAATTGAGATTTTGTGATTTTTAGACTCAATGTAGTTTTTAAGTTTTTCTAATATAGGATTGTATTCATCTTTTATTGTAGCACTATTAAAGTCAAATTTTAATTTATTAGCATCTAATACAACAACATCAGATTCTTTTTGATTCCTTGATACTTCCATTTCAACGTTACCTGTATTTGTTTCGTCAACTTCAATTGCAGTTGTTCTCATTGCATTATCACGTAGGTTTGATGTTGTGATTTTCTTAGCTGTAGTTGGAGCAGAAACTAATAAAACAGATAACATTGCAGTTATTTTTGATTTTTTCTCCATATTAAACCTCTTTTCGTTTTTTATTTATATTTTTTATTATATTTGAATTATACTTTCCTTTATTAAGTATAGCATATTTTTTTTAATTTTCATAGTCTTTATTTAAATTTCTTTTTTAATTTTTTTAACAAATGTTTGACATCTGCACATTGGTTATTTAAATAGGGTTTAATATTATATTGACAAAAAGTTTTGGTTTCTTGTATAATTTAGAAAAAAGGAGAGTAAAGTTAGTGGCAATTGATATTATAAGAATTTTTGCATTTATTTTTATTGTATTTTTACATACTTTAAACAGGCAGTTTGGCTTGAATGTGTGGATGGGAGGCTATACTGTTATTTCGATAGGAGTTAATTTATTTATCATGATTAGCGGATATTTACTGCTTGATAAAATGGAGGAAGTAACAGTATTTTTTAAAAAAAGAATTTTAAATATTTTACCTCTTTTTTTAGTATTTAATATTATCTATATTTATTTTGGAAAAATTCCAGTTATGCCAGTTTTGAAAGGGAAAGCAATTACAGCATCACATTTTTGGTATATTTATATGATACTGGGATTGTATCTTCTTACGCCGTGGCTGCAGAAGGTGTTGAAGTATGCCGAAAAAGAGACCTTTTTTGCAGTTTTTCTATGGTTTTTATGTAATATTTTAAATCCGTATTTACGATATTTTAATCTTGCTGAAATTCCTTTTTCTAATTTTCCATTGACAGGATTTATTGGGTATTATATTTTAGGATATTTTGTAAAGAAATACGATAAAAAAATAAAAAAAACACCCTTTTTTTTGATAATATCTGTTTATTTTTTAGGATTTTTATTGAGTTTTTTATCTTCAAAATATATTTTAATAATAACAGGAAAACGAGTATCTGACTTTTTTGACAAAAATTCACTTGGAACTTTTATCATGACAATTTCCTTTTTTGTATTTTGGTGCAAATTTAATTTTACTAAAAGGAACAAGATTGTAAAAATGATAGCGGATTCGACATATTTCGCATTTTTGATACATCTTATAATACTTCATTTTGTTATAAAGATAAGTGATGAAATGGTCTTTAAATCAGTAATGACAATTGGAATAAGTATAATTTCAGGAATTTTATATAATTTTTTGCAACACATTAGCAAATTAATATTAAAAATCAGTAAATAAAGTTTAAATGAAAATACATAATTATAAAAACAGGGGCACTTTAACTGAAGCCCCTTTTTTATATAAAATTTTTTCAAAATTCAAAATAACAAAAAGTTTTTATCAATTAGGATTATCTTCTTCCAGCGGCTATTCTTGCACGTCTTTGTCTACGAGAAGGCTCTCTTTTCACATATACAACTTTTTTTCTTCTTGGTACTTTTACAAAGATATATCTTCTTCTAATTACTCTACGAGAAGGCTCTCTTTTCACATATACAACTTTGCTATTTCTTCTAGCTGCTCCAAATGAAGTAACTGAGATTCCAATTATTCCTAAAATTAAAATTAGTTTTTTCATAAAATTCTTGATATTCATTTTATTATCTCCTTCTTTTTTGATACAAATTTCTTTTTTGATAATTCAAAAAAATTATCTAAAAAATTATAACATCGTTTTATTTTAAAACATTGTAAAATCTATTTGAAATTTATGTTTTTGAAAAAAAATTATTTTTTTAGTGATTTTTTTGAAAATCAAGTTATAATTATATTAAGAAATATAAATTTTTTTCAAGGAGGAGAAATTATGAAAAAATTACTGTTATTAGGATTGACATTAACATTATTTTCAGCAGTTGACTTGGAGGCAAAGATTAGCCGTAAAGTGGGCAGACAAGTCTCATCGGGGACATTTGAACTGAATGTAGCTCATATTAATGATCATCATTCACATCTTGAAGAGGAAAAAATGCCTCTTAAACTCAACGGAAAAACTGTTACAGTACATATTGGAGGACTGCCAAGAGTTGCACAGGCAGTTAAAAATTTTAGGCAAAATAATAAAAACACACTTGTACTGCACGCAGGAGATGCGGTAACAGGAACACTTTATTATACATTATTTGAAGGAAAAGCGGATGCTGAACTTATGAACGCAATAAATTTTGATGTTTTTACTCTCGGAAATCATGAGTTTGATGATGGAAACAAACTTTTAAAATCATTTTTAGATGTTTTAAAAATACCTGTAGTTTCAGCTAATGTTGTACCTGATAAGGGAAGCATACTGGAAGGCAAATGGAAACCATATATGATAAAAAATATCGGAGGGCAAAATATTGGAATTATTGGGATGGATGTTGTGAAAAAGACGAAAGAATCATCTAGCCCAGGAGATGACATCAAATTTCTTGATGAAATTGAAACAGCAAGAAAATATGCAAATGAATTGCAGAGTAAAGGAATAAATAAAATAATACTTTTATCTCATGCAGGATATGAGAAAAATGTGGAAATTGGACAAAAAGTTGACGGGATAGATTTAATTATAACAGGGGATACGCATTATCTTTTAGGAAAAGAATTTGAACAATTTGGATTAGCCCCAGAAGCGGACAGTTACCCTAAAAAAGTAAATTCACCTAATGGAAATCCTGTTTATATTGCAGAAGCATGGAATTATTCATATTTATTAGGTCAAATGAAGGCAAAATTTGATAAAAATGGAGTGATTACCGAGTTAATTCCAACTCCAAAAGTTCTAATTGGAGACGATTTTTTTGAAGTCAAAAATGCTGAAGGAAAAGCAGTTCAATTAGATACAAAGGAAAAAAATGAAATTTTAAGTTCAATAAAAAATAATAAAAATATAGTTGCCATCAAAAATGATCCAGTTTTAGCAAAACTTCTTGAAAGATACCAGAAAGAAAAAACAGAACTTGGAAAACGTACAGTTGGTAAAATTACAGAAGAAATCCCAGGGGGTTCAGATAACAGAGTACCAAATGAACATAACAAGGACGGTTCTTTCGCAACAACCCTTGTAGCTGAATCAGTTTTACATAAGTTAAGAAATACAGGAACTGGAAATGTTGATTTTGTAATTGGAAATGCGGGAAATGTAAGAATTACACTAAATCCTGGTGTATTCACTTATGACTTAGCATATTCATTACTGCCATTTACTTCAAACACAGTATTTATAACAGACATTACAGGTGCAGAAGTGAAACAGACATTAGAAGACGCAATTGACTATGTCCTAAATGGAGGCTCAACAGGAGCATTCCCTTATGGTGCAGGAATCAGATATGAAGCCACAAAAGAAGGAAAACTTGGAACAAGGGTCAAAAAAATAGAAGTATTTGACTTTAAAGTAAACAAATGGGTACCAATTGACGCTAAAAAATCCTACATGTTAGCTGTAAACTCTTATATAGCCAAAGGAAAAGATGGCTACACAACATTAGGGAAAATCACTGCTCAAAAACGTGGAACAGACACTCATTTAAGTGATACAAAAATATTTATAGATTATTTGAAAGAGAAAAAAGAAATAGGAAAACCAAAATCTACAAACGTAATCTTCAAATACTAATTTTTTTAAAAATTTAAAAACAAATGACACTTTATATTATATATTATTTTATAAAATTTATTATAGACTATTTTAGTTAATAAATATTTTTTTATATTACTATATTTTTCTTTTTTATTTTCGTAGGATTGCTCATTGCCGCAAATCCTACAACCTATGGCTAGTCTATAACATTTTTCTGCACTGGCAAAAAACTCGCTATGCTCAAACAGTTTTGCCAGCACAGAAAAATGCTCCGACGAATTAGTTTATACTAGACTATGTTTAAAAAATGAAAATTATATTTTAATTATTTGAAAATATTAGGTTTTATAGAATAGATTGTAATAAATTCGTTGTTTAAATGGGGTTTAGTATTAAAACATTTATTGTAAATTTCCGAGATTTTAATTTTTCAGTAAAAGACAACTTGTTTGAGCTTTTCTATTGTATTTGAATTTATAATAACTTTATGGAATTAAAATAATTTTTGTTAAAAGCGAGTTTTGTCTTTTGCTGTAAAATTGAAATTCGAGAAGCAGGGATGCAAGGATATGGCGTTTGATACCCTTGCTTAAAATAACTTTAAAAATTAAATTGAAGAAATAAAAATAATGTTAAATAAAAAATATAAAAAGAAGGAGGTAATTTGAGTTATGGATAGTAAAAAGAATAATAACAGTGATGATATGACACTTAAAGAAGTGCAGTATTTGATAAAAAGAATAGAAAAAGGAACTCTGGATGAAACAAAGGATGATAAAATTAAGCAAAATAAAAAGGAAAATGGACAAAGGCTTATTTTGAAATTAATAGAAGAATTTGGGGAGCTTGCTGAAAATATTAGGAAAGATGCGAGATATGATGGAAAAAATATAAAAGGAACTATTGAAGAGGAAGTATTTGATGTTTTTTATTATATTATTGCAATTGCAAATGATTATGAAATTGATTTGGAAAAGATTTTTTATATAAAAGATGAAGTAAATGAAATAAAATATGACAGGGAGTTTTCAATTTACGAAGCTAGAGAAAAATGGAAAAATATGAAAAAATAAATGTAAAATGTAGTTCACAAAATCTGTAAATAGTTTATTTAACTCTAAAATTTATTTAATTTTACCAGAATTTAGTATGTTTTTTAAAAAAATTTAAGTATAGAAAATAAAAAACTGAAAAGGAAATATAGATATTATGTCAACGGAAAATACGGATACTACTTTAATAAAACGAGAAGTAAGTATAAAAATACTAGGAACAAGCGATGTTCATGGAAGGGTGCTTGCTTGGAACTATGCAGCTGACGAAGAGGACAAGTCAGGCTCTTATGCACAAATTTCGACATTAATAAAAAAAATTAGAAAAAAAAATGAAAATGTAATTTTAGTGGAAGTTGGAGATGCAATTCAGGATAACTGGATAGAAAAATTTGCTATGGCGCCAAAGCATCCTATTCCAGAAATATTAAATTATATAGGATATGACATCTTTGTACCGGGAAATCATGAATTTAACTTTGGAATGCCAACTTTATCAAATATTTTAAGGGACATGAAATTCAAAAAATTAACAGCGAATTTATACTACAATGAAAATGCTGAAAATGACACTAATTTTTCGAAAGATAAAAGCAGATATTTAGATGCCTGTGCAATTATTGAAAGGGAGGGTGTGAAGATAGGAATTATTGGGCTGTCTACTCCTATGTCGGCACAATTTGAAGAAGATACTGGCTATTTAAAGGATTTTTATTTTGTATCACCTATAAATGAGACTAAGAGGCAGATAAAAAAATTAAAGAAAGAAGGCGTAAATGCAATTGTTGTAGTGGCTCATATGGGCATTGAAAATGAAAATGGTATTCCTGAAACTGGGGTAAGGGACTTGGCAAATGCTGTTCCTGAAATAGACGTTATTGTAGCAGGGCATATGCATCAAAACGTTCCTAAGGAAATAATTAACGGTGTCCTGATTACAGAACCTCACAGATATGGAACTTTTATTTCAGAAATTGATTTAAGGTTTGCTGTTGCTGATAAGAAAATTAGCCTTATAAGCAAAAATTCAACTACTATTCCTGTAAAAAATGAAGAACCTGATGTAGAAATAGAAAAAATTTATAAACCTTTTCACAATAGGCTTTGTAGAATTGCAAATGAAATAATAGGTGAAACACTAAATGACATGGTTCCAAAAGAAAAATTTTATGGAGTCTCATCTGCTTTTATCAAAGATAGTGGGCTGTCATCTTTTATAACGGATGTAGAACTGTATTATAGTGGAGCAGATGTCGTTTCATTTGCGTATAATTATGAAAATGTAAGATTAGATAAAGGAGAAATTAAGAGAAAGGATATAGTTTACAATTACCGTTACACAGGTGGAGATGTTACAATCTACCAAATGACAGGAAAACAGTTAAAAGACTATATGGAATGGTCTGCTGACTATTTTGAAACAATTCATGCTGGAGATACTGAATATCATTATAATTTAGAACGTGTCAATGGGAAATATATTACTTTTGATATTTTTGGCGGAGTAAAATATAAAATTGACTTAAGAAATGAAAAAGGCGATAAAATTATTGATTTAGCATTGACAAATGGAACTAAAATAACGGATGACATGAAACTGAAAGTCGGGATGAATACCTATAGATTTGAGCAACTGGCTAGAAAAGGCGGTATTTTTGATGGACAGAAAATACCTGTATTATGGGCATCTAAAGAAGTAATCGGAGACATAAAGGGGACTATCCAGAATATGATGGTTGATTATATTAGAAATGTAAAAAATGGTATCATAGAAGGAAAGAGTCATAACAATTGGGAAATAATAGGGTTATAATTTTAAGTTATTATCTTTAAAAATTAGGAGAAAAATATAAAATGGAGAACAATTTATGAAAAAAATAACAATAGCTTTTTTACTAATAAGCAGTCTGAGTTTTGCTTATACAAGAAAGGAGCAGATTCAGGAAAATCTTTCAAAAATAGGAATAAATCAGTCAATAATTGATGAAACACAGAAAATTGATTATGAAATAAGAGATATTGTGGTTTTTGAAAATGATGAAACTGTAATCGGGGAAAAATTGAATAAACTGCTTGCCATCTTGAAAAAAGATGAGCGAAATTACATTGTATCAGAAGATATTATCACAATTTACGAGTCAAAAATAGGAAAAGATTATGAAAAATATTTAGATTTATTCATAAAGTACACTCCTTACGATTATGAAAAATTATTTGCAAAAATGATACATTATCGTGGAATTGGGGAGAAAGAAAAAAGTAACAATTATTATAAAGAAATAGTCAAAAAATATGGTAATACTCCAATTATGGAGGTTATAAAAATCTACAACATTGCTAATGAAAGAGATAGGCAAGTTCAGACAAAAAAAGTTTTAAATTTATTAAAAAGTGAAGATGTGAAAAGAGAACTCGGAACATCAGATGAAGAAGTTTATTCAATGAATTTGACTTATACTTTGGGAGAAGTTAGAAAATATTACAGTAATGGCGAAATTGAAAAAGCAGTTTCTGAGTACATAAATAATACTGTCAATACAAATGTATCAAATGAAGTCCGTGAATACAATCGCCGAAAAGAAACATTGCTGTTATTGAATATTTTGATGATTAATGAAGAAATTACAAATAAAAAATTACGTGAACAAAATAAGCAGAAGTTAGAAAATACATATATTTCTAAAGAAATAAGGAAAGCAGCTGAAAAAGATGCAGATTATCTGGATAAATATTTGAATGAAATGTAATAAAAAAAGATAAATATGAAAAAAATATTTTTGTTTATTAAATTTTTTGGAAAAAATTGAAATTTTGTTTTGAAAATCGGTACACATTGTGATATAATTATAGTTGAGAAATATTATAATAAATAAATTTACGGAGGTAATTAGAAATGACTAGAATTGAAGATATCTATGCAAGAGAGATACTTGATTCAAGAGGAAATCCAACTGTGGAAGTTGAAGTGTACTTAGAAGGTGGAGCAATGGGAAGAGCTTCTGTACCATCTGGAGCATCAACTGGAGAACACGAAGCAGTTGAATTAAGAGATGGTGACAAATCTAGATATTTAGGACAAGGTGTACTACAAGCAGTAGAAAATGTAAATAAAGTTATTGCTGAACACTTAATCGGATTTGACGCTTTAGACCAAGTAGCTATTGATAAAGCCATGATCGAGTTAGACGGAACACCTAACAAAGGTAAATTAGGAGCTAACGCAATCTTAGGTGTGTCATTGGCAGTGGCAAAAGCAGCAGCTAATCAATTAGGTATACCTTTATATAGATATTTAGGTGGAGTAAACGCTAAAGAATTACCAGTACCAATGATGAATATCTTAAATGGTGGATCACATGCTGATTCAGCAGTAGACGTTCAAGAATTCATGGTTCAACCAGTAGGAGCTAAAACATACAAAGAAGCATTAAGAATGGGAGCGGAAATTTTCCATCACTTAGGAAAAATTTTAAAAGCAAACGGAGATTCTACTAACGTAGGAAATGAAGGTGGATACGCGCCATCTAATATTAATGGAACTGAAGGAGCTTTAGATGTAATTTCTCAAGCAGTAGAAGCTGCTGGATACAAATTAGGAGAAGATATCACATTCGCAATGGATGCTGCTTCATCAGAATTTGCGACTAAAAATGCAGACGGATCTTACACTTACACATTCAAAAGAGAAGGTGGAGTTGTAAGAAACTCAGATGAAATGGTTGAATGGTACAAACACCTAACTTCTAAATACCCAATCGTATCAATTGAAGACGGACTTGCTGAAGATGACTGGGATGGATTCAAGAAATTAACTGATGCAATCGGAAAAGATGTTCAATTAGTAGGGGATGACTTGTTCGTTACTAACACAGTAAGATTAGAAGAAGGAATCAAAAAAGGAATTGCTAATTCAATCTTAATTAAAGTAAACCAAATTGGTACTTTAACAGAAACATTAGATGCAATTGAAATGGCTAAAAAAGCTGGATATACTGCAGTAGTATCTCACAGATCAGGAGAAACTGAAGATGATACAATTGCTGACATCGCAGTTGCTACAAATGCAGGACAAATTAAAACAGGATCTGCATCAAGAACAGACAGAATGGCTAAATATAATCAATTATTAAGAATCGAAGATGACTTGGCAGAAGAAGCTGTTTACGAAGGTAAAAAAGCATTCTACAACATCAACATTAAATAATAATATAAAATTTTAATAAAAGTCAAAAGATTAAGAATATCTCTTTTGAAAGTAATTAGAATACATTTGAAAGAGATATTTTTAAATAAAAATTGACAATTATTGTTAAATGATATATAATATAAAAGATAATTAAAACTAATAACTAATTTAGGAGGCAAAAAAATGAAAAAAGTTGGAATTTTATTTGTACTTTTAAGTGCTTTATCATTTTCAGCTGCTTCTACAAAATCTACAAAAACTTCAAAACCTTCAAGAACAGTAGCAACTCAATCAGTAAGTGGTAGATTTAATCAACTTGAAGCAGAATATGAAAGACTAGTAAATATGGAGAACCAAGAGTACAGTAAGTTAAAAGCAAATGCTGAAGCAGCAGCGGCTCAATTAGCTGAAAAAGAAGCTCAAAAAGCTCAAATTGAAGAAAGAATCGCTAAGATTGAAGCAGCGGCAGATTCAAAAGCATTCAAAGCTCAATATTCAGATTTAGCAAAACAATACAAAACTGTAGTTAAAGCATTAGATTCAGAAATCAAATCTTTAAGTACTAGAGTTGAAAATTTTGCAGCAATTGAAGCATTAAAAGGAAATTAATTAAAATTAAAATAGTGAAAGGAGATACGAGGAAGAAAATATAATATATAAAAATAAATTTATATTTAATTCTCGTGGATGAAAGATGAAAAAGAAATTAGCAGTATTATTAGGAGTTTTAGTATTAAGCAGTATTTCATTTGCAGCACCTGCAAAATCTGCAAAACCATCAGGTGGATCAATTGAAAGCAGTTTAAGTAACTTAGAAAATCAATTAGAAAAATTACAACAAATGGAAGATGCAAAATTCAGACAACAAGAAGCTCAAGCAAATGAAGCAGCTCAAAGATTAAACAATTACACTGCAATGCAAGCTAAAATTGATGAAAGACTTGCAGAAATCGAAGCAAATGTTGATACAAGTATCTTCGGAAAAGAATTTAAAGCAAAAGTTACTGAATACAAAAACTTAAGAAACCAATTAGACAAAGAAATCGCTAAAGAACAACAAATTATCGATAACTTTGAATTAATTAAATCTTTAAGATAGTAATAAAATAAGTTAATATTAAAAAGATGCTTTGACAAATTATTTGGAGAGGCATTTTTTTGTGCCTTTTTTTAAATAATAATTTATTTTTTAATTTTTTACTTGAAAGGAAAAATTGTATATGGAAACAAAAATTAAACTGCATGGAATGTTATTGGCCAGTTTAGCTTCAAGTTTATGGGCTGTTTCAGGAATTTCTGGAGAAATTCTTTTTAAAAAATTTAATTTTTCTTCAGACTGGTTAGTTTCTACTAGAACATTAATTTCTGGAATTTTACTATTTTTAATTGTTATTTTTATTGAAAAAAAATCTGTCTTAAAGCCATTAAAAAATAAAAGAGATTGTGCTGGAATAATTTTATTTGGAACAGCAGGAATGTACTTAGTTCAGTATACATATTTTAAGACAATTGAATTAAGCAATGTTTCATTTGCTACAATTTTACAATTTACTGCACCATTTTTTATATTTATTTATGAATCTATAAAAAATAAGAAAGTTCCAGCTGTTTCAACTGTGATTTTGTTGTTTATGACAATTTTAGGAGTTATATTTATTGCAACTAAGGGGAATTTTTCAAATTTATCAGTTTCGCTAGAAGCATTATTATTAGGAATAATTTCAGCAATTATGATAGCTTTTTATTCAACATATCCAAAAAAACTTTTAAAAAAATACGGAAGTATTACAGTAGTTGGATGGGGGATGATAGTAGGGAGCATAATTTCAAATGTTATTCACCCAATTTGGAAAATTGAAGGAGATGTAAATATGCAGTCAATTATCCAAGTAATAGTTGTTGTAATTTTAGGAACTTCTATAGCCTATTTAATTTATATCGCAAGCCTAAACTATATTTCTTCTTCCCTTGCAGGAATTTTAACAGCTTTTGAGCCTGTACTGGCAGCAATACTATCAGTTGCTATTTTTGGCTTAAAATTTTCTTTTATTGAATTAATTGGTTTTTTGCTAGTTTTTGTTTCTATATTTATTTTGGAAAAGAGATTGTAGAAATTTTAAAAATATTAGTATAAGAATTGCTTTGAGGGGAAAATTCCCCTCTTTTATTTATAAGTAAAATCCAATCTAAAAAAAGTAGTAAAAAATTGAAAAATTTAAGGTTTGGTAATCTATCGTAATTTGTGTATACAGGTTTAAAAACATTTTGCTATATAAAAATTTCTGAAATTGCAAATAAAGTTGCTTTTCCATTCATTTTCATTCTTCCATCATCTGCTAGGCTGCAGTAAAGTGTTCCACTTCGTTCTGAAGCCTGATAAGCGATTAAATTTTCCTTTTGAAGCTTTTGTATCCAGTAGGGAGCAATATGGCAGTGTCCAGAGCCGCAGACAGGGTCTTCATAAATATTTAATTTAGGAGCAAAAGAACGGGAAATACAGTCAATTTTGTCAATTTTGTTTTTTATTTTATAATCCAAATTGTTATTACTATGCTGAGCAGTAATATGAAGTAATAAACCATCAAGTTTTTTTATTTTTTCAGAATCTAAATTTGCATTTAAAATAAATTCCTCATCATCAAAGACACACATTAAATCTCGTCCCAGATATGCTTCAATTGGTTTTTTTCCAATTAATTCTACTATTTCATCAGTTATTTCGATTTTTTTCAAATCATAAACTGGAAAATCAAGTTCATATAAATTTTTATTTTTTCTATTTACAGTCAATTCACCACTTAGTGTATCAAAAATCAGAGTTTTTAAATTTTTCTCATAATAATTCATAACTACAAAAGCACAAGCAAGTGTAGCGTGCCCACATAAGTCAATTTCTCCGCCTGGCGTAAACCATCGCAACTTGTATACATTTTTAATTTTTTGTTTTACTAAAAAAGCTGTTTCAGATAAATTGTTTTCTTTTGCAATTAAAAGCATAGTTTCATCAGAAAGCCACTCATCCAAAATACATACCGCGGCCTGGTTGCCTGAAAAAATCGTATCGGTAAAAGCATCAATTATATATTGTTTCATAATATTTTTCCCTTTCAAGTTGTATACATTGATTTTATCAAAATTTGGAAAAATTATCTATAATTTTTTAAAATTTCTCATTTTTCTTTAATAAAAATATGGTATTATTAACTAACAAAGACGAAAAGAGGTATTTAAAATGAAAAAAGTATTTGTTTTAATCGGAATTTTTACGATGTTTATGGTTAATTGTTTTGTTTTAAGTGCAGCTCAAACTATTAATTTAAATGGTACTTCGTGGCAATTGTCAAAAATTAGGCAAAATGGATTAAATTTAGAGATTCCAATAAATACTAAAATAACAGTTAGTTTTTCTGGGAATAAAATAAATGGATTTTCAGGAATAAACAGATATAGCGGAACTTACAAAATTAAAAATAAATCTGTTTTGTCAACTGATATTAGCACTACATTAATGGGTGGTTCTGAAGAATTAATGAATTTTGAAATGGCATTTTTGGATATTTTACAATCTTATCCAAAAATAAGTTACAATAAGGAAGTATTGACTTTAAAAAATAGTAATGGAGATATCTTAAGTTTTAATAGAAGTCCAAATTTAAGTAATCAGTCAGATGAAAAATCATTATCATACTTAACTAAAGAATTATCTGGAACAAATTGGAAACTTGTTAATATGGGTGGAAAAGAAGTAAAAAATATTGGAATTACAATTTCATTTTCAGAAAATAAAATAAATGGAAATTCAGGAATTAATAGATATTTTTCTGATTATATAATAACAGCAGGCAATCTTGTAATAGGAACTATTGGAAGTACAAAAATGGCTGGTTCTGATAATTTAATGAAAATTGAAAGACAATATATGGAACTTTTACAAAATGCTAAAAAAATTGAGTTAGTAAATAAAGCAACTTTAATATTAACAACAGATAAAGGAAAAATTTTAACATTTGAAAAATTATAATTTACAAAAATTGCTTGTTTTTTCAAAATTAAATTATTTTTTATTAATTTACTTTTTTTAAAATTAATGATACAATTAATATACAGTTTAAAGTCAAACTCAGAAAAAGTATATTACAATAAAATTCAAGCTTTTTAGCTGAGTATTGAAAATTTTCAGGTATATATAAAAAATATCAAATAAAAATTAATTTTGAAAGGAATAAAAATATATGAGAAAAAACAAGTTTTTAACAGCAATATGTATGTTATCAGCTTTTGTAGGTTCAAATCTACATGCAAAAACATCAAAAACTAAAAAAATTGATAGAGCAAAAACTTCTCACAAGCCTGTAAAAAATAGAAAAAGTCATAGTGGAGGCAATACAGGAATCTATGGTATTTCTTCAAATAATAAAAATGCTCTTATTGAAGCAAAAATGACAGAGTTACGTCAAAGCCACGTTAAAGCAATGACTTCAGGTTCTGCTCAGGAAAGAAAAAAAGCTGCTGTACAAAGAAAACTTTTGACATCTTACAGAAAATGGAGAGGTACAAAATACGAGTGGGGTGGAGATTCTAAAAACGGGATTGACTGTTCAGCCTTGACACGTAGAGTTTACCGTGAAGCTTTCAATAAGGAGCTTCCTAGAGTTTCACAGCAGCAAATAAAGAAAGGTACAAGAGTTTCAGCAAAGAATTTGAAATCAGGCGATATTGTTTATTTTACACCAGATAACAGAACTAGCCATACAGCTGTCTATGTTGGAAACTCATTGTTTATAAATGCTTCATCTTCAAAGGGAGTAGTTATGTCTTCGTTAAAGAGCCCTTATTGGAGAAAATATTTTAAATATGGTGTAAGAGTTCATAATGCATAAAAAGAAAGTAGGGATTTTATGAAATTAATGGGGAAATTAATCATAATAATAGGAATTTTATTATTAGGAAGTTCATTAAATGGAATATCAGCCAATAAACAAAAAAAAATAAAGAGAAAGTATCCTGTAATAAATGACAGACGTAAAGCTATTCTCTCACAAAAATTTAATTGTAATGGGAAGCAATATACTGTAAATTATATTACAGACGATAAGGTTCAATTAGTAGATGCCCTATCAAATTTAAAATTTCAGTTAGATCAAGTTATATCGGCAAGTGGTTCACGATACAGCAATGGAAAAATTGAAATTCACATAAAAGGTGATGAAGCAGTACTCAATCAAGACGGTAAAGATATTTCATGTAATCTTACAAAATAACAATAAAAATAAGGACTGTACCTAAATTTTAAGTCAGTCCTTTTTTATTTAAAGTAATTAGAAGTTAAATCTAAGTCCAGTAGTAAAGACATTATTATTTCCTTTACCTTTTCCACTATCAATAGAACCGTCATAGTTTACATACCATCCAAATCTAGAATTTACTTCTGTCAATGCTCCAATTCCAGCCCAAGTCTTGTTCTTAGAAAGCCCAATACCTTTTACCTTGAAAGTTGCTCCAGGCAGTCCAGTATATCTTGCATTAAAGCTCAAGTCCTGCTCATTGAAGGCTCTCTGATGTGTTACATAACCTTGGAATGTAGTCTTGCTTCCGTTGTTCCAGTTTACAGATTTCCCAACTCTAAGTCCAAGTAATGCTGCTGTCTGGTTGTAGTTCTTCTTGTCAGCAGTCAGTCCGAACTGGCTCTTCTCTTCAGAGAATGAACCTCTTACAACCGTATCGTGAGTCAGTCCCGCAAATGGTGTTATAACAAAGTCGCCATTGCCATTTTTAATGTCATATCCTGTTTCTAAGTATCCAGAATAAACTTTGTCATTGTGATTGATTTTTGCCCTAGTAAAGTCATTATTGCTTAAAATAATGTCTCTTTCAACATCACTGTCAACAAATCCGATACCAAGACGACCTTGCAGGTAGAATGGGACATCTTTGTTTCCTAATCTTCCATATAATGAAACTCCGAAGTTGTTCGCATCAGATTTTCCACCATATCTGTCAAATTTAACGTCAGCTTTTGAATAAGACAGTGCAGTACCTAAGATAAGGTTTTCACCAAACTGCTTGTCAACCCCAACTTGTCCACCAAATACTTTAGTGTCCCCTTTACCATAGCCATCCTGTTTCAGCTTACCGTTAGCACCAAACCCAGAAATCCACAATCCAAAATTATCTCCAACGTTGTCAAGTGTTCCAAGCATAACCAATCTGTTTGACAAGTCCTTATTTACTGTTTGTGAATGTTGGAATGTAAGTGCTTGTGCAGAAGCGTAAATTTGTCCAGATAGACTGTCTAGGACTGCAGCCCTGTTAGAAGAGGTAAGAGCTTGCAGAGTAGCAGCTTTTCTTTCAAATTGAGCTACATTTCCAGCAGTACCGTTTTCAATGTTCTGGTCTAAGTTTTGGAAAGCAGTTTCCAAGTTCTGAGCAGTATTTTTTTGCATTTCGTCAGATCCTGCTATTTTTTCCACATAGTCTAATACATTTTTTCTGCTTACTTTTATATTTACCTTGTTATTAGCAGTTTCTACAGTTCCGTTTATCAATTCCGGTGTTTCTACTTTGTCAAAACTTCCATTAATCCCTTTTTCAGCTTCAATCACAGTAGAGGAAAGAGGTTTTGCAGTAATATATCTTCCATTGCTTAAAGTTTGTAAAGTTGTATTTCCTCCATTTAAGTTTACAGCACCTCTTACTGTGAGTTTTGTTCCTATTTCTGCCTTTGTTACAGAACCGGCAGTTGCAGTGTAATCTCCAGTTATAACGGCTCCTGAACCTCTATTTTCCAAAGTCCCACCTTCATTTTTAACATTTACTGGCGATAGGTTTCCGCTGTAATTTCTCAGTCCAATCACAGTTGTAGGAGTAGTTACTAAAGTTCCACCTGATTTTATAGTTATTGGCGATCCATTTTCTTTTTGTATTTCTAAAATTCCGCCTTCTATAGTAGTAGCTCCTTGATAATCATTATTTCCAGATAATATTAATATACCATTACCAGATTTTTTAAGTCCTCCTAAACCTGTAATGTTATTTTCAAATTTTGAAGTTATATTATCTCCAATATTCGCATTAAATTGACCTTTTGCTCCTGCATTGGAAGCTCGTTCTCCAACAAGAAGTTCATTACTGAATTGAGAAGGACCTTTTAATGCTTTTTCTTCATTTAAAAGTCCCCATCCAAAAGTGCTGTCTACTCCTGGTTGTCCCAAATCTGTTGCAGTTGTAAGTATTGTTTGCTGTATTTCGTGTCCTGTCATCCATGGAAATTTTTCTTTTAATTTAGCTGCAACAGCAGATACTTTTGGAGTGGCAAAAGATGAACCGTATTCTGTACATCCTGGCAAACCACATTCTCCATTTGCAGCTATAGTCCACCACATTGCTCTTCCTGCTCTTGCTAAATGAGGATTATATTCCGTTCCATCAGGACGCACTCCCATTACAGCAATCCATCCTTTATAAAGTCCAGATGTATAATAAGGCAATCCTGCTTGAATACTTGCTTCATCCATAGTTGTTCCATCAGCACGTCTATTACCTGCAGCCCAAATAAACAATGAACCTTGGTCTACCGCATTTCTGTAAAAATTTATTAAATTGTTAACTCTATTATCGTTTTCTGATAGAGTAATTGTTTCCCCAAGTTTTCTTAAATATATTCTAAATGGTTCTTTAAAATTATTGGAATTAAATTCTCCTAATGTTTGCTGTGTTCCAAAAGAGTGGCTGTATATTCTAACTCCTTTATTTTGAAGATCCTGATATTTATTTGTATCTAAATAGAACCCGCTTCCTTGACTAACGCTCACACCATGGATTTTTGCGCCAGTTGCACCAGTACCGCTATTCCCGCCTAAAATAGAAGCTACAAGAATTCCATGATCATTTTTACTTAAGTAAGCTGCATTAGTAACTATCGGCTCTTTAATAAACCTATCTTTAAATTCTCTATCTATTATTTCGTCAATATAACTTCTCTTATTGTACAATTGATTAGTATGAACATCAGATGATAGAAAATCACTATCTAAAACTGCTACTCTAACGCCTCTTCCAGTAAAAGCCATGTTTTCAGGAACTTGGCTTGTAGAAGAATTATTGTTATTAAATCCCGATTGGGGTGGATTATTTTGTGCTTGACCTAAATTTGGATTTTGTGTCTGATTATTAGCATTACCACCAGGCTGGCTTGGTGTTGGAACAGGAGTAGCGGAACCTGTTTGTGAAGAACCGCCTCCACCTCCACCCCCTCCACCACAGCTTGATAATACTGTGATAAGACTAATTAATAATAAAATCTTTTTCATATTTGTTTCTCCTTTGTATTTTGCTTGTTTAAAATTAATTTTTTATTCGTTATAATTATACCATATAAAATGAGAAAAATATTTAAAATATAAGTATTTTTTATATCAATTTTTTCATATTTATAATTAATTTACTTAAAAATTAGAGTGAAATTCATAAAAAATAATAAATTGAACTATAGATATTACCTAATACTGAACTCTTTTTTTAAAATAGGAATAAATTTTTATAATAGAGTTATTTGATAACTAATTCATAATTATTCAACTTTTTTATCTTTTCTTTTCGTAGGATTGTCCGTTGCGATTTAGTATAATATTTCAAACTAGGATTACTAATATTTTCAAATTTTGAAATTTTTCTAAAATATTGATAATAAAAAATGACAAATCAATAAATTTGCCATTTTTATAAGTAGTATTATAGAGTTTAGAGTCGTTAATTATTTTGTCTGTAATAATCCCATTCGTCAATTTGTGTACCATTTTTAAATTTACATACACCTTTTTCGTTACCTTTTCTATCTCTAACTGTAACAGATTTACCACCTTTATCAACACAGAATTTTGTAGCTGGGTTTGGAGTACCTATCATTTCTGATTCAAGACTTTGTGGAGTATTGTTTTGTCTGTAAAATTCCCATTCTTCAATAGTTGTACCGTTTTTTAACTGGCAAACACCATATTCTCCTTTGCTTCCTCGTACGATAATAGATTTACCACCTTGTTTTTCACAGTAAACAGAAGCAGGATTTTCCATCCCTGTGGCTGGGGCAGTTTGTGTTACAGATGTATTATCTTTTTTCTTTTTTTTGAACATTTTAAAATTTGCCGCCATTCCAGTAATAGATATAACTAGCATAGATGTAATCATAATTACTTTCAAATTTTTCATTTTTATTTTCTCCTTTTTATTATTATTAGTTAATTTATAACATAAAAAAGTTTGTTTCTTTTATATTTATTATTATTTTTTACTTAAAAGGATAAATTTGGAGGTTTTATAATGTATTTTTGATATACTACATGAATTTTTTTACTCTACAAGAAAATCAGATTCAAACTATCCTAGTTTTTCAGATTATTCAGATGAATAGAATGTAATATTATGGTACAATAAACTGTGTTGTATAGTTTAAACATTTTCTTGGTTTTGAGTTTATAGTCATTAAGGTTTTTATCAAGTCTTTTGTCTCTACTTTTGATATATCGGTCTTTTCATGAAAATTTCTTACCACTTGTGTAATGTGAAAGTTTTAAATACTCCTTTAGCTGTCTGTATTGAGTTTTTTCTTTTTTCATCTTGGCAAAGCCTTAAAGAAGGTAGCATAGACATGTTTATGCAGTTCAGAAATATGACAACATCTTATTTTTCGGATGTAAATATAGCAGCAGATGAATATCAAATCATAAGACAAGATAACGGGAGGATAAGGATAAGGTTGTTTAATTCTGACACCAGGATAAGAATTATAAGAAGTACTGAAAACTGAGCAAAAAATCCTGATAGCTTAATCAGTACGGCATAGTAAAAAAATAGAATAGTTAAAGAAACGTTCGAGACTTTTTTAAAAGCATACAAACTAAGAAGAAAGTTTTTTAATTTATTTGAAAATAAAGATACAGAAATATTTAATAATAAGTTAGAGAAACTAATAACAGAATTAAGACAGTTAGGGATAAAGGAATGCATTAAGTTGGGAGAAATATTATCAAACTGGGAAAAAGAAATAATTAATATACAGAAATATAATATAAATAATGGATTTGGTGAAGGGAAAAATAACAAAATAAAAGTAATAAAAAGGTTATCTTATGGGATAAAAAAATTCGACAACCTGAAAAAGCTTAATCTCTTAAGGTTATCGAAGTTTTTCTCTCCACATATTTGACATAGAGTCTTCAAAAATAAAAGAATCTGAAAGAAATCAATTAGTTTTATTATTTTAAGCAATAAGTCCCAGGAAGAGAAAGATTATAGTCAATAAACAACATAGAAATCTTAAAGTATTGAACCTAGTCCAATGTATCATATAGTATGGCCAATAGCTTCCATCTGTATTGTTATCTAGCTTGTTGTTCATAGGAACATTAAATATTATTGTGATTAAAAAAACTCCTAGAAAATATGTCAGGAAACTGAGTAAAATCCATAATCTGCCCCTTGCCTCTTTTACTGTTAAGTAATGCCAGGATAGAGTACTACCTAACAAAAGTGGTCCAAAAAAAATGGTTAAAAAGAAAGGATTTTGAATAACTTGGTTGATTTTTTGCATGGTTTTTGTAGCCAACTCTGAGGGAAAATCGCTTAAAGATTTAATAATGGTATTAGAAAAAATAAAGTAAATCCCAGCAGAAAGTGCTACTGTCAACAGGTACAGTAATAATAAGACTGTCATTTTTTTCATTTTTCCTCCTTCTTCAGATGATAAACCAAAATTTGCATAATTTGTTTTACAACTTTTATTACTTTAATTATACTATTTTTTCACTAATTCTACTGAATTTTAAGCTTTTTGTCAAGTATGTGAATGGAAAAAGTTCAATAACCTTAAGAGATTAAGCTTTTTAAGGTTACCAAATTTTTTTATCCCATAATGTACTGACCCCAAAATGTTCAAATTAACTATCAATATCTTTATATCCTGCACTATCTGCAAATTCTTATTTAATACATTCCTTTAATAAAATTTGATTATTTGTTAAATTTTGTGACATATTAATCTCCCAGATATAAAAATTTTTTATATTTATAGTATAATTTCAAATTAAAATATAGCAATAATTTTATTTTGGTTAAAAATATTGAACTAAAGTTCAAAAACAGAAAATGCAAATGATAAACTTTATTTATCGTGTGTATTGTTCTTACTGTTTTCTGTTACTCCCACTCAATATGTCCATTGGAATTGTTTAATATAAATAGCGTAATATCAACATTTTTATTATCGGATTTCGCCTTATTATCCGTTTTATTTCTGTTTATCCGATTTTTTTCAAGCATATTGCAAGCACGAAACTATTTATTGACTTTCCAATAACCCATCTTGTTAAAACCTACTCATTCTATATATCCATTTTCTTTCAAAAATCTTATATTTTTCGATAGCAGTTATGTGAAATATATGGGTAAAGAAATGGAGAAGTAGATTTTCCTATGAAGTTACAGAATAATTGTTTTAAAATTTTCTTGTAGTTTTGCACAAATAAGTTGTTTATCTAACTCTTTGTTGACACATAAATATTCAATAATATCATTTATAAAAGATACACTATAGGTTGTATGAAGCCCATCAGTGAATGGAGCATCGCTTTCAATAACTATTCTATCTAATGGAATCATATTAACAAGATTTTTTCCATGTTGGCTCTTTATCATCTGTTGATTTATAGAGAAAAAATAACCTCTTGATATAGCAATTTTTAAATTACTTAAATTACCAGTGTACCAATGCAATATTACTTTTCCCTTAAAGCCATCAAGAATTTTCAAACAGTCACTTTCTGCCTTTCTTGTATGAACACTTATTATCTTTTTATTATCAGATTTACATAAATCAATAATTTTTTTGAATACTTCTTTTTGCTTATCTATATTTTCAATATTTTTAGCTGAATAATCTAACCCAATTTCTCCAATATAACGTGTCGTTTGAAAATATTTTTCAAAAATATTAATTTGAGCATAATATTGTGCGGCCAACTCTGGATGAAAACCTAATGCTAATCTTACATATTTATAATCCCAATTCTCGGCATAGTATTTCCTATACAAATCTGGTAGGTTGGTTACTGCAAGAGTATAAGACTTCTTATCTTCAATATATTTCAAAACTTCATATTTATTTTTGTATAGGTCAAAGTGCATATGCATATCCATATAAAAGTTAGTCATCCAATTCCTCCAAATATGTTTTTAATTCCTCCATACCTCTAATATACAGATTTGCATAATCTTCAATATTATTCTCTATAGAGCCACTAGATTGAATTGTCATAAAAGCGTATTTAGGATTAAATTTTCTTAATCCTAAACGATACGAATTTAAACAAGTTCTAGAAACCTTGCCTCCATTAAATTTATTATCCCTATATGAACTTTGATCTATAATGCCTGCACGCATGATTGCTGCTTGTCTTATTACGCATGGTAAACAGTAACCACAATGTCTAGCTTCCTTTTCTTTTTGCATTCTACCATTATCCGGATGTGAACAGGACATAGTATTATCCAAATTTTCTCTAACAAAAGATTGATTTTTGCAGTTCAACAACATTTCACCTTTTGTTTTAAATTGATATGGATTAACTAACGTTACTTTTAATTCAATTAAATCTAACAACTTTTGAAACAAGCCCATATAATGTGGGTGTGTTGTTCTTGTGCTACTTGTACCTATTCGAGAAAATGTGCTAGGAATATTTAATGAAATAAAACCATTTTCTGGTATAACCAAATGAACTTTCTTTCCCAAACATGATGCAACTGCTAATGCGTGAGAGAAAAACATGAAGGAACGTGTTCTTGTAGTATCTTCAATACCTGACACAACCTTTGCATAATACTGATGGAAATCTCTTAATTCTAATGAATACTGATTAATAAACTTTTCTTTAAGAATATCTTGAAATTCCTTTGTTCCTTTCCCGCCACCATAATGGCTCACAAATAATGTTTTATCACTATTACTTTCCAACAAATCTATTGCACCAATAAACGAATCCATTCCGCCTGAAAACATACAAATTTGATCATAACTTTTTATTTTTTGCTTTGATTTTTCCCATTTATTGTTGTTTATCTTTTCCTCTTCAGATTGCTCTCTTCTTCTAAAAATAAAAGTCCATTTATCGCCGCTTAAAAAATTCAACATTTCCTCAAGTGTTGATTTTGCATTTTGCCACATATCATATTCTAAAATAGGCATGTATATAGAGAATTCTCTACTCCATCCATCATGCGCATCTTTTCTTAAACATAATCTATCCGCCGCAAAAACAGCCATAGAAATGTAAAGCAAATCTAACGCTTGTTGACTGTACCAATACGGTAACTTGTTTTTATTCTTCCAAAATGTATATGAAAAAGAATTGGAGTCGAAAAAATCAACATTTATTGCTTGTTCATCAACTTCAAAAGTATCTGTTTTATTTATGTGACAAACTATTTTCATAAGATTCCCTCCATAACTTTCAAACAGCATTCATGCATATCTCTAATCGTAGACGAAATATTTTTATTTATTATATTACCTTGCTTATTAAACTCAACATCTACAATTCCCATAATCATATCTTTAAATTCGCATTCCGTAGCATATGAATCATCTGCATTTGTTATATACATTTCTAAACGACTACCTAAGTCTTTCATCATTGTAATCCAAATATATGCACCAACGTATTCTTTTAAGGCTTCATGCATTAATTCAATTGACATATTATTTAGAGAGTCTATATTCATCGAATTATTTTCAACATAATCAAATACTTTAGATAGAGCTGCTTGTGTAGCTTCCTTAGCCACAATATCTTCTTTAGTGCTTGAATTAGGTGCAATTACATCTACTAACCTAGAAAAAATCGCCTCTACAGATTTACCTTCGTATTCAATTCCGAGATTTTTAAAAGTTACCTTCACGCCATTAGTGACAATACCATTAAAAAAGTTTCCCAGATTTCCTCCAGCTTTCCTTCCAGAGTATGACTGTGAAGCCAAACTTCTAGCTCCACCAGCTGCTTTAACATATTGTCTTGCTATATGTTTTGCGGAACTGTATGTACCACCACTCTTTACAAACTTTGACATATCTGACTTAACTGTCTTCCATTTGACTGGTTCCGTTACATCAGTGTCTTCATCTTGATTAGGGTTATAATCTTCTGGTAACAAGGGATTTCTATCATTCCTACCATTAAAAATACTTGATGTTCCCATAAGCCCCTCCTCTTATACTATTTTTCTATTCCAATTTTTAAGCCTTGTTTGTTCTTATCCCATTGAGATGCTATCTCTAAAATTTCTACTTTCTTATTCATTTTATTTGCATATTCAGCTATATAACTTATACAACCAAGATTAATTTGCGAGCCACTAAGTGATTGTAAATAACTGAGAGTATCATTGGTTAACTCAGTTCTTTGCTTTGCAAACAGTAGAAATGATTTCATCAATTCTTTGGCTATTGTTGTTTCAGATACCATGGAAGAATTCATAGCCTCAAGAATTGCAGCGGCATCAGCATCTGATATATTTGCAACAGATTTAATTGCTTGTTGAATTTTAACGTCTGATTTTGAAAGAAGTTGTTCCAATATTTCTTGGGCTTCTGGTGAAAGAAAAGACGATATACGACTAATTTTTTCATCCAATGAGGTTCTTGTAAAATAAAAATATGTATTGAGGTTTTCCTCAGATAATTTAGGATTTATTTTACACCAATTTAAAAACCAATTATCTTCTCTCCAAATTTTTAACTTATCGCTATTCTCTGGTGTACCATTCTCGAATAGTGTTAATTCTTTACTTAAACTGTTATCCGCTGCCATCTCTGCTATTTTATTGAAGATTCTCGGTTTTATATATTCCAACATCATTATCTTTGCAAGAATTTTTCGATTTAATTTCTTATTCTTATAAAATGCCATTTGCAATCTCATATACATAGAATTTAAGAATCGTTTACACTGACGAGGGTTTCCATGCAATCCATTAGATAAAACAAATGCTAATTGATTTGCAATAGAAAGTGATTCTACAATATTTGAGTACTCATCTTCCTTATCAGAAAATAAATTTATAAGAGATTCAATCTTAAACCTCTCGAAATCCTCTTTTTTCTTCTTAACTATCCATGATAGAGCCTTTTGAAAATTGTCTTCCGATAATTCCGACTGTAAAAGTAAACATGTAATATAAATTTCCACCTCATCTGCATTTAATTGTGGGATACGAATAGGATATTGTATTAATTTCTCAAGATATTCTTTCCCAATATCAATCTGAATGCCTTCTATATCTCTAAATTTACTTTTAACTGCATACGAAATATGACGTTCGTCAGCACCAATAACGAAAGCAACTTTTCCTTCAAAAAGAAATAATTTAATTGCTTCAAGCGTTTCTAAAATAGTATCTGGTCTACATCTATCCAACTCATCTATAAAAACAACTAAGCGGCTAATTTTTGTTTCTTCTAACAAAGATGCAAATGCTTTTTGAAATTTTCTAATATCCTCACGTAATTCTTTGTTATTTAATTCGCTTTCAATATTAGATTTAATTTTTTCTAAATCAGTAACTTCTATTTTTTCTTGACCATATTTTAAGACTTGATTCATTGTTATACCTAGCAAAGAACCAATTCCCCTTGTCATTAAAAAATCAGTTCCATATTTCAATGCACCTTTTAGCAATTTAAATTTATCGACACTTTTATATAGCCCTTTAATAATTTCATGTGCTTTTTCAGTTAAATTCTTTTCTTTGCTAATTTCATCAAGAATGGTACCTAGTATCGCCGTTTTTGCATCTTCATAATTTTCAAATAACCAGCCATTAAATACCAAACATTTAATTTTTTCATCTTCTCTTATCAAACTCTCTTTGCACATATACATCAAGCTTGACTTTCCGCTCCCCCAGTCGCCGTATACTCCAATACTAGCTGGTAAAAGAGAATCATCTGTAATGATGCTTTGAAGCATTTGTATTAAGTAATCATAGTCAAGAAAATCAAGTTCAGTTTCACTATCTTTCCAAATAAAACTCCTTCCTAATCTATACATTTCAAAATTTCAGATATATCTCATTGGAGTGTCCAAGATTTTGGGTACACTCCACTTTGGAATATATACTCCATTTCAGAGCTCTATAGGAGTCCAACTTTATGTCCGCCCCCCCCTCCCGTCAATTAAAGTTGATTAGCGTTTCTCTTTTTTATATAGGGTAGTTAAAAATGCAAGTATTTTGCAAGTACGAATCTCACAAAATTTCTATTTATAAGGCTTTAGAGCCTGTTTTTAACTACTCCCACTCAATAGTCCCCGGCGGTTTAGAAGAAATATCATACACAATTCTATTAATTCCGTTTACTTTGTTTATAATCTTGTTTGACACTTCCTCAAGAAATTCGTATGGAAGTTTGCTCCAAGTAGCAGTCATGAAGTCGATGGTATTTACTGAACGGATTGCAGCCACATATTCATAAGTTCTTTGATCGCCCATAACTCCGACAGTTTTTACAGGTAATAATGTTACGAATGCCTGATCTACTTTGTCGTAAAGTCCTTGTTCCATTAGTTCTGTGATGAAGATGTCGTCGGCTTCTTGAAGGATTTTTACTTTGTCAGGAGTTACTTCTCCGATAACTCTGATTCCAAGTCCTGGGCCTGGGAATGGGTGTCTTTTTATAATTGTGTCAGGCAGTCCAAGTTCATGTCCTACTTTTCGTACTTCGTCTTTAAATAGTTCTTTTAAAGGTTCAAGTAATTCAAATTGCAAGTCTTCTGGCAATCCTCCCACGTTATGGTGAGATTTTATTGTATGAGAAGGGCCTTTTATAGACTGAGATTCAATTACATCTGGGTAAATTGTTCCTTGTGCTAGGAATTTTGCACCTTCTTGTCCTTTAAGTTTTCTGATTTCTTCGTTAAATACTTCGATAAATTCGTTTCCAATGATTTTTCTCTTGGCTTCAGGTTCGTCTACGCCTTTTAATTTGTTTAAAAATCTGTCTTTTGCGTCAACGAAAACAATGTTTAAGTCAAAGTGTTTTTTGTAATATTCAAGAACTTTTTTTCCTTCATCTTTTCTTAGAAGACCAGTATCTACAAACATACAAGTAAGCTGGTGTCCGATTGCATTGTTAATCAGAACTGCGGCAACTGATGAATCCACTCCTCCAGAAAGGGCAAGCAGTACGTATTCATCTCCGACAGTTTCCTTGATGGATTTTGTTTTTTCAGTAATAAAACTTGAAATTTTCCAGTTTTTTTCGCATTTACAGATGTTAAATACAAAATTTTCCAAAATTTGTGTTCCACATTCAGAATGGACTACTTCTGGATGAAATTGAAGTGCATAAATTCCATTGTTGTTTGTAATTGCGGCGATTGATGAATCTGTTTTTGCGATAATTTCAAATCCTGTTGGCAATTCTGTGATGTGATCGTTGTGGCTCATCCAGATGTTAGAAGATTTTTTTACTCCTGTAAACAAAGGATTATCGTTATTTTCTACTTCTAATACAGCTTTTCCGAACTCTCTTGAATCTGCCTTTTCAACTTTTCCACCGTTTAAGTGTGTGATTAGTTGCATTCCATAGCAAATACCCAAAATAGGAAGATTTAAGTTAAATACTTCAGGATTTACAGTTGGAGCACCTTTTTCGTAAACTGAAGCAGGACCTCCTGAAAAGATGATACCTTTTACCTTTTCTTCTCCATTTTTTATTTTTTCAATATCAATTAAAGGTACAATTTCACAATAAACTTCCATTTCCCTAATTCTTCTGGCAATTAATTGGCTGTATTGTGAACCAAAATCGATGATAATAATTTTCTCTTTCACTTTTCACCTCTATTTATTAAAATTTTTTTATAAAACATAATTTTACACAAACATTTTAGCATTATTTTTGAGTTTTTTCTATATGTTTTTGGTATTTTATTTTTTAAGATTTAAATAAAGAATTCTTCTTTATTAATAATTCTCTGATTACTGCTTCCTCTGAATTTTATATTTGGATTATAAAGTTCTTTTACAAATCGTCCGTCAACTAGTACATCTACATATTTAAGGCATTTTTTACGTAATTCATCTTCACGTAACTGTTCGATTGTATAGCCCGTGTAAAGCCATATATTTTTTCCTGTCTTTGCTTTTAGAAATTTTAGTACCTTTAACATATCTGTGGGATTAAAAAGAGGATCGCCGCCACTTATTGTGATTCCATCAAGCAAGGTGTTCTCGTTTATTTCCTTAGCAATTTCTTCTAGTTTTTCATATGTGAGTACATTTCCATGATTGGGATTCCATGAATATTCGTTGTGGCAGCCAGGACAGGCATGTGAACAACCTGCAAAATAAAGTGAATAACGAAGACCGATACCATCAACAATGGTTTCCTTATAAGTCATTAAAAGCCTTAATGTAAAATCATTTTTTAGATTTTCTGAATTTTTTTCCTGTTCTTTATTCACTTTAAATTACCTCACTTTTTGCATTATTTTACGCCGTGTTTTACCCTGTCCTGCTCTTCAGCCTGTTTTGCACTGTTCCAGCTGTCCAAGTCTCCTGTCAAGTAACCTGTTATTCTTCTAATTCTAGAAATATTGTGACTTCCACAAATTGGACATTTATCATAAATTATCGCTTCTGTTCCACAATCTCTGCATCTATCGACAGGGTGGTTTATCGAACCATAGCCAATTCCCATATCTTTCATTACTTTTACAATTTTTAGCATAACACTTATATTTTTACGAGCTTCTCCATCCAGTTCCACATAAGTGATGTGTCCTCCTCTTGTTAGTTTATGAAACGGTGCTTCTTTTCTAATTTTGTCAAAAAGACTGATTTCTTTTTTTACATCAATATGGAATGAATTTACGTAATAATCTCTGTCTGTAACATTTTTAATTACCCCAAACTCATTTCTGTCAATACGTAAAAATCTTCCTGCCAGACTTTCTGCTGGAGTTGCCAGAATTGAATAGTTTAAATGGTACTTATCTCTAAATTCATCTGCGATTACGCCCATTTTCTCAATTGTGTCATAAAGCACTTTATAGGCAACTTCGCTTGTTCCGTGTTCTACATCAAATAAGGCGTACATTGCATTTGCTCCACCAACAAATCCTATTGAAAGTGAACCTGAATTTATAGCTTCTCCTACTTCTTCATTTCCATCCTTTACCCCAAGCCCTTTCCACAAATTATTGCTTCTCATAAATGGAAATTGCTTTGCAAGAGCAGTTTTTTGGAAATTGTAACGCTCATAAAGTTGTTCTCCAGCTAGATATGTTGTTTCTAGGACTTTTTTCTGAAATTCTTCTGTTAGAAGTTCGATTTTTTTATTATTTTTTTCTTTTTCATTTAAAAATTTACCAGTTTTTTCCATTTCTAAAATTTCTTTTTCTACTTTTTTTCTTGTCAATATTGCAATTCTAGGGAAATTAATGCTTGTAAATGATAGATTTCCACGTCCAAGACTGCTTTTTTCACCATTCACATTCTCAAAAACACGCGTACGGCAGCCCATTGTAGCAATTTCGTATTTATATTTTTTCGGATCATCCATTTTCCATTTTTCGTGTTTATTAAATTCTGAATCTAGAAAAACAAAATTTGGAAATAGTCTTCTGCTTGAAGTTTCGCAGGATAGCAGTAGTAAATCAAAATTTGGTGTTTCAAAAATATTTTTTTTATTTTCTGAATTATTTTCATAAGAAATTTTTTGTTTTTTTACAGTTTCTAAAATTCTATCAAAATCGCTTCTAGCTAGATTGTAGTCATTTTCAGAATAATTGAGTCCTTCTTTCACTTTAAAAATTTGTATTGGAAAAATAGGTGTTTCGTTTTTGCCAAGTCCGCTTGATGTGGCTTTTAGCAGTTCACGTATGACCATTCTACCTTCTTCTGAAGTATCTGTTCCATAATTTATTGAAGAAAAAACAACTTGATTTCCGCCACGTGAGTGCATTGTGTTTAGATTGTGCAAGAACCCTTCCATTGCCTGATAAGTTTCGTTTTCAGTATCTTGATAGGATTCTGTCAAAAGTTTAATTAAATCATCTTTTTTTATTTCAAAAAAATTTTCCATTAATTTTATTTCATTTTCAGAGCAGTTTATTGAAGAAACATTTTCTTTTAGAAAATTATACGTATTTTCTTCCTGTTCCTTTGTAATTTCAATTTCATTTTTTATTTTTATAAAACTTAAAATTCTTTTTTTTAAGTGCTTTCTAAATGATTTTAATACTCCTTTTGCCATATAAAAATCAAATGCTGGAATAGCCTGTCCGCCATGCTGCTCATTCTGATTTGTCTGAAAAATAATGGTTGCAAGCGTGGCATAAGTGGAAATGCTCTGTGCTTCACGAATGTATCCATGTTTTGTATAAAATCCTTTTTCAAACATATCCTCAAGGTCATACTGCAGGCAAGTTGTAGTCTTGCTGGAATAAAAGTCTAAATCATGAATATGGATAAGTCCTTTTTCATGAGCGTCCTTGAATCGTGGTGAAACTAAATTTTCCAAAGCGTAAATTTTAGAAACTTCACTTGCAAATTTCATCATTTGCCCAGCTGGTGTCATTGCTGACATATTGGCGTTTTCGTTATTCGTATCATTAGATTCGACATTCACTATTCCTGCTATTATATTTTTTAAATTTTCAGTTAATTGTGCTTGCATTTCCATTCCTCCTTATTATTCCTAACAAAATTAAAGTAAAACATTTTAGAATTGAACACAAAAATCAAATTTTGTAAAATAAAACTAAATTTTCTTAGATTCAATTTTAAAATATTTTTCTAGTCTTTTTTATCTATAATTAATTTTTTTAAAATAATTATAATAACTTTTATTTCAAATCAAAACACTATATATAGTTTTGATAACATAATGATAACACAATATTTTGTGTTTTTCAAGTTTCATAAAAAATATATATAATTCCATAATTAGTTATTTTTTTAAAATTTTTTCTTTTTCATTACCATTTTTTGCATTAAAAAAATTTATTTAATTTTTTTGAATCATATATATTATAAATTTTTTAAATGGTTTTGAGAATTTAGAATATAATACTAATCCCCTTTTAAAAATAGGAGAAAATTTTTGCAATGGAATCCATAATTATTCAATTTTTTACCTTTTTTATTTTCGTAGGATTGCTCATTGTCGCAAAACCTTATCTTGCAGTAAAGATTTATCCTAATAATTAAAATTGTGGCAAGATTGCTACGCAATAACCTATGGCTAGTCTACGACATTTTTCTGCACTGACAAAAAACTCGCTATGCTCAAATAGTTTTGTCAATATAGAAAAATGCTCCGACAGGTATACACTGTTTAAAAAATGAAAATTATATATTAGAATTATTTAAAAATAATAGGTTTATATTCTTTATTGGGAAAATTTGTAATAAATTCGTTATTTAAACATGGTTTAGTATAAAACTAATTTTTATCAATTGATGTAAAATTTTATAAAAAAAGACTGATTTCTTTATTTTATAGAAACCAATCTTTAAAATATTACAGTGATTATAATTTGAAATAAGAGTAAAAGATATTATTCATACTAAATTTAATATTTTTGAATAAGTTGACTATACGTAACTACATATTTAGTAAATATTTTTCTCCTTTTTCAGAAAGTTTATAAACTCTGCTATCAACATAAATATATTTTTCCTTTTTAGCTTTTTCGATAACTTTATTCAAAAATCCTTTATTCCAACGTAAATGATTATCAATGGTGTCAATTCCACATTCATCTTTTTCCTGTTTTGTATTAGAATGATTGGATAGATGAATCAGAAGTATTCTTACAGAAAAAGTCATTTTTTGGCTTTTTTTTCGTCTTATTGTGAAAATTAGCCCTTTTTTAGGCGAGAAAATCAAGGTCATTAGAAAAATGATACCTATCATTACTGCAATGCTTCCAGCGATTGAAATATCAAAGAATCGTGCAAAATGGAATCCTATAATACTTGCAACTGCTCCTAGAAGAATACTTAACCCAATCATTACTTTTAGCTTGTCAGTCAATAAATATGCTGTAATTGGAGGACCAATCATAAATGCGACAACTAATATTGATCCAACTGCCTCAAATGAAGCAACCGCCGTCATTGACACAAGCGACATAAGTATATAGTGAATTAATATTGGCTTCATTCCAAGAGTTATTGCAAGAGCTTTATCAAATACCGAAATTTTCAATTCCTTGAAAAAAATAACGACAAAAGATAAGTTTATTAAAAATATTACAAAAGTCGTAACCAATCCTTTAGCAACACTAAAACCAAATATTTCTACCCTATTAAATGGAGCAAATGCCAGTTCTCCTAATAATACCGAATCAACATCCAAATGCACATTTCCAGCATATCTGGATATAAGAATTACGGCAATACTGAATAATAGAGGAAAAACTATCCCAATAGCAGAATCTTCCTTGACAAGTTTTGTTGAATTAAGAAGTTCCACAAGATAAACTGTTAAAACGCCAACTATTCCTGCACCTACTATTAACAATGGGGAATTCAAATCATGAACTGCAAAAAATGCAACTACAATTCCAAGTAAGATAGTGTGTGTTATCGCATCTGAAATCATCGCCATACTTTTTAAAACCAGAAATGTTCCTAAAATAGAGCAGGCACTTGCTACCATTATTGCGATAAGCTGTATTTCCAACGAAAAACCCATAATTTATTTCCCCCTTTCCAAGTTATTTATTTTTAAATTATTTAATTCTGTTTTTTTATTTTCAAGTTTTTCTCTAAATTCTTTTTTTCTTTTCTGATTTCTTATAATTTTAAATACAATTCCTCTTTTATTTGAGAAAAGAATACTAATAATTACGATTATACTTATAATTATAACGATAACAGGTCCAGTTGGCAAATTGCTTTCACTTATACTTATCAAAGTTCCAAGCAGACCTGATATTCCTCCAAAAAATGCTGCCAAAATTACCATAATTGAAAGTTTGTCTGTCCATTGCCGTGCTGCAACTGCTGGAGAAATAAGCATTGCACTTATTAATATTACTCCTGCCGCCTGAATACCTATTATTACAGTAGTTACAATCAATATGGAAATTAATATTTCAATTTTTTTGCTTGGAAACCCTAATGTTTTGGCAAAATCAGAGTCAAATGAAACAATTTTAAATTCCTTCCAGAAAAGAATAATTATAATTAGAAGAACAATCCCTGTAATGAGAATAATATTTACATCTCTTTTAATAAATGTTGACGCTTGCCCAAAAATAAATTTATTTAATCCAGATTTATTTGCACCCGGCAATTTATTCAAATAAGAAAGTAAAACTAACCCTAACCCAAAAAATACCGATAAAATCAATGCCAAAGCACTATCAAATTTTATTTTTGTATAATTTTGAATCAGTTGAATCAAACCAATACATACAATTCCTGTAATTAACGCACCTAGCAGTAAAACTTCTGTATTTTTCACATTTGTAAATAAAAAAGCCAAGCAAACTCCAGGAAGTGAAGCATGAGAAACTGCATCTCCCAATAAACTTTGCTTTCGTAAAACAGCAAAACATCCAAGTATTCCAGAAACCATTCCAAGTAATGAACAGCCAAGTGCAACTGTCCTAAAAGTATGATCAGAAATAAGAAGATTTAATATATTCATTTTAATCCTCCTTTTCGATTTCAAGATGATTTTTATTATCTTGAGTTAATTTTTTACTTTTATATGTTTTTTCAATATTTTCAGGAGTAAAAATTTCCTCTACAGGGCCGGAAGCTATAACAGAAACATTTATAAACGTCACATAGTCAAAATAATCTTTTACCGTTTGTAAATCATGATGAACAACAATTACAGTCTTTTTCTCATCCCGTAATTTTTTTAGAATATTTACAATAGATTTTTCAGTTTTGCTGTCAACGCCTTGAAAAGGCTCATCCATAAAGTATATCTCTGCATCCTGCACTAAGGCTCTTGCCAAAAATACCCTTTGTTGCTGTCCACCAGATAACTGGCTTATCTGTCTATCCGAAAACTCATCCATTTCGACTTTATGAATAGCTTCCTTAGTCTTTTCCTTATCAATTTTTCTAACTTTCTTTAACCATCCAACTTTCCCGTAACGTCCCATTTCCACAACATCAAACACAGTAGTAGGAAAATCCCAGTCAACACTTCCTCTTTGAGGCACATATGCTATTTTATCACGTACTTTGCTGTATTTTTCGTCATAAAATCTAACTTCTCCAGTAATAGGCTTTATCAAATCAAGCATAGCCTTAATCAAAGTAGATTTTCCCGCTCCATTTGGTCCAACAATAGCCATAAGAATTCCTTTTTTTATCCCTAATTCAATATCCCATAAAACAGGTTTATCCTCGTAGGCTATTGTCAAATCCTCAACTTTTATAATAACATCATCAGAAATATTTATATTCATTTTTTCTCCTAAATTCTATTTATATAAATTATTTTATACGCCAAACCTATCCAATAACTTATTTTTTCTAATTTATTTTTAAATTAAATAATTATTTTTTCTTTTTTTATATCAATTTTTTTAACGCAGAGGTATCAGACGCCATACCTCTGCACTCCCGCTTACGCAAAACTTTCTTAATAAAGAAAAAAGAAAACTCGCTTTTGAATATAGGTTATTTTTATATCAAATAAATTAATTTTATTTAAAATATTTTTCAAAAGCTCAAACAGTTCTTTTTTCTTTAACGAAATTTTGCTTAATATTTATTTTTATTAAATTAATTATTGTAATTAAATCAAAAATATCTTGATTTTTGAAAATAAAAATTATGGTCTGAGAAAAGCGAGTTTAATTTTTATTTTAAAGCATTTACAATGGTATCGGCGTTTGCCTTAACTGTTTTAATATAAGTTTCAGAGTTGTGTGCTTTGTCTCCTAATGAATCTGAGTACAGTTCTCCACCTATTTTAACTTCTTTTCCTTTAGCTTTTACAGCTTCCTGCAGAGCTTCTATACTTTTTTTCGGAACAGAAGATTCTACAAATATTGCTTTTATATTTCTTTGAACAATGAAGTTGGCTAAGTCGCTTATATTTTTTGTACCAGTTTCAGAATCTGTAGAAACACCTTGTATTGCTTTTACTTGAAGTCCGAATTGTTCTCCAAAGTAGTTAAATGCATCGTGAGCTGTTACAAGAACTCTACTTTTTTCAGGAATTTCATTAATTCTTGTTTTTACATAAGTTGTAAGTTCATTTAGTTCAGCTTTATATTTTTTTAGGTTTTCTTTGTAGTAGTCGCTATTTTTAGGGTCAAATTTACTTAATTCAGCTTCTACAGCTTCAGCTTCCTTTTCCCATAATTCTGTATTGAACCAAACATGCGGGTCAGGAGTATTTTCTTCAACTAGATGAATTTTACTTTTATCCAGTTTGTCACCAACATTTAGTATATTTTTATTTTGAGAAGTTAATTTTTCAAAAATTTCCGTCATTTTACCTTCCAGATGTAATCCACCATACACTATAATGTCTGCATTTCCAAGTTTTTCAATATCTCCTGCACTAGCGCTGTATAAATGTGGATCTACTCCTTCTCCCATGAGGCCAGTAACTTCGACTTTATCTCCACCGATTGTTCTTACAAGGTCAGAAAGCATTGTCGTTGTTGTTGTAACTTTTATTTTTTTTCCTGATGAAGCGCCATCTTTTCCACAGGATACAAGTAGCATCATTACCACACATATTGCAATTAATAAATTTAATTTTTTAAGAATATTGTTTTTATTCATAGTCAATCTCCTCCAAGTCTTTATTTTTTTTATAAACTTCAATCATTGCTGCTGCATTAAAAGCCACTATTTTTTTATTATTTTCTTCGCTTTTCAAATATATTGGACCATCAAAAGGGTCTTTTTTTTCTACTATATACTGTTCTTTTAAATTTATGTTCAAATCCCGCAGATAGTCATATAAGTCGATATTATCCTCTACACTTAATATAACAATTTCATCATCTTCTTCAACCTCCGACAACCTTATGATATTTGCTTCATCAAAATTTTCCAGGTCATAAAAAATTGGACTTCCATGCGGACATTCTTTCGGATAAAATAAAAATTTTTCCAATTTTTGTAGAAGTCTATTACTTGTTACATGTTCGAGAATTTCAGCTTCTTTATGAACTTCTTCCTTATCGTATCCCAGTTTTTCAAATAGAAAAACTTCCCAAACTCTATGTTTACGAATAACATCTAATGCAAAATTATTTCCTTTTTCAGTAAGTTTCACTTTCTTTTTTTCAATAATTAAATAGTCTTCATTTACTAGTTTTTTTATCATTTCACTAACTGATGCTGGAGAGATATTTAAATATTCTGCAAGTTTTTTATTGGAGTATTCTTTTTTCTTTTTTAGAGTGTATATCCCTTTTAAATAATCTTCAATACTTTTACTCATCTCAACTCCTTTCTTTATATTTAGTTTAACCTAATGATAAAATTAGGTAAACCTAACGATATTATATTACCACCATATAATTAAATTGTCAAGTCTGATTAACAATATTTTAAAAAAATTAGTAATACAGTTTTAAAATTTATTTTTAAAATTATGATTATTATGTTCAATTTTTTTTAAAATTTGATAAATAAAAAAGTGCATTTTCCAATACAGAATTTACTGATGTAAAAATGCACTAAAGTAAATTATAAAGATAAAGAAGAAATTAGAGGCTGCTCAAACGACAATCATACAGCCTTATACATAACTCTCTAAATCAATTTCAAATTTAATTTTCTCTACTGTTATTGTACAACATTTTTTAGAATTACAGTGTAACCTTAGTTACATAAAAAAATTCCCATTTAAATTTTTCATAAAAATGGGAATTTACAATATTTAAAATTTTATTATTTATCATTTTTAGGAACGAATTTCCATAATGTTGGAACTAAAGATGCAACTGCCATCATTTTTAGGGTATCTCCAACCAAGAAAGGATAAACTCCTAACTTAAATACGTCTTTGTTAGGTACAAATAATGATAATTGCAATACTCCTAATGCATAAATAATTACATTGGCAATTATTAATGCTAAAATTGTTTTTGCATAAGATTTTGTAAACCCCTTGTCAGCCAAATATCCTAGAAATATTGCAGCAACAATATATCCAAAAACATATCCGCCACTTGGTGAAAATAGTACACCTGTTTTAAAGTTGGCAAAAACAGGAATTCCCGCTGTACCAGCTGCTACATATGAAAGAATAGTTGCTGTTGCTAATTTTCTACCGTATAACAGTCCCATTAATGTAACTGCAAATGATCCAAGAGTAATTGGTACAGGTTTTAATGGAATTAAGATTTGTGCCAGTATAGATAAAAATACAGTTCCACCAAATACTAAAATAACATTTTTTAAAATTTCTTTTTCTTTTGTTTCAATTTTAATGATATTGTTAATCAAAGCATTCTGTTTCATAAGAAAACCTCCATTTTTTTGTTTGTAATATTGTAACACTTGTAATATCAAAAGTCAATAAAGTTATTTTTAAAATTTATAAAACCTCTTTAAAATAATAGCAGTATTTAGAAAGATAAATAATAAATCAAACTAATAAATTAAGAAGAGTTGCAACTGAAATTAAATGTTACAACTCTATCTTTGTTATAATAATTATTTTATATCAAAATTATATTAGAAGTTAAATCTAATTCCTGTTGTAAAGACATTGTTGCTTCCTTTTCCTTTTCCGCTGTCAACAGATCCGTCATAGTTCACATACCATCCAAATCCAGAATTCACTTCCGTCAATGCTCCAATTCCAGCCCAAGTCTTGTTCTTAGAAAGCCCAATACCTTTTACCTTGAAAGTTGCTCCAGGCAGTCCAGTATATCTTGCATTAAAGCTCAAGTCCTGCTCATTGAAGGCTCTCTGATGTGTTACATAACCTTGGAATGTAGTCTTGCTTCCGTTGTTCCAGTTTACAGATTTCCCAACTCTAAGTCCAAGTAATGCTGCTGTCTGGTTGTAGTTCTTCTTGTCAGCAGTCAGTCCGAACTGGCTCTTCTCTTCAGAGAATGAACCTCTTACAACCGTATCGTGAGTCAGTCCCGCAAATGGTGTTATAACAAAGTCGCCATTGCCATTTTTAATGTCATATCCTGTTTCTAAGTATCCAGAATAAACTTTGTCATTGTGATTGATTTTTGCCCTAGTAAAGTCATTATTGCTTAAAATAATGTCTCTTTCAACATCACTGTCAACAAATCCGATACCAAGACGACCTTGCAGGTAGAATGGGACATCTTTGTTTCCTAATCTTCCATATAATGAAACTCCGAAGTTGTTCGCATCAGATTTTCCACCATATCTGTCAAATTTAACGTCAGCTTTTGAATAAGACAGTGCAGTACCTAAGATAAGGTTTTCACCGAACTGCTTGTCAACCCCAACTTGTCCACCGAACACTTTAGTGTCCCCTTTACCATATCCATCCTGTTTCAGCTTACCGTTAGCACCGAAACCAGAAATCCACAATCCAAAATTATCTCCAACGTTGTCAAGAGTTCCAAGCATAACTAATCTGTTTGACAGGTCTTTATTTACAGTTTGTGAATGCTGGAAAGTAAGAGCCTGTGCAGAAGCATAGATTTGTCCAGACAGACTGTCTAGGACTGCAGCCCTGTTAGAAGAAGTAAGAGCCTGCAGAGTGGCAGCTTTTCTTTCAAATTGAGCTACATTTCCAGCAGTACCGTTTTCAATGTTCTGGTCTAAGTTTTGGAAAGCAGTTTCCAAGTTCTGAGCAGTATTTTTTTGCATTTCGTCAGATCCTGCAGTTTTTTCTACATACTCTAATACATTTTTTCTGCTTACTTTTGCTGAAACAGCATTTTCATTTTGATTGATTTTAGCATTTAACATATCATCAGTATTTACATTTTCAAAGTTTCCATCAATTTTGTTATCTGATGTAATTACATTTTGTGCAGTTCCATTAGCTGTCACGTATTTTCTTTCTCCATTTTCTTCTGGCTTAATTTCAAGTCTTGAATTATTTAAATTAACTTTTCCTTGTACATGTAGGTTAGAATTTAAATCTGTTACAACTTTTGAATTTCCCAAAGCCTTATAATCTCCAGAGATTTGTGTTGAACCAGAATTTTCTATAACTCCATCATTTGTAATGCTATTTTTTATGACAGCATTTTTTGTAGAAAGAGTAGCTTGTCTTCTTACGCTGATTGATGAAGAATAAACACCATTTACTTGTAATCTCCCTGCATTTACTGTTGTAGGTCCTGTAAATGTAGAATGTCCAGATAAGATTAAATCTCCATTTCCATCTTTAACTACACCAGCATCTCCTGAAATATTATTTGAGAAAGTATAGCTTCCATTAGGGATATTAATATTTACAGTATCTCCAAGTGCAAGTCTTTTATCAAATAATGCAGGTCCTTTAAGTGCTTTATCAATGTTTAAAAGTCCCCATCCATAAACTTCATCAACCCCAGCTGCTCCTATGTCTGTTGCAGTTGATAGGATTGTTTGACGAATTAGGCTGGCGTCCATCCAAGGATATTTTTCTTTAAGCAATGCTGCAGTTCCAGTTACAAGTGGTGCTGCAAAGGAAGAACCTCCACCAACATAACTTTGTCCTTTTATTGTAAATGTTTGATCTCCAACTGCAGTTACAGTCCAGTTTTTAGCAACTCCGGCAGGTGAAAGAGGAGTTAGGTTGTCCCAACTTGCATCTCCTAATCTTGATTCAACTTTTGAAGTTAATGCAACAACATTTATCCATCCTTTTTGAAGCCTGCTTTCAAAATGAGGCAATCCTCCTTCAAGAGTAGGCTGTGTATCAGATGAGTCGTTTCCTGCAGCCCATACAAATAATGAACCGTTATTTACTTCATTTTTGTAGAAGTCAAGTATACCACTTCCTATTTGGTGACCATAATAATGGCTTGAAGCTGGACTGCTGTTAAAATCTGTTACAACTCCGTCAATTCCAAAAGATTGGTTATAAATAGTAACACCATTATTTTTTAATGCTTGATACATTTCTAATGTTACACTAGGATATGTACCTTTGTCTGCTTCGTGTTTTGCTGCATCGATTGCATAAACATGGGCACCTTTGGCAATTCCGCTAGAAGCTCCAGCTGCAAGATCCGCTACAACTACTCCGTGATCATCATTTGCAGTAGCTTGAGATGTAAATCCAGGAACTGTAAGTTTTGTCAAACGGCTTCCAAATTTTTGCGTAAGATCAGCAGAAAAAGCTGAATTTTCAAATCCTACATCAATTACTCCTACTTTAACATTAGAACCTGTAAGCGTAGTATTTGAATTATTATGTGGATTATCTCTATTATACGAAAGAGTTGAATCATTCCATGTTAATCCGGAAGTAGTGTTTGTTACAGTTGGTCTATTTGTTACTGGTGCTGGGCTAGTAGGTTGTGTAGCAGGAGTTGTAGGTGTTGATGGTGTCGTTGGTGTTGCAGCTGATGTTGAACCGCCTCCACCACCTCCGCCTCCACCACAGCTAATTAATAAGGCAGCTAATCCAATAAGAATGGAACTTTTTTTAAAATTATATTTTCTGGAACCTTTCTTAATATCTTTTTTTAATTGTTTCAAATTAGTGGTCATAAAAACCGCTCTCCTTTCAATACTTTGATATTGTTGTTATCTCTTATATATAAATTTATTTTTTAAGATAATTAATGTAAAAATTTGAATATCTTTTGTAATTTTAAAATTAAATTATATATATTTGATATTTATAATAATTTTCCAATAATATTCTACCATATTTTTTGAAAAAATTCACTATAAAATTAGAAAAATTATTTAAAAATTTCTCCAGCTTCTTTGTACCATAAAACCAAGTCCAGCTCGTCCATTTTTATTTTAGAGAATTTTGAATATTCTTTCATTTTTTCTTCAATTTCATAGTATTTTTTTTCAGTTATTGATTTAGGAATTTCATCAATAATATTAAGAATTCTAAGGTTTTTCAAAATATGTCTATCTAAAATTGCAATATTTTCTCCAAACCCAAGATTCCTGAGCACATGATTTGCTTCTTTTAATCCCATTCCTTTAATATTTTTCAAAATCCATTTTCTTTTTTCAAAAGTATCACCAATTTCTGATAATATTTTTTTTGGCTGTAATTTTCCATTTTTTGTCATCAGTTCCCGCAATTCTACTAAATAACGTGATTTATTATTCTTAAATCTGACAATATTTAGAAATTCTACTATTTCTTCAGGCTTTCCGTTGTAAAGCAGTCCATTTTCCACCAAAGTTGTAATGGCTTGCCAAGCATTTTTTGCTTTTGACTGAGGTGTCAGGATACAAAATGCCATTTCTGCAAACACTTCTTTTTCTGTACCTTTCCAAGCCTTTTTATAGCCTTTTATAGCTTTTTCAATACCTTCTTTTATTTCTTTATAAATTTTAAGAATTTCTTCGTGCTTTTCCTTATCAATTCTTTTACTAATTTCATTGTTTTCTATATTCTTTTTTTGTTTTTTTTCAGGCATAATTAAAATTCCTCGTTTTATTATTTTTTATTTTAGAAAAAAATTTCCAATTTCGTCAATAGTTTCTTCTGATTCCTTGAGAGGTGCCAAAATCCAGTCGTGGCACAAATTTTCCCCAATTTTTATTTCCACGCTTGTTCCAATCGCAACTTCAAGCATATCGCTTAATTTTAAGCAATCAGGATATAAAATTTCATTTGTCCCAAAAATTAGAAAAATTTCTCCAAGATTGTCCATATTTCCATAAATTGGGGAAATCATAGGATTTTTCACATCCAGTTCTCCTGCAAACTGCTTTCCTGTTGTAATCAGTCCATTTAGTGGCAAGAGAGGATCTTTTTCTGCAAATTCCTCTATTTCCTCATTTGTCATTGAAACATCTACCCAAGGTGACATTAACGCAGTTTTCTTTGGAAATGGCAAATCTTCCTTATTTTTCAATATTTGTAAAAATGCAAGTGCCAAGCCACCGCCAGAAGAATCACCAAATAAGTAAAATTCATCATCTTTATATTTATTAGTTATATGTTTATAAGCCTCCATTACTACTTTATGTGCTTTGTCAACAGTGTTCTCAGGAGCAAGTGGGTAGTCGATAAACGTAACTTTTAAATGAAATTTCTTTACTAATTTTTCAATAATATTTTTGTGAGCCCTGACCGCACGCATTACGTAAGCCCCACCGTGTAGAAAAACAACGTGTCTGTTATAGCTTTCTTCTGAAAAAATTGTCAAAACTTGGTATTCACCAATAAACTGCTCATCAGTAATAAGCGATTTGTCAAAATTCTTTTTATTCAAAAAATCCGTATCTCTCCTCGGATTTAAAAAATCCTTTTCCTTATATTTTTTCATATTCACCAATTTTGCAATTGGTACTGCAATATCTGATAATAAACTCATTTTTTCATTTTATTTTTCAAGAAAAATAATTAAACTCCTTTCACATCTTAAAATTTAGCATTAAATGTATTTAGTAATTTGTTCTTTTTTATTTATGGACAAGAAGTCAACAATAAAATAATTTACTTTAGTTATAATTTTAAATTCTTATTGTACAATTTCTGATAATTTTTGAATTAAAATATTTTCACTTTCTAACTTTTCACGTATTTTTTTTACAAAAAGTAAAGCCTTTTCTCCGTCACCGTGAACACAAATAGAATCAGCCTTTATTGGTATTTCTTTTCCTGTTATTGAAGTTACCTTTTGTTCCTTTATCATTTTTATTACACGTTCTATTGCTTCATTTTCATCGTGAATCATTGCCCCTTCCTTTGAACGTGCCACAAGGCTTCCATCTTCTTCATAAGCCCTGTCTGCAAAAACCTCACTGGCATATTTTAAACCTAAATCTTTTGCAGCTCTTAAAGTTTCACTTCCCGAAAGTCCAAGAATTATGAGAGAACTGTCAAAATCAGCAATAGCCTCACAAATAGCTTTTGATAGATTATAGTCTTTTGCAGCCATATTATACAAAGCTCCGTGAGGCTTTACATGTTGCAGCTTTACGCCTTCACTTTTGCAAAAAGATCCTAAAGCTCCCAATTGATACAGCACATAGGCTTTCGCTTCATCTAATGAAATTTTCATTTCACGCCGTCCAAATCCCATTAAGTCCAGAAATCCAGGATGAGCCCCTATTCCGATGTTATTTTTCTTAGCGGTTTCTATCGTTTTTTTCATAACGACAGGATCTCCTGCATGAAATCCGCAAGCCACATTAGCACTAGAAATAAGCGGAATAATCTTATCATCTCCTCCAATTTTATAATTACCGAAACTCTCTCCCAAATCACAGTTCAAATCCACTTTAAAAGCCATATTTTACCTCTTTTCATTTTTTATTTAAATTTTTAATAAAGCAATACATTTTCAATAAAACTTGTAGTTGCCTTTCCTTGACAGAAAACCTCGTTTCTCATAATTTGATATTGAAAATCTAAGTTAGTTTCTACACCTAAAATAACAGTTTCATTTAGTGCTGAACGCATTTTTTGAAGTGCCATTTCACGAGTTGGAGCGTGAACTATAATTTTAGCAATCATTGAATCATATTCAGTTGGTATTGTATAACCTGTGTAAATGGCAGTGTCAACTCTTATTCCATTACCATCTGGTAAATGTATGTTTGTTATTTTTCCTGGACTTGGCATAAAGTTTTTTTCAGGAATTTCTGCATTTATACGGCATTCTATTGCATGTCCTCGCAATTGTATATCTTCCTGTGAAAAACTTAATTTTTCATTCATTGCCACTCTAATCTGTTCAATTATCAAATCCGTTCCTGTCACCATTTCAGTAACTCCGTGCTCTACTTGAATTCGGGTATTCATTTCCATAAAGTAATATGAACCATCTGCTCCCATTATAAATTCTATAGTTCCAGCATTTGTATAATTTACTGCTTTTGCTGCCAGAATAGCATATTTATTTAGTGCTTTCCGAGTTTCTGGAGAAATTGCAGGAGATGGTGATTCTTCTACTAATTTTTGATGATTTCTTTGAACAGAGCAGTCCCTTTCCCCAAGAGCCACTACATTCCCAAAATTATCAGCAATTACTTGAATTTCTATATGTCTTGGATCTTCTATAAATTTTTCGATGTACATAGTATCATCACCAAACGCATTTATGGATTCTCGCTGAGCTACATTAAATAAAAATTCAAAACCATTCCTATCTTTTACAACACGCATTCCTTTTCCGCCACCACCAGAAGAAGCTTTTACCATAACAGGGTAACCGATGTTTTCAGCAGCTTTCATTCCAGATTCTACATCATAAACAGGTTCTTTTGTTCCTGGTACAACTGGGACTCCAGCATCCATCATTGTTTTTCTAGCCTGAGATTTATTCCCCATTCTATCAATAACTTTAGCCGTTGGACCAATAAAGTTTATTCCATTTTCCTCGCACATTTTTACAAACTCTGAATTTTCCGACAAAAAGCCGTATCCAGGATGAATCGCATCTGCTCCTACATTCAAGGCAGCTGTAATGATACTTTCCTTATTCAAATAACTATTTCTTGCAGGACCTTCTCCAATGCAAATACTTTGATCAGCCAATTTTATATGAAGACTATCCTTATCTTCCTTTGAATAAATTGCAACACTCAAAATCCCCATGTTTCTACAGGCTCTAATAATTCTAACCGCAATTTCCCCACGATTTGCAATTAATACTTTTTTTATCATAAATATATCCCCTTTCTCTTTTTTTTATTTTAAAATGATTTTGTTATAGTTGATTCTGTTCAATATTATAATTTTATATGACATTAATCTCTAAACATTCAGACTAATGATTTTTAATTAAAATTGATAAAAGTTATTTTTGTTAATATACTCAAACTTACTTAAAATTAAACTACTAAAAATTATATAAATTTAGGGTTTGAGTAAAATAGTCATAACTTTTGAGTTTTGTTTTAAAGCAGTTTTACTATAAATATTTTTTCTACTTTTTTATGTTTTACCTTTTTTATAAAGCAAAGGGGAACAGTCGCCATCCCCTTTGCAAACCCGGCTTGTCTAAGAATTTTTCTGAAATAAAAACGAAACTCGCTACGTAAAACTTCGCTCAAACAATCGTTTTTATTCCAAAAAAATTACGACAATTTTAGTTTAATTAATTCAAATGATAAGTGAAATTTCGTTAAAGAAAAAGTAACGGTTTGAGCTTCTTTGAGTAAAATTGAAACTATATTTAGTTAATGGTATCAAAATAATTTAAAAATAAGAAACTGATAAATAAAAATCAAGATTAAAAAAATTATTAATCTGAATAATTAAGGATAAATTTGGTAATTTAATAAAATAATAAAAATAAAATTAGTATAAATTAGATTATTTAAGCAGCAGATTTTTTTTAATATAATACATTATATTTTTATTCAATAAATCTTATTTTATCTTCAATTTCTGCATAACGCTCTTTTCCAATAATCTTTTCTAAATCGACATTCGATCTTATGTTATTTTTTTCAATTTCAGGAAGTAATTTTTTTATTTCCTTACTTGTAAATCCTATTTTTTTTAATTCTTTTTCATTTAATGTGTTAATGTTGTATTTTGTAATTTCACGTTCATAATTTTTGGTTGAATCCTGAATTTTTTCATTATCCACAAACAAAAATTTTTGTGCGATTTCCAAGCCAGACTTTCCAAATCCTGAAATGTTTTTTACTTCATTAACATCTTTAATAATACCAACTTCGTCTCTATATTTTACAAATTTTTCAGCTTTATTTTTGTTAATTCCCAATTTTAGTAAATCCTTGTATTCAACATTATTAATGTCAAATTTCACATTACTTTTTGTCAAATCAGCATCTTTTTTAGCCTTTTCCTTTTTATAATTTTTTTCCTTACTAATTTCAATTTCAGGAATATTTTTGTCCTCAATTAAAAGTCTTAAAAAATTTCCCGCAATTAACAGCATTATAAAAATAATGACATATTTTATTTTCATAAATAATCCCCCTTTGATTATATTATACTTGACATTTTCCCCAAAATCTGCCACTTAAATAAAATAACTTATATTTTATGACAAATTATACCATATTGATTTGTTATTTGGTAGATAAAAAAATTAAAATTTGGATTTTATTATTTTGTAATCATTAAAGAAAATTTTTATCTATTTAATTAAGTTATTTTCTTAATCACTTATTTTTTAGAGTATTTTAATTAATTATTATGTTTTTATTTATAATTCTAAATCTTTTTTGACGTAAGGGCATCAGACGCCATGCCCTTACAACCCCGCTTTACGCAAAACTTTCTTATATAAGAAAAATAGAACTCGCTTTTGAATATAAATAATTTTAATTCAAACAATCTTATCTAATTTAAAATTTGTTCCAAAAGCTCAAACAGTTATTTTTCTTCTAACGAAATTTTGCTTAGAATTTATTTTAATAAGATTATCTTTTGTAATTATACTAAAATAAATTCCAAGTATTAGTTATATTAAACTCTATTTAAATAACGGATTTACTATAAATTTTTCTAATGATGAATAAAAACCTAGTATTTTCAAATAATCAAAATATAATTTTTTAGTTTTAATAAACCGACGGAGCCTTTATTTGCTCAACTACGATTGTTTGACGACTGGAAGGAGGAGTTTCGGAGTTGAGCAAATAAAAGTCGTAGTCTAGCCATAGGTGCAGGATTTGCGGCAATGAGCAATCCTGCGAAAATAAAAAAGAAATAATATATAAAAAATTTAGAAAATAACTTTATTGAGGGAGAAAAAAGAAAATAAAATAATTTTCTCATTTTTTTTTAACTAAGAATGTGATATTATAATATAAAAATAAATAGTAAAATCAAAAATTATGATAAGAGGTGTTTATTAATGGGAAAAATTACAGAAAAAATTAAAGAGTTATTTGGATATTTTAAGGGAGGGGCTGATAGATTTAGAGTGACGGTTGTCTTTACGTTAATGGTTTTTGGATTAGTTGTTTTGGCTACAGAACTTGAGAATCTTAATTATGAAAAGCTTTCTGTTGTTTCTTCGAGCTTGATAGAGATAAATAAATGTTTTGTGCTTGGTATTTTTTTAACTGCGATGTTTGAAGTTATTAGGGAACAATATTTTGAAGAAAGAAAAAAATGGATAATTAGAACTATTTATACAGTTTTAACTGTTATTATTGAGTTTGGAGCTTATGTTCTGAGTTTTGTTGTTTATAATTTTGAAATCGGATTTTGGATGTTATTACCTATTTCAATATTAATTTTTCTTTTAGTGCCTATTTTAAAAAATGAAAATAAGGAAAAATATTTGCAGTCTGTGTTTGTAAATTTTGTTGTATCATTAATTTTTGCAACTGTGCTTTATATCGGAATTTCATTAATTTTAGCGACAATTACTGCATTGTTTGGGTTTGAGATGTTTTATGGCTTTGTTTTAAGATTTTATATGTATTCGTGGGTATTTATATTTGATGTTCTGGGAATATCGCTTTTCTTGTCATTGCTGAAAAACCCTAGTGATAATTTGGAAAATTATGATTTTCCGTATATTTTAAAAATGCTTATAAAATTTGTAATTACTCCGCTAATTATTATTTATACTGGGATTTTATATGTTTACCTTGCAACTGTAGTTATATCTATGAAATTACCAAAGGGGTTAATTTCTCATCTTGTCCTTTGGTACACAGCGTTTAGCCTTATTATTATCATTTTGATAACTCCGCTTGCTAAAAATGACAAATTCTTAGGTAATTTTAAAAAATATTTTCCATATTTTTCTATACCTTTAATTTTTGCTTCACTGTTTGCAATTTTTCAAAGAATTTACCAGTATGGAATTACAGAAAACCGATATTATGTGCTTCTTCTTATATTCTGGTTATTTTTCTGCATGATTTTATACATAAGAAAATCAAAAGTGACAGGAGTTTTTATAAGTTTGATTATTTGTTTAATAATTGCTGTTTATACTCCATTTAGTGCAGAAAAAGTGAGTGTTTACAGTCAAAGTCAAAGACTGAAGAGAATGCTTGTAAAATATGGAGCTTTAAAAGATGGAAAAGTTTCCCAAATTACACAAAACTTGACTAATAGACAAGGAAATGAACTTTATACAGCGATTGACTATATATCTACTAGGCAAGGCTCATCGGTTAAAAATCTTGGATTAAAAAATTCTGCTGGAAAAATCTACCAAACTTCTCATGATTTGGAAAAGGATTTGGGAATTAAAGATTCTTGGAGAGAGTATTATTCTTATGGTATTGAAGATGATGATGACAGAGAAAGTTATGATGAAAGAAAAGTAATTACATATAACTTAAAGACAAATGAAAATATTTCGGCTATTTTGGAAACAAATGGCTATGATAATGTCATTCATTACCGAAAAGACTGGGGAGAATCATCTACTCAGACAAATGAATCTGATAAATATAAAGTTGTCATTCTAAATAAAATAATGACAATAAGTTCTAAAAATGGAACAGAACTTGCGAAATTTAATTATGAAGACATAATAAAGCAAGTATCAGCAAAATTAAAAACTTTAAAACTTCAAAATCTAGGAAGTCAAGAAGAAGAATACAAAGTTCCTCAAAAAGACTTTGAATACATTGGAACAGCAGGAAATATAAGTTATAAAATTTCATTACAAAGTATTTATGAAGAAACAAAGGATGGGAAAATGACAGATATGAATTATGAATTTGATTTTATGTTTTCTGAGAAGAAATAATTACTAAAAAATGAAAAATAAAAAATCGGAATCTTTCTTAAAATAAAGACAGAGTTGATTTAAAAGTTATAAGTTTGATTTCGATTTTTGTGAAAGGAAAAAAATGACAATAAGAAAAAAATATATGTTAATAAATTTTTCTGTTACGATATTTGTATTACTAATTGTATTCGTTTTGTGGTTACGAATGCAACACTCAATTTTTAATTACATATTGATTATTTCGTTAATCTTGGTATTTGAATTTCTGAAAATAGATAAAAGAATGTATGTGTACTTTTATCAAAAATATATGAATATATTAAATGAAGAACTTGATCCTGAAAAATTTATAGAAATTACGCAAAATGAATATGACAGAAATAAAAATAAGCGATATAGAAATTATATGAAATTGAATCTTTGTGCTGGATATTCTTCATTAGGAAAAGTAGAAGAAGCGTATCAAAATTTAAAGGATATAGATTTATCAAAAAAATCATTATTCAGGGAACAGGATAAAATCCTGTATTACTATAATGAAGCGCTGTTATTGCATGGACTTGAAAGAAAAGAAGAGGCAATAGTGATTTACAAAGAAAAAGTTTTAAAAATGATAGAGAAATTTAAAACTAAAAAAGGACTTGATGAAACAAATGCTATGATTGAATTTTTAAATGGAATTTTATTTTATGAAAATGATACCACAAAAATGATAGAAATTTTATCAGAAACATTAAAAAAGTTAAGCGTTAAACGTCAGGTTTTGGTAATTAAACATTTATTGGCAAATTATAAGTCAAAAGCAGGTGAAATGGAAGAGGCAAGAAAATTATACGAAGAAGTTATCGAAAACGGAAATAAGTTATACATTGTAGAAGAGGCAAAAGAAAAATTGAATAAAATGTAATTATAAAAAAATAAATCGGAATTAATCAATATTTTGAATATATTCCGATTTTTTATTGATTTAAATTTTTAAACTATTTTACGATTTTTTTTATTTGAATATTAAAACAGTTTTTCTGCAACTTCTATATTTCTTACAAAAATTACCTTTCCATCTTCTCTATATTCCAAAAGCATTGGATAAATTTCCACTCCATTTTTTATTGCTTCATAAAAAGTTTCTGAGAAGTCCCTATCGATAATATGTTCAGGTGCAAAAATTTCTGATTTTCTAAAAATCAAAATAAAGACAGCTGTTCTAAATCCCTCTTTTTTAAGTTCTATTAGTTCTTTCAGATGTTTTAAGGCACGCACGGAAGGAGAGCCAGGAAATTGGGCAGTTTTTCCATTTACTAAAGTACAGCCTTTTACCTCAACATAGATTTTATCCTTTTCAGTTTCCAGGTAGAAATCGAGTTTACTATTATTATGCTTAATTTCAGGCTTTATATACAAAGGCTTTCCAAATGGGGAAATTTGTGCATTGTTAAATATAGATTCTGTAATGTAGCGATGAAAAGCTGTGTTAATAAGTATAATTTCTCCATGAACCTTTACTGCGATTACGTCCCATCTAGTTTTCCGATTCTCATTATTAGCCTTTTTTATAAGCAGTTCAGCCCCGTCAATCAATAATTCCGTCAGCCTACCCGTATCGTGCAAATGTGCAAAATCTTCTCCAGAATAATCTTCATTTTTACAGTTGCTTTTAAATTCAAATCTGACTGTAAATCGGGTAACCCTTTCTTTAAAATTTACGATTTTATCGTAATTTATTGTATAAAGAATTTTATTTTTTTTCATTTATCTTTCCTCTTTAAATAGTTATGATTTTAGAATATCATATTTAAAATAAATAAACAAGAAAATTTTATGACTATTAATAAAGTAAAAAATATGTGATATAATAAATGATAATTTAAAAAATAGGTTTAATAAAAAAGAAAGGAAAATATTATGTTTGCAGATATTATTAAAGTATTTATTTTAAGCCTTGTGGAAGGGCTTACAGAGTTTATACCTGTCAGCAGTACAGGGCATATGATTATTGTGGATCAGTTTTTGCAGCTTTCACAAAATGAGGAGTTTGCCAATGCATTCAAGATAATTATACAGTTAGGGGCGATTTTATCGGTAGTTGTGTATTATTGGAAAAGAATTTTTCCATTTGCAAAAGGGCTTAGCAAGAGTCAAAGAGCTGATATTATTCAGATGTGGATAAAAATAGTAATTGCAGTGCTTCCTGCAGTTGTGCTGGGACTTCTTTTTGATGATATTATTGACAAAGTGCTGTTTAATTCCGTAGTTGTGGCAGTAATGCTGGTTATTTATGGAGTTATACTTATTTGGCTTGAGTCAAGAGAGAAAAAGGAAGGCGGAATTACTTCAATTACTCAGATGTCAGTAAAAACAGCAATTGGAGTAGGGCTGTTTCAATGTCTTGCGATGATTCCTGGAACTTCGAGATCGGCTGCTACGATTATTGGTGGAGTTTTGCTTGGATTAAATAGAGTTTTGGCAACGGAATTTTCATTTTTTCTTGCGATTCCGACAATGCTTGGGGCAACACTTTTAAAACTAGTGAAACTTGGTACAGCTTTAAGCGGATATGAATGGTTTTTAATTGCATTAGGTTTTGTGCTGTCATTTGTATTTGCGTATGCTGTGATAAAAGTATTTATGAATTACATTAAAAAGCACGATTTCAAGATATTTGGATATTATCGGATTGTTCTTGGGATAGTTGTGCTGTTATTATACTTTATGGGAGTTATAAAATAGATGATAAGAGCGAATATTAAGATTAATCAGAATAAACTTGAGGAATTTATGCGTGTGCTTTTACCTGAGCATTATGACGTTTTTTCGGAAAATAGTGAAAATGATGTGGAAATTAGTGTTAATTTTAGAAAAAATCAAGATGTGGAAAACTTTGACAAAAAATGTGGAAAACTGAAAGATTTAGAAAATGAGAATACAGAAACAATCATTGTAAATACAGTGTTAATTGATAGTAAAAATGGAAAAACATTGAAAGAAGTAACATTTTCACATAAGAAAGTAAATGAAGAATATTTTGATCAGGCAGAAGTTATGGCAAAAAGTTCGCTAATGGAGCTGTTTGATAAAAAAAATGAATATAAATGGGGTATTTTAATAGGAGTACGTCCTACAAAGATTGTAGGGCGTTTTTTAAAGATGGGGTTATCTTATAATGAAATTGATGAAATATTACAAAAAATATACCTTGTAAGCAATGAAAAAAGAAATCTTCTGCTAGACATTGTAAAACGTCAAGAGCCATATCTGGACAAAGAAACAATTGGAATTTATATCGGAATAGCCTTTTGCCCTACAAAATGTTCATATTGTTCATTCCCAGCCTATCTGCTACGTGGAAAATATGCAGAGCGATATGACGAATACATAGAGTCAATTTACCACGAAATCCGTGAAATCGGACAATTAACGCAGGAACTTGATTTAAAAATCAACACAATTTATATTGGAGGAGGAACACCTTCAATCTTGACAGCAGAAGAAATTGACAAATTGCTAAAAACAGTAAAAGAAAACTATAATTTGAATTATTTAAAGGAATTTACATTTGAAGCTGGAAGAATTGATACGCTGGATGAGGAAAAACTGGCTATTATCAAAAGCTATGGAATAAATAAAATTAGTATAAATCCCCAGTCTTTTAATGAAAAAACTTTAAAACTTGTAAATCGTTATCACGACAGGGAACAGTTTGATAATGTTTACAAACTTGCTAAAAATTTTGGATTGGAAATAAATATGGACTTGATTTTAGGCTTGCCGCGTGAAACTACAGAAGATATTTTGTACACAATGGACGAAATTTCCAAATACGATATGGAAAATCTGACAATTCACAATTTGGCAATAAAAAATGCCAGCCGTCTTAACAAAGAAAATTATGCTCATGAAGACATACTGGATTATGAAAAAATTTACAAGAAAATTGAAAATGTAACTCAAAATAAAGGGCTTTTTCCATATTATATGTATCGCCAGAAAAATAGCTTTCAATGGGGAGAAAATCTAGGATATTCACTAAATGGAAGCGAGTCGATTTACAATATAGAAATGATTGAGGAAAATAAGACAATTATTGGAATTGGAGCTGGAGCGATTACAAAACTTATCTGGTTTGACAAAGAAAAAAATCGGGATAATATAAAAAGGCTTGTAAATCCTAAAGATCCGCTGGTGTGGATGAATGAGCTGGAAGATCGTCTGGAACAGAAAAAATCTGAAATTTCAAAATTATTTCAAAAATTTTAAGATCCCCCCCTAGTCAATTAAGATTAGGGGATTTTTATTATATTTAAATTTCACTTATGAATAGTTTCGTATTCAAAGATATACTCAAACCTATTTTAATTTAAACTGCTAAAATTATATAAATTTATGGTTTGAGTAAAATAGTCATAGCTTTTGAGTTTGGTTTTAAATAAGTTTTACTATTATATATCATTTTATAAAATTTAAAATCTATTTTTTGCTCCGTAAAAAATTGTTGTATGAAAATTTAGTGCAAAAATAAGTTAATATAAACTGCAGATTAATATAGAAATCACTTCAAACTCTTACTAAATCTAGGGTATAATTGAAAAATTGATAATTTTTATTATTTTTTTATAAAAAAATCATAAATTTTGAAAATTATTAGTATTTATTTGGTCAATAAATACATAACTTTTAAAGTCAAATTTTTGAATTATAATTATTTTAGTTTAATTTTAAATTAATTTTTCTAAATTGTTAAAATGTAGTATTTAAGGGATGTTTTTGATAAATAAGAAAGTCAAAAATCTCGTCTAAAAAAATAAACTCATAATTGTTATTATGAAAATACTTGCAATCATCGGTATTACAAGGTGAATAAGAATTATGGGGTGAAAATAATCAATGGAAATTGATTTTAATGAAACTGATTTACTAAAAGATGTTTTAAATTTGAAAATTGTTAATAGAAAAAAACTGGAGGAAAGATATGGATTTAAAAGATTAGATTATACAATTGAACATGTAAATAATTTTTTGCGTGAAAATAATAACGGAATAATACATAAAAGTAAAAATTATTTATATTACTTTGGAAAGTACTACGAGAGCTTATTTAAAGTAAATGATAAAAGAATAAATTTAAAAATGTCATTTAGAAGAGAATTCATCTTGCTTATTTTGCTACTTGGAAAAGAGAAGCTAAATATTTACAAATTTAATAAACAAATCAGAAGAACCGAAGAAAATACTAAAAATATTCAGAACGATTTAAAACAGGTATTAAAACTTTATAATATAAAACATTCAGAATACGCAAAAACAGTAAATATTGAAAAATTATTTGAAAGTAAAAATTATGATTTAAAAGAGTTGAGAGAAAATCATTTGAAAGAAATGTTAATGCGAAGAATGGAAAAGATTTATATTGGAAAAAGTACATATCAGGAAAATTTTTATTTTAAGATGCTTCAGGAAATTTTAGAAATAAAAAGTATCAAATATATAAAAAAGCTTATTTTTATTTATATGGAACAGTTTACAGATATAATTTCTATGGATGAAAAATATTCAATATTAATGTATTTTCTTTTGAATATACATAATCCAGACATAAAATTTAAATATCAAATGAAAAGAACTCCTGAAAATAAAGAGTTTTTTATAATGATGGATAAAATTTATAAAAGAGAAAGAGTAAAGATGAATTACAGATTCGTTACAATATTCTATAAAAAAATGCATAGAAAAAAAAGAAAACCTGAAAAAATAATAAATCAAATTAATAGAGATCTCGAATTAGAAAAAAGGGTTAAAAATACAGGAATAAAAAAAGTAGAAGTAAAGAAAAAGAAAGATAGTGATAAAATTGAGATTTATAGCATTGCAGAATCGTCTGTAAATTTTAAAAATGAGAACTTATTAAATAAGAAACTTGTAAAGCAGTACATAAGACCAGATGAAATGCCAAAAATTAAAACATTAGTTTTAGTTGATTTAGAAGAAAATCAAATTTTAAAAATATTTAGTAAAGTACGGAAAGTTTTTAATTTTATAGATATAATAAGAGTTGAGCATCTAAATAATTTTAAAAAAATTATTACAAAAGATAATACTGATTATGAACAAATATTATTAATTTCAAGTTCAAAATTCGTAAATGTAATAAGAAATTTTTCAAGCATTCCAATTTATCATTTTGAATTAGGAAAGGAAAAAGGAACTTTACAAAGCAGAACTTATATTTTAAAACAAATGATATATTTACGTACGATGATGTTTCAGTATTTAGAATTTAAAAAAGACAGAAAAATATTCCGCAAAAAGCCAAAATCATAAATTTAAAGAAAAATTGCTTACCAAGTAATTAAATTTTTTGGTGGATTAGCTTTGTAAAATTTTTGATTAAAAAATATAAAAAAATTCTAAAATATATTTGCTTTTAGAAAAGTTTTGAGGTATAATATGTATACAGTTAAGTTCAATATTATAATGATTACAAAATTAAGGTAAATAAATATAAATTGAAAGGATGTGTTTTTAAATAATGGACGCATGGAGAGGATTTAAAGAAGGGAATTGGAAAGACAACATTGATGTTACGGAATTTATCAGATTAAACTATACTGAATATTTAGGAGATGACAGTTTTTTGGAAGGACCGACAGAAGCTACAACTGAACTATGGAAAAGCCTTTCAGAAAAATTTAAGGTAGAAAGAGAAAAAGGTATCTATGATGCAGAAACTAAAATACCTTCACAAATTGACGCTTATGGAGCAGGATATATCAATAAAGATTTGGAACAAATCGTAGGATTGCAAACAGATGCGCCTCTAAAAAGAGCCATTTTCCCAAATGGTGGATTGAGAATGGTAAAAAACAGTTTGGAAGCGTTTGGATATGAATTAGACCCTGAAACAGAAGAAATCTTTACTAAGTATAGAAAAACTCATAATGATGGAGTTTTCTCAGCATATACTGATCAAATCAGAAAAGCAAGAAAGACAGGTATTATAACTGGACTTCCAGATGCTTACGGACGTGGAAGAATTATTGGAGATTACAGAAGAGTTGCACTTTATGGAGTGGACAGACTGATTACTGATAGACAAAATCAATTGAAAAATATGGATCCAGCTGAAATGACAGAAGATGTAATAAGACTTAGAGAAGAAATTTTTGAACAAATTAAAGCATTACATGCATTAAAAAGAATGGCAGAAGCTTATGGATTTGACATTTCACAACCTGCAACTAATGGTAAGGAAGCAGTACAATGGCTATATTTTGCATACTTAGCTGCTACAAAAGATCAAAATGGAGCTGCAATGAGTATCGGAAGAACTTCTACATTCCTAGATATTTTCTTGGAAAGAGATTTGCAAGAAGGAACTTTGACAGAAAAAGAAGCTCAGGAAATAATGGATCACTTTGTTATGAAATTAAGAATAATCAGATTCTTAAGAACGCCTGAATACGATGCGTTATTCTCAGGAGATCCAGTTTGGGTAACTGAATCAATTGGTGGTATCGGAGAAGATGGAAGATCATTAGTTACTAAGAACTCATTTAGAATTTTACATACATTGTACAACATGGGAACTTCGCCTGAACCAAACTTAACAGTTTTATGGAGTGAACAATTACCTGAAACTTGGAAAAAATTCTGTGCTAAAGTATCAATTGATACATCATCAGTACAATATGAAAATGACGATATTATGAGACCACAATTTGGTAATGACTATGGAATCGCTTGTTGCGTATCTCCAATGACTATCGGACACCAAATGCAATTCTTTGGAGCGAGAGTAAACTTGCCAAAAGCATTATTGTATGCAATTAATGGTGGAAAAGATGAAAAATTAAAAATACAAGTAACTCCAGAAGGGCAATTTGAGCCAATTAAGAGCGAATATCTTGAATTTGATGAAGTATGGGAAAAACTTGATAAAGTATTAGACTGGTTAGCTTCAACTTATGTTAAATCATTGAATATTATTCACTATATGCATGATAAGTATTCTTATGAAGCATTAGAAATGGCATTGCATGATGTTCACATCAGAAGAACAGAAGCATTTGGAATTGCAGGGTTATCAATCATTGCAGATTCATTGGCAGCTATCAAATATGGTAAAGTAAAAGTTGTAAGAGATGAAGAAGGGGACGCGGTTGACTATATCAATGAAAAAGACTATGTTCCATTCGGAAATAATGACGATGCGACAGATCAGTTTGCAGTAGACATTACAAGAAGATTTATGAACAAATTAAGAACTCATAAAATGTACAGAAATGCAACTCCAACACAATCTGTATTAACAATTACTTCAAATGTTGTATATGGTAAGAAAACAGGAAATACTCCTGATGGAAGAAGAGCTGGAGCACCATTTGGGCCAGGAGCAAACCCTATGCATGGAAGAGATACAAGAGGAGCTGTTGCTTCACTTGCTTCAGTAGCTAAAATTCCATTTGAAGATGCAAACGATGGAATTTCTTACACATTTGCAATTACACCAGAAACATTAGGTAAAAATTCAAATGAAAAACAAACTAACTTAGTTGGATTAATGGATGGATACTTCAATCAAACAGGACATCACTTGAATGTAAACGTATTTGGAAGAGAATTGCTGGAAGATGCAATGGAACATCCTGAAAATTATCCTCAATTAACAATCAGAGTTTCTGGATATGCAGTAAACTTCGTTAAATTGACTAAAGAACAACAATTAGATGTAATTAACAGAACAATTTCAAATAAAATGTAATTGAAAATTTATAAGAAATCTGAAAATTAACTGATAATTTTCAACTAATATGAGAAATGTCGCATAGTTTCATAAAATATGAGTTATGCGACATTCTTTTCTATTGTATGATAATTTAATTAAACTCCGTTTAATACTAAAACCCATTTAAATAACGAATTTATAATAAATTTTTCTAATAAAGGATATAAATCTAGTATTTTCAAATAATTTAAGATATAATTTTCGTTTTTTAAATAGAATCTAACACGAACTAATCCGTCGGAGCATTTTTCTGTGCTGGCAAAACTGTCTGAGCATAGCGAGTTTTTTGTCAGTGAAGGAAAATGTCGTAGACTAGCCATAGGTTGTAGGATTTGCGGCAATGAGCAATCCTACGAAAATGAAAAATAAAAAAATTGAATAGTTATGAATTAGCTATTGGAGAACCCTATTATAAAAATTTATTCTCATTTTTAAACGAGGTTTAGTATAAAATAAAGTTTAAGTTATCAAATAATTTATGAATAAAAAAGAAAGAGAGAAAACTAATATGGAAGTAAAAGGGTACATACATTCATTCGAATCATTTGGGACTAAGGATGGGCCTGGAATTAGATTTGTGCTGTTCTTGCAAGGATGCCCTCTTAGATGTCTGTACTGTCATAATGTGGATACTTGGGAAATTAAGGACAATAAGATGATTATGACGGCTCAGGAAGTTATGAATGAAATTTTAAAAGTGAAGGGATTTATAAAGACTGGAGGGGTTACTGTATCTGGTGGCGAGCCTTTGATGCAGCCTGAATTTTTGATGGAGCTGTTTAAGCTTTGTCGTGAAAATGGGATTCAAACGGCACTTGATACATCCGGGTATATTTTCTCTGAAAAGGCAAAAAAAGTGCTGGAGCTTGTAGATATGGTTCTGCTTGATATTAAGCAGATAAATCCTGAAAGATATAAAATATTAACTGGAGTAGAGCTTGAAAACACTCTAAAATTTGCAAAATATTTGAATGAGATTAATAAGCCGACTTGGTTAAGATATGTACTAGTTCCAGGGTATTCTGACGATGAAAATGATTTGCATGAGTGGGCAAAGTTTACTTCTCAGTTAAAGAATGTGGAAAGAGTGGATGTTTTACCATTTCACCAAATGGGGCAGTATAAATGGGAAAAAGTTGGGAAAGAATATAAACTGAAAGATACTCCAACACCAACGAGAGAATTAGTTGAAAAAGCTGAAGAAATTTTTAAGTCTTATGGATTAAAATTGCTAGGTAAATAAAATTAAGGGAATTGGTTCTAGTTTTATTAGAATCAACTCCCTTTTAATTTATTTATTTTCACGTATTTGTTCCATTCTGTAATTTAATTCCTCAAAATCAATAATTTTAGCCTGTCTATGTATCTCCTTGCCTTTATAAAACATAATAACTACTGGGACTGAAAATAGGCTTAATTGTCCGACAGCTTCAGGAATTTCAGATGCTTTGATATAATAAGCGGTAAAATTCTGTTCATTAACAATTTTCTCAACTTTTGGCATATCAATCTGACAAATGTTGCAATTATTCATTGAAACGTATAATAAAAAATATTTTTCTTCTTTTATTTTATTCAGTATTTGTTCATAATTTTCAAGTTTTTTCATACGATTTTTCCTTTTTTATTTTTTAAATTTTACTGAATAAATTATATTTTTTGCTTGTCCCAAATCGTCAACTTGAGCGATTCCGATACCAATGACTTTAGATTTAAAAGGTTTAAAATCATATTTTGAAGTAAATGCATCTATTTTTGATGAATCTTCTGGAGTAAGTAAAGTTATGTGCGGATCAAAACTTGTAAATACGTTTGGAGAGCCGTATAAATTGAAGGATTTTACTTTTTCAGGAATAGATTTTGCCCAGTCGGGAACTTTTGCGTCCTTTGCACGATATTTGTTTAAGCTGACTGTTATTTCGTCCGCAAGCTGTTGTATAGTTTCATTGTTTTGAGCATCAAGCATAAACCAGTTTCCGCCAGTTTTTCTTAATCTGTAAAACTCTATATCAAAAGATTTTGTCTGATTTGCAATCTTATTGACAGTATCTTTTATTGTTTTTAGTGCTTCAGGCTTGTATTCTGTAAGATAAAGAGTTAGATGAACGGCATATCCTTTGGAATAAAGGCTTTCAATTCCTACCTCTTTAAGCCCTTTTGAAATATTTTCCACATTTCTAGTTGCGTTGTTATCCATAATTACAAAAACATTGTAATTTACATTGGAAAAAATGTTTAGACAAAACATTAAAAAAATAGAAAAAAATAATTTTTTCATAATAAACCTCCTAAATTTTTTATTTTAGATTACTTTTACTACATTATACCTTAAAATATTTTAAAAACAAGATTTAAGACTAAATTTCATTAAAAAAATAGAAATAAAATTATAAAAATCTTTAAAATGATTGCTTAATGATAAAATTTAATTAAAAGGTATTTTAATAGTGTCTAAACTAAGTACAGTAGCATAGTCTTATAAAAAATAATTTTAATCTCATGAATTTTTTGATTTTCGTTATTTAAACGGGAAATAATACAAAAATAATTTTAACTAATTATAGAAATAAAAATTGAAAAAACTTACAAAAATCAGATTATTATATGGTATAATATATATAATGTAAGAAAAGTTTTTAGGAGAGAAAATTGTTGAAAATAGGAATTGTAGTTGAATATAATCCATTTCACAATGGACATTTGTATCAAATCAGGAAAATTAAAGAGATATTTGGTGAAGATGTATTGATTGTGGTAGTGATAAGCGGAGATTTTGTTCAGCGGGGAGAAATTTCATTTTTGGATAAGTGGGAGAAAACAAAGGTTAGCTTAGAATGCGGAGTTGATTTGGTTGTGGAGTTGCCACTTTATTATTCGATTCAGAATGCTGAGATTTTTTCAAGAATGGCAACAAAAATTTTGGATTATTTGAGAATAGGTATTCAGGTTTTTGGAGCGGAAGAGGAAAATGTTGAAGTTTTGCAAAAGGTGCTTGAACTGCAGAAAAGGCAGGATTATAAGGTCAAGCTTATGAAATATATGAAAAAAGGCAATAGTTACAGCACTTCTCAAAGACTGGCATTAAAAGAATATAATTTAGATGGAATTGTGAAGTCAAATAATATTCTAGCTCTAGAATATATGCGTGAAATAGAAAATAGTAGCCTTAAAATAAAACCGTATATTATAAAAAGAGAAATTTCAGAATATAATGAAGAGAACGTTTCTGAGGATAGGGAAGAGTTTGCTAGTGCTTCGTTTTTGAGAAATGAGCTGGAAAAGATTTTGGATAAATTTTCTGAAGAAAAATTTGATTTTGAAAAAATAAAAAATTTTATTGCTGAAAAAAAATATAATTCTTTAAAATATGTAATAGCAGAAAATTCAAAAGAAATTGTTAAAAAAAATTATAATTTTGAGAAAAAGCAAAATATTAGGGAAAAAATAGATTTAGAAAGTTTGAAAAATGTAAAAACAGAAGAAAGAATCTTTTGGAAACTAGAAGAGATTCAGAAATTTTTACCAGAAAAATCATTTGACATTATTTTTAAAAATTTGGAATGGAAGATAAATAACAGATTTAGTGGAGATAAAATAAAGGAAGAAATTTTTAAAATTGTGAAATATAAGATTTTGACAGAAAAAAAAGAAAAAATAATGGAAATATATGATATAACTGAAGAAATTTATGCTAGAATATACGGAACAATGTTGAATTCGCAAAAATATATAGAATTTTTGAAAAATACAAAATCTAGAAATTTATCGAATAAACGTGTAGAACGGATTATTTTGAATATTTTACTAAATATAAAAGCTGATATGATGGATTTTGAAATAAATTATGTAAGAATTTTAGGCTTTAATAAAAAGGGTCAGGAGTATTTGAAAGAAATTCGTGAAAATAATAAAATTGAAAATTTTAATATGGAAAATAATTTTCAGAAAAAAAATATCTTTGTAAATTGGAAGGATATTGAAAAATCTGGAAATTTTGCTAAAAAGGATGAAAATTCAGAAAACTTTTTGGAAAAAATAAAAGTTGAAAAGAATGGATTTCTGATAAAGGAATTAATTTTAGGCAAAAAAGAGAAGTTAAATCCGATTGTTTGTTTAGATTGAATTGTTTTAACAAATAAAATATAAAAAATTATAAAAGTGAATAATGATAATCTTTATACAGCGAAAAGTTAATACATTTGCTCAGAAATAAGATAAAAATGAAAAAATATTATATTAATGAATTTTATAAATAAAAAATAAAAAGAATAGGAGAGGATTATAGGAATGGGATTGTTAATAACAATTAATGTGCTGTTTATGATATTTTTCTTTGTGATAGCATATATGTCGATACGGTATTTTATTAATCAGATTGAAAAATACCCGAGAGTTACATTTGAAGAGGTGTATAACAGTAAAAAATTGAGACAGAAGTATAATATTGAGGATAATAAGGCAAATCCTTATGATTATGGGTATAATTTTAAGGAAATTGAGTATAAGTCAGGGAAAATACAGCTTTATGGATGGCTTATTGAGAATAAGGAAGCTACAAAAACGATGATTATTTCGCATGGTCGTGGTGTAAATAGACTCGCTTCGTTACAATATTTGGAAATGTTTAAAAATATTGGACTTGACAAGGAGTATAATTTTTTTATTCCAGATTTGAGAAACTCTGGAAAGTCTGATGTGGCTAAAACTAAGATGGGGTACTGCTTTGGACAGGATATTTTTCACACAATGGAAATGCTGAATGAAAGATTTGGAAAGAACAATTTTACATTATATGGATTTTCGCAAGGAGGAATGGGTTCTGCGATTGCTTCTAAAATGTACGTGAAGGCACTTAGAAAAAAAGGGATTGTAATTGATAAGCTGATTTTGGATAGTTCGATTTCCAATATAAGAAAGAGAATCAAGGAAGATGCAAAAAAACGTCGTGTTCCAAAATTTATTGTAAGTGTTATTGTAAGAATTTTTAATTTAAGAGTTGGAAGCCATCTTGATAAGCTTAGATTATCGTATTTGCTAAAAAGAATACCTACTTTGATAATTCAGTCTAAAAATGATAAGGCTACAACTTATGGAATGCTTATGGAAGAGTATAACGAACTTGCACAGAATGAAAATATCAAGCTAAAAGTTTTTGAAAAAGGTTCACACACAAGAATTTATGCTGATCCTGAGTGTAAAGATGAATACGTTGAGGCGGTAAAAGAGTTTTTAACAAATTAAAGTGATAAAAAAAAATGTTTTTAAATAATTAAAATGTATTTTATAAATCGACGGAGCTTTTATTTGTTCAACTACGATTGTCTGACGACTGGAAGGAGGAGTTTCGGAGTTGGATAAATAAAAGTCGGAGTCTAGCCATAGGTATTGCGTAGCAATCGTGCCACAATTTTAATTATCAGGATAAACTTTTACTCCAAGATAAGGATTTGCGGCAATGAGCAATCCTGCGAAAAATAAACAAAATAATTTAATATTGGAAATTAGAAATTATGTTAAATATAAGAAGTTCTAATTTAGCATATAATTCAAAATTTATTAAATAATTGATATTTAAATGGAGAATAATATAAACAATATAAAAAACAGAAAGGTAGAAAATTTAATGAGTTCAAGATTAACGAAAAAAAGTTACATAATTTACGGGCTTGGGGTTTCATATTTTATGATTGACCAGATTTATAATCAATGGCTGTCGTATTACTATTTACCGCCCGAAACGGAGAAAAATTTAGTTCCGCTGTTAAAGCCGCAATATTTAGTTCTAGCGTTTATTTTTGCAAGAATTATTGATGCAGTATCAGATCCCGTTGTGGGATTTTTATCTGATAACTCAAAATCACGGTTTGGGAAAAGATCAATATTTATGCTAGTTGGAGGATTGCCACTTGGGATTCTTACGATTATGTATTTTTATCCAATTAAAAGTTCACAGATGGCAACGCTTATTTATTTATCGGTTGTTGGAGGACTGTATTTTACGGCATATACTTTAGTCGCAGCACCGTATAACGCTCTAATTCCAGATTTGGCTTCAAATAAGGAAGAAAGGCTTAATCTTTCTACAATGCAGTCAACTTTTAGACTTATATTTACTGGGGTTGCAATGGTTCTGCCAGGTATTTTGATTTCAAAATTGGGAATGGTAAATGGAGTACTGAATACAGAAGTTGGAATACGTAAAACAGTAATTTTAATTACAATATTGTCAGTTTTAGGGATTTATGCGTGTATATTTTTTCTAAAGGAAAAGCAGCTTACACAAAATCGTCCTAAGACTGAATCGCTAGGGTTTATGAAATCAATTTCACATTTGAAGGATAAGGAAATTATTTTGTACTTTTTAGGATATTTCTTTTTCTTTTGCGGATTTAACATACTTCGTGGAGATTTGACATATTATTTGAGTGCTGTAATGCAAAAGGATATTAAATATTTGACTGTAATATCAGTTGTGCTGTTTGGAATGGCGGGGCTGTTTTTTCCAATTACAAACAAGTTTGGGAAAAAATATTCGTATAAGAAAATATTGATTGTGGATATGCTGCTTTTGATAATCGGTACTTTTGGTCTATTGTTTATTAATAAAAATAATTCAATTTTTGCATATTTACTTTTTGTAATTTGTGGAACAGGATTAAGTGGTGCAGCGTTTATTTTCCCACAGGCAATGCTTAGTGAAATTTCTGCAAAACTGTCAGAAACTAAAAAAGTAAGTTTGGAAGGCTTTATGTTTGGAATACAGGGAATGTTTCTAAAATTAGCATTTCTAGTTCAGCAGGTTGTTCAGTCAACTTTACTTGTTTTAGGGAATCAGAATGTTCAGAATGGCGTGAAAGGTGCAACTGAAGTTGGAGTTAAAGTGACACTTGTCGTAGCATTAGCGTTGTTTGGCGTTTCGCTGTTTTTCTATAATTTGAAAAAAGAGGATTAATTTTAGTTAGTTATTGATATTTATAAATAAAAAATGGAGGTTTTTATGAAAATTGAAGATTTGCAAAAAAAGGCAAAAACATTGAGAAAAGATATTATTGAAATGATTTACAGGGCAAAATCAGGACATCCAGGAGGTTCGCTTTCGATTGCTGATATTCTGGCTGTACTTTACTGGAAGGAAATGAATGTTGATCCAAAAAATCCAAAAATGGAAAACAGAGACAGATTAGTTCTTAGTAAAGGGCATGCTGCTCCTGCACTGTATGCGGCTTTGATTGAAAAAGGATTTTTAGGAGATGAAGGAAAGAGCCTTATTCCAACACTTAGAAAATGGCACTCTCCGCTTCAGGGGCATCCTGACATGAAAAAGCTGGCTGGAGTTGAAATGTCAACAGGTTCTTTGGGACAAGGACTGTCTGCAGCAAACGGAATGGCTTTGAGTGCAAAAATTTACAATAATGACTACAGAGTTTATGCAATTCTAGGAGATGGAGAATTACAGGAAGGGCAAGTTTGGGAAGCGGCTATGACTGCGGCACATTACAAGCTTGACAATTTAGTTGCAATAGTTGACTATAACAATTTGCAAATTGATGGAAAAGTTTCGGATGTAATGGATGTTGCTCCGATTGGGGAAAAGTTCAAGGCTTTTAAATGGAATGTAATCGAGATTGACGGACATAATTATGAAGAAATCATAAATGCTCTTGACACAGCAAGAACAGTTAAGGGACAGCCGACAGTAATAGTTGCAAACACTGTAAAAGGAAAAGGTGTTTCGTTTATGGAAAATAACGCTGGATTCCATGGAGCTGCTCCAAATGATGAAGAATACAAGAAGGCAATGGAAGAATTGAGTTAATAATAGCAAGGGAAATCAATTGCCATTTCCCTTCATTTCGCAATAATAGTTATTTCAACATATTTAAATAATGGCGTATTAAAGAGAATGGCGAAAGTGCTATGCATTAACCCTGGCTTGTGTAATAGTATGAGAAAGTTTTTAAAAATAATGAAATAAAAAATAGGAGAATATGAGAATGGAAAAAAAATCAACTAGAGTGGCTTACGGAGAAGCGTTAGTTAAATTGGGAAAAGTAAATAAAGATGTGGTGGTACTGGAAGCAGACTTGTCAAAATCAACAATGACTGCATATTTTAAAAAAGAGTTTCCAGAAAGACATATAAATGTTGGGATTGCAGAAGCTGATATGATTGGAACAGCGGCAGGTATTGCAACGACTGGGAAAATACCGTTTGCTTCAACTTTTGCACATTTTGCGGCGGGACGTGCCTTTGACCAGGTTAGAAACTCGGTAGCGTATCCGCATTTAAATGTCAAGATTTGTCCAACTCACGCAGGAGTTTCGTTAGGAGAAGATGGAGGTTCACACCAGTCAGTTGAGGATGTGGCTTTAATGCGTGCAATTCCAGGAATGGTAGTGCTATCTCCAGCAGATGCAGTAGAAACTGAAAAAATGGTCTTTGCGGCGGCTGAATACAAAGGGCCTGTATATGTAAGGCTTGGAAGACTGAATATACCAGTATTATTTAATGAAAACTATAAATTTGAAATAGGGAAAGCTGCAACTTTAACAGAAGGAAAGGATGTAGCAATATTAGCGACTGGCCTTATGGTTTCAGAAGCTCTTGAGGCGTCGAAATTACTGGAAGAAAAAGGAGTAAAAGCAAGAGTGGTAAATGTTTCTACGATAAAGCCGTTAGACACAGAAACAGTTTTAAAAGCAGCAAAAGAATGTAAATTTATTGTAACAAGTGAAGAACATTCTGTAATTGGAGGGCTTGGAAGTGCAGTTTCAGAATATTTATCAGAAGTTTATCCGACAAAAGTTGTAAAACATGGAATACAGGATGTTTTTGGACAAAGTGCAGATGGGGAGACTATGCTTACAAATTACGGGCTTAGAGCGAAGGATATTGTGGAAATTGTTTTGAAAAATATGTAAAAATTAATTGTTAATTTAACAATTCTATGATAAAATAAATTTATAAAAAAATAAAATCAGTTTTAAAAAAAGTTTGGCAATTTGTCCCAATTAATATGAAAATTTTAGAAATAATAAATAATAATTTGAATATAAAAAAATATTTAGTAATTTTAGTTATGATAATTTTAATCAAGAAAGTGAGAAAGATTACCATGAAAAGAAGGCTTTTTAAAATATTAGCGATTCTAATTATGTTAGCATCTGTTCAGAGCTGTACACTTTTGATGCTGGCAGCAATGGTGGGAGGAAAGGAAATGGCAGGAGCTGTTGGTCCCACAGAAAGAGAAAGGCAACCTTATTGCAGCTATAACTATACGGCTGGACAATATCTTTGTCATTAATTTAACAATTATTTAGAGAGGGGAGTTATCATTATTAGTAGCACAGGACAACTTATTGCATGACATATAGTTGGAATGAAAAATATTTTTCCATTGGGATTAATTGTAAAAAGATTTCGTTCTTTAAAAGAATACCCTGATATTAGTTTGGGGTATTTTTGTTTTAAAAATTAAATTGACAAAAATAGAGAAAAAATGAATTTTACAGTAGTTGAGTTAGTTATTATAGGATTGGAAAGACTAAATATCTGGTATTGTTTAATAAAAATTATAATTTAAAGGAGAAGAATTTGGAAAGTTTTATTTTTTTAGGAATAATTTTATTAATTGGAATAATTACACAAAATAAGTCTATTGTTCAGGCAACGATTTTTGTATTAATTTTGAAGTCAATATTTAATATTACTGAATTTTACAAAATAAGAGGAATTAATGTTGGAAATATAATGACGCAATTTAGAAAAGAAGGGATAAATTGGGGAGTTTTGATAATTACTATCGCCATATTGATTCCAATTGCTACAGGAGAAATAGGGTTTTCACATTTGTTAAGTGCTTTTAAAACACCAATTGGCTGGGTTGCGATTATAAGCGGAATCTCTGTTTCGATTTTATCTTCCAAGGGAGTAGGGCTTCTTGCAGGACAGCCTGAAATTACAGTAGCCCTTGTACTTGGAACGATAATGGGAATTGTTTTTTTCAAGGGAATTGCGGCAGGACCAGTTATTGCTGGCGGGATTACATTTTGCATTTTAAGAATAATCGAATTATTTTTTAGGAAATAATAGAGTATTCTAATTAATTGTTTTTGATTAATTTATGTTTGTAATTTTCTACTCATATTTTGTAAGGAAAAAAAACTTGACAACTTGTCAAAATTTTAGTATAATCATAACATACTTAAAATAATAAATTTTCAAGTTATTAAATAAATGGAGGTAAAATTTAATGTTAAAATTAAGATTAACTAGATTAGGAAGAAAGAAAGTTCCTTTTTATAGAATAGCGGCTATGGAGGCTTTATCAAGAAGAGATGGAAAAGCAGTTGCTTACTTAGGAACATTCAACCCGCTTGCTGAAGAAGGAAAACAAGTAGTATTAAAAGAGGAAGAAATCTTAAAATACTTATCACACGGAGCTCAACCAACTGAAACTGTTAAAAGCATTTTAACAAAAGCAGGAATCTGGGCAAAATTCCAAGAAACTAAGAAAAAATAGTTATAAACAAGCACTTTATAAAATTATATTTTATATTTGCCATAGTATTTGCCCTAATTTTTAATTTTTAGGGCAAATTTTTTTAAAATTTTTTAGTGGCTTCTGCCACATCTTTTTTCATTTTCTTAGTCACGTGAGTATAAATATTAAGTGTAGTTTTTATATCACTATGTCCAACTCTGTATTGTATGCTTTTCAGATTCGCATTATCTTCAATAAGCCAAGTTATATGTGTGTGTCGCATTGAGTGTATAGGGGCATTTATTTTTACTATTTCTTTTATATTCCTGTAAAATGTTGTAATAAATCCTTTGCCTAAATTATTTCCGTTAGGCAACTGGAAAATAAAATTGGTATCATTGTAGTGCTGCTTGTATATACTCTTATTTTCATTCTGAATATTTTTTAATGTATTCAAAATTTCTATAACCTCATCATCTACATAAATATCCCTTATACTATTTTTGTTTTTTGGCTCACTGATAACAAATTCTTTTTTTCTAAAAAATGAGCCTTTTGTAATTTTGATTATTTGATTCTCAAAATCAATGTCGTTCCATTTCAAAGCCAACATTTCGCCACATCTCATACCAGTTTTTATCCCAAAAATAAAAAAGTAATAATAAATTTTATTTCTTTTATTAAATAAATGATTTTTTAGTGTAATGTATTCATCTTTAGTATATGCGCGTTCTTCTTTGGAGCTTTTTCCTGTAATTACAATTCTGTTACAAGGATTATCTTCTAATATTTCTAAAATATTGATAGCATACTCAAACGAAAGTTTTAAAGTGCCATATAGATTAGAAATATATGATTTCTTTAATTCTGTTTCTGAAAGCTCGTTAAAAGTTTTTTGAATTTTGAATCTGCTCATCTTGCTTATTTTTTCGTTTTTAAACCATTTCTTTAATTGTCTTATACGTTTTTGTCGATTAATTATAGTTGATTCTCTCAAGTTATAAGAAGTTTCTTTTTGCCATAAATCTAATAAATCAAATAAAAGCATATTGCTCGACGGAATAAATTGTTTTTTGTTATATTTTGCCTGTGCTTCAATTCTCATTTTTTCAGTTTCTTTTAAACTTTCAGAGCCAGCAAACTCTCGTTGTTTACGAGAGCCGTCTTTTTCTGTAACCATAACTTTATAGTAATACTTCTTACCCCTTTTCCGTATATTCTTGTTTTTTGCCAAAGTTTTCATCTCCAATCAAATTTAAAATTGATTCTCTCGTTATTTTTAAATGTCCGAATTTTAATGCAACCAATTTGCCTTCATTTTTTAATTTATAAATTGTTCCAGGACTGCATTTAAAAAATTCAGCTGTTTCTTTTACTGTATAAAGCGGTTCTGTTAATTCTGTCATCACTATCCCTCCATTTCCGTCATATCAATATAACTTGATATAACACAATCTTTCAAAGCGTGTTTAGCAGTTTCCTCAAAAGTTGGACTACTAAAAATAATACCATTTTATTTATTAACAGAATTTTTTTCTGTCACTATATAAAGTGAAATCGAAGTTAAAACTATCAATAGAGTTGTAATAACTTCTCCCTGAGTCTGTTTTATAATTGAAATAGTACACGCTACTTCTCATACATTCTCTAGGGTCTTCTGTAAATTCCCTATCTGCTTCTCTGTCATCTATTCTAGTTAGCGTGAAATCTGCCCAGTCATCAAAACAGTATGGAACTCTTAATGTATCTCCTATTTCCATTTTTTCTATTCTGTCTTGATTATATAGAGCCCAAGTCCATATATGTAATTTTAAATGAAAATTGAAGAAGTAATGGATAATTCCATAATATTCTCCATATTTTTCTATTAAATCTTTTAAAGGAATAAATCCTTCTATCTCTTGTTCTTGGTAGTCGTATCTGCCCATAGCTGGATTTATATTAATATCCCCTATTGTAAATTCTGCCTCCTTTCCAGTTTCTTCATAGACTTGAGTATAAGTCAGAAGGTATATATTCTCTCCTTCTACGAACTCTTTATCTTTTTCAGTTATCTCTCTAAAGGAGATACTTTTTAACTTATATTTATCTCCTTTATAAAACAGTTTTTCTAAAGTCATCACTAGAATTTCCATCAATTTCTCCAAATGATATTCAGAATAGTTTCCTTCATCTAGATTAAATAATGGACTTTCTTTTAATAGGAATTCATATCCTAGTTTTTCTAATTTTTTTACAAATTCTTCTCTTTTCATTTTAATCCTCCTATTTTGTCTTAATCAATATAAATTTTTATTATATTTCCGGTTCTTTTGTATCCAAAACATAAATTCCCATCATCGGCTATAAGAGCAAGTTCATCTGAACTTAATCCAGCCTTGTTTGACAAAATTTTAAATGACTTGTTAGCATAACCAAAGCCATTAAATTCAAATGCTATATCGTATTCTTCTATATTTTCAGAAGTATATTTATTAATTTTGTATTTTTCTGTCAATTCCTTGTAGATGCTTCTATTCATATCTCTTTTTTCATATCCATTTTCAGTATACGCCCAATTTGGATAAATTCTTTTTTCTATCATTTTTATTCTCCCTTATTTTTATTTTATCTTTAAATTGTAACATTCTTCTTTTTCAAAATCTCCAAACACTTCCTGGAATGGTTTTTTGTCAATGCTGATTTCACTTATCTGTAATTTTTCTTTTAGACCGTCAGGAAGTTGTGAGTATTCCTCAAAACTAAGCTGAAATGGCTTAAATTTATATATTTGATATTCGCTAGACACTTCCTCTGGATTCGGTTTTATTTCACGGGTACTTTTTCTTAAAAAAATTATTCTTCCGCTTTCTGTCTGCACCCCGTTTGATTGTCCTGATTCGATACCGCAACTTCGCATTACTTCGACTACATTTTTAGAAAATCTTTCAAATCCTTTTATATAGAATTGTTTTAAATTTTTTAGCCTTTCAATTTCTTTATCAATTGCTCCAACAACCTTATTTTCACCTGTTCCTTGTCCTAGATAATTTATAAATTTATTATAAATTTGAACAATTGCCTCTCCTTCGTCCTCGATTTCCGTTACCAACATTTCCCTTGTATCTCTTAATGTCTGTTCGTCAATTTCGTCTTCTAAAAATGCCCTTTCGATATTTTTTCCTGCTGTACTCAATGGATATAAATTTAATTCTCTACTCATTTTATTTTCTCCTATCTCTATTTTTATAATTTATAATTTTTTATTTATTTCTGTAATTGCTATCAAAAAGGAAAACTTTCGTCCTCATCAGAATCATAACGATTTCTGTTATTATTTTGACTGTTACCACTGTTTTTGCTGTCAATAAATTCAAAAGTATTTGCCAAAACCCTTGTAAATTTTCTATTTTCTCCGTTCTGCTCATAATTGCTTACGTTCAAACGTCCTTGTATTAAAATTCTGTTGCCTTTTCTAAAATATTCAGCTATATTCTCGGCTGTCTTTTCCCAAGCTATACAGTCGATAAATTCAACTTCATCTTTTGTTTTCTGTACAGCTAATGTGAAATTGGCATATGCTTTTCCATTTGATGTGTATTTTAGCTCAGGATCTCGTGTTAATCTTCCCATTAATATTGCTATGTTCATAATCTATGCTCCTTTCTTTTGCTTATTGTTTTTTATATAGTTACATAATTTTTCTAAATCTTTAATTGGAACTTTGCTTAAATTGTCTGTCGAATTAGCGAGTAAATATTTGTCTATTTCTTTTTCATTTCCTTTTAAATGTTCGTTTATATATTTAACCGCTTTTTGGATTTTCTCCTCTTCTGTCAAACATTCTTTAGGTTTACTCTGTTGCTTATCTTTGTCAATTGTTGCGTTAATCATATCGTCTTCCACTATTTCTAAAGCGTTTAGATAACAGTAACGTTTTAAATAAGTGTGTGTACTTCCTATCATTTGTAATCCGTTCTGTCCTTTTAAAACTATTTCAGCCTTTGGAATTGCAAAAGTAATTGTTTCGTCTATTTTCTCTGTATTAATTACAGTTAATACGCCTTCGTTTTCTAGTAAATCAAATTTTGAAAAAAGTTTTAAGTTTTCAAATATTTCATTCACTTTTGGCAAGAAGTCCTTTAGTTCAAAATATTTAAAGTCAGCAAATTTATTATGTCCTCCCATTTTTAATCCCAAACTTTGCAATTCAACTCTAGCCTTTTGTAATTTTTCGTAAATATTCATTATTCTTTTCCTCCCATTTATCATTATCATCTTTTAATTCTTTGTTAAGTTCCTGCAAGTTCTTAACAGCGTTTTTAAAAAAATTAAGACTTGCATTTTGCTGTCTTACATACTCATCTACAAACATAGTTCTTCTCCTTTAAAATTTCCCCTTTTATAAGACCCTTAAAATCTCTAATTCTACTTGGCACATACCATAACAGTAATGCCATTAAAAATGGAAAAGCCACATTGCCACCAAATATCCAATATCCTTTAATTCTAATTACTTCAATCTGAATCCAAATTGATGCCAGTATTAGAATTATCCATTTTATTGCACTCTTCGTTGTTAGCATTTTGTTCCTCCAATTCTTTGATTTCTTCTTGTTCTATTTCAGTTTCAAGCTGTTCTCTTATGCTCATATCTCCTCTCTTTCTATTTCGTAATTCACTATTTTAAATTTATTTTTATTTGTTACTTTTTTAAATTTAACTTTGATTATACTTCTATCTTTTGTTTCCAATTCCAGTATTCTTTTATTCCTGTCAAGTGTATAAGACTCAACAGAATAATATTTTCTGAAAATTGATTTTACTTTTTTGCAATCTGTATTAATTCAGTTGCTTTTAAATTGTTCAATTCTTCTAATAATTTTTCATTCGTTTTAATCACTCTCCTAATTCTTTTATTTTTAGTTTAAATTCCTTAATTTTTTGTAATACATCTTCTTTTCCATAAAGACAAGAAACTTCATAGTCTGAATATCGAACAGGCTTAAAGTATTCCTGTTTTTTCTTAAATCCTCTTAGCCAGAATCCATAATTTGAAAGTTCAATTGTAACTGATACTTGAGGATTATTTCCTCTAAGTTTTCTAAATTCCTCTATTGCTTGCTTTTCTTCTTTTTTATATTCCATTTAGCCTCCTAATTTTAGATTTTTAACAGCATTACAGATAAGTTTAATTTGATATATTGATATGCCTTTTTTTGTTACTAGATTTGCTTTTAAAGGCTGTAAAAATCTTGTTTATTAATATCTTATCCAAACCCACAACAGCAATTGTTATAGGCTTGGTAAAACATCAATTACTTTTTAAATAATTTCTTAATTCTGTTTTTCAACTTCTTAGCTTCCTTTTCTTTTAAAACCTTTTTGTTGTTTTCGTTTACAATTGCTAATGCTTCAAAATTCATTGTTATTCCTCCTAATTTTTTTAATTTTAAATATTATCCAACTTTTTTAGTTTCAACAATAAATGTTTCGATTCTTTCATTTTCTTCGTACCAGTCCATTCCGCCTTTATAGTCTTCGTAATAGACTGTATCACAAACTTCTCTTTCATCTTCGTAATAGAAGTCCTCAAAATATTCATGAATTTTTATTACTTCCTTAGTTGTGTAGCCGTCCAATATCCAGCTCATAAGCCAGTTGTTTAGCCATTCTTGGGTGTATTCGATTTCATCTTTGTCATTTATCTTTAGTTCTCTGCTATCAATTAAATCGAATATTATTCCTCTTGCTTCTTTTTCTAAAGCTGTCATTTTTATTTTTCTCCTTATTAATTATTTTTACTCTTTTTAGAGTAAATAAATTTTAAAATTTTTTTGTTTACAAAATTATTATACTCTTTTTTGTGTAAAAAGTCAACACTTTTTTTGATTTTTTTTCAAAAGTAGTGTATAATTATATAAAAAAAGGTGTGGAACGTTATGAAAATCAATGAATTAATAACTAATTTGCGAAAAGGGGAAAAATTTACTTTTGAGGAAATGGCAAAAAGGTTAGAAATTTCGACTAGTTATTTAAATGAAGTTGAAAAGGGTAGAAGAAAAGTAAGTAAAAAATTATACGAAAAGTTGATTCAAAATTTTCCTGACAACAAAAAAGAATTAGAAAAAAGTTATTTGTCCTCTATTTTGCCAGAACAAATTAATGTTTTGAATACGTATGAAAAGCCTAAAATTTTCAAATTCAATGTATATGGAGTTGCATCAGCAGGAAGCGGAGAAATTGATATGGAGCATTTTACAGAAGAGGAATTTATACTGCCAAGTGATTTTAAAATGCCTAACGGCTCCTTTATTTTAGAAATACATGGAGATAGTATGGAGCCAATACTTTTTGATGGAGATAAGGTAATTGTAAATCCAAATTTATGCCCTACAAATCCAGAGGACTGGAAAAGTCTTAATAGGCAGGTGGCTATTGTGAATATCGACAATAGAAGATTTGCAAAAAAGGTAATTTTCAAAGCTGGAAAAATGTATCTCTATTCATTTAACGAGGATGTTTATCCGGAAATGGAAGTGAAAGAATACGAAGAAGTTTATTGTGTGGGTATAGTTTCAGAATTAATTCAAAGAAAAATGACAAATATAAAATTTTAAATTTTTGCAATTGAAATATATTCCTAAGATTTAAAATTTCTTAATAAAAATAATATTATGAAAGGAACAAAAGTAAAATGTTTGACAATTCTATTCCAATAATAAACGAATCAGAGAAACAGAAAAAGGAAACAAAAGAAATTCTAAACAACATGAATTTAAAAGAATACATAAATAATGATGATAATTTTGTCGAAAGGTTTAAAAAATTCTGTTTTGAATTAAGGCGTCGCAATCCTCGTGGTTCGTTCAAACTTTTTCTTGAGAAATTTCCAAATGAAAAATTGGAATTGGATTATGATTTTTATAATAAAAAATATTTTAATTTTAAAAGAAATATAGAAAAACAGATATTTGAAATTTTTATTGCTTTTTTGAATACAAAAATTGCAAATCAAATATACTTGAAAGGATTAAAACAAGCTAATCTTGAAATAAAAGTGTGGAATATTTGTCCAGTTCACAAAGAAAACGCACCTTCTATCGAAAATATCAATAGAGAAATTTTTTGTACTTGTGAGCTTATCTAGGGAGGGAATATGAAAATAGGATTGAGAAAACCATCACTAAAGAAAAGTTTTAAAGCAATGACCACAGGGAAAGCTAAAAGAAAACTAAAAAAGGCTCTTATACCAGGGTATGGTAAAAAAGGTATCGGATTAATAAAAAATCCTAAAAAAGCGATTTACAACAAGATTTATAACAAAACAACTATTGGAGCAAAAGACTTATTAAAAAAAAAAAAAAAACAAAAAAGAGAAAAGAAACTTTTGTTTCTGAAAAAGAAACGAATTTAATCATAAATATTATTGTTTGGCTATTTGTTATAGGATTTTTTATAGCAATATTACCGTTTTATTTAATATATTTATTCTTCAAAAAAAAATAAAGATTTTGAAAATATATACCGAAAACCTAAGAATTTTCGAGTATATATTTTTTTATTGACTTTTTACACAAAAAAGAGTATAATTTTTATATAAAAATTTTTTTGAATTTTATTTACTCTTTTAAGAGTAAAAAAAGAGGTGGTGAAATGAACGTAAAAGATATTTATTTAAAAATAGATAACTTAATAACAGAGCAGCATAGAAGTTTGAAATCGTTTTGTGCAAATACAAATCGAAGTTATAGTTCTTTAGCTAGAACTATGTCAGAAACTATCTATAACGGCAAAGGTGCTCATCTTGTTACAACAGAGGAAATACTAAACGATTTGGGCTACGAATTAACAATCCAAAAGAAAGGAGGTGTGAAATGAAATATGAAATAGACAAATCTAATTTTATATTCATATTATGCGCTTACCAAGCGTTTAAAGTAATGAAAAACGGATTAAATATTCAAAATATATCAATAGGCATCGGATATATAACGGTTGCTGTAATATATTTCAAATATGAAGACAAAATAAAAAAGACAATATATGAAATACTGCCTTTTCTAATATTTTATGTTTTATTTGGAATTCTTTTTGAAAGTTTTATCGTAACCTTTTTTGAACAAATAAAATAAAAATAATTTTGTTGCATCAAATAAATTTTCTGACAAGAAATCTGAAGCATTATTTTCGTTGGAAAGAGAGACGATTTTTATAAAATATTTTTGAAAAGTTAATCCTCCTGTTTTGAAAATCCATGCAGCAAAACTTTCTCCTGCGGGTTTTAATTCAGGAATAGTTGTAAAAACAAATAAAAGCAATGCAAAGATGTAATACGAAATTGCTAGCTTTATAACCAAATCTTTAGGAATAGAAAGCTTTAGACTTTTAAACGCTTCGATGTATTCTTCTAATTTAGACTTGATAATAGTGACAGGAATTTCATTAACTGTTACTTCAAACTCTTCTTCTTTGGTATTTTTATAAGCAAGGATAGCAGAGTTGATAAATTCACTCCAAACTATATAATCTGGTATAACAGACTTGGCAACTAAACTTATTTGTGCTAATTGCTGCTCAATAGGATAAATGCTTGAGTGGAGATAATTTTTCATATCTAAATATGCGTTTACACCTGGATTTGCAGCCAACTGTATCGAAAGTGCATTTTGTCTATAAATTTCTTGAGCCATTTTAAGTTGAGAAAGCAATTCTTTTGGAATTTTTGGGAACATTATAACACCTCCTTTCGACTTTAATATATTTGGCGATATTATTATAACTCAAAAGGAGGTAAAAACGAAATAAGGGAGGTGAAACAATGAAACGGAGAACAAATCCAAAAACAAAAAAGCCTGAAGCTAAAATATTTCAATACAGTCCAAAAGAAAACTTAAAAAAAATAAACAAAGTTGCTTTAAAAGTTTTAGAAGTTGTTGAAGATGAAGGTGTAACTGAAGATGAATTTGACATAATTGCCAAATCAATTAGAAATGAATTTAAGAGATTGAACGGAAATAGGAACAAAAATGTTGAGTTTAAAATAAAATTTAAAAAGGCTTCGTTTGAACGGTTTAAAGAAGCAATTGAAAAAATATATGATTCAAAAGGTGTTTTGTAATAAAAAAAGCACTCCAAACGAAGTGCTTTGAACAATCAATTTATATATTTTTAGACATATTGCATTTTAACATAAAAATATAAAAAGTGCAATATGTAGGGAGAGGCAAGAAATGAAATATACTATAAATGGATATTCTCAAGAAAAATTATTAAAAAATAACTTAGATTTATCCGACAGTCTAATTTTAAGAGTGTTGGCAGATATTTATTCAAGCAATGGTAAAAAGATTGAATATAAAATTATGAACAATGATAAGTATATGTGGATTTCTTACGGCTATTTATTTGAGCAGATACCAATTATAGGATCTGAAAGAACGCTTGTGAGAAAAATAGATAGCTTAATTGAAAAAGGAATGTTAAAAAAGGAACTTGTAACATCTAAAAAAGGAATCAAGGGAAGATTTTTATATATTTCTTTTGGAGAGAAATATTTTGAATTGACAGAATATTCAAATAATGCAAAAGAGGAAATAAAAATTAAAGAAACAGAAGAAAGAAAAGATGAAACTGAAAACACCAAATGTCAAATTGGCATGAACCAAATGACAAAATGTCATGAACCAAATGACAAATTGACATCGCACCAAATGACAAAATGTCATAACAAAGATTCATCTATAGATAGTACATCTATAAATAATAATATATTAAATAATATATATAGTTCGGTGATAGATTATTTGAACGAAAAAACAGAACGTACAGGAAAAGAAAAATATAGTTCAACATCTCCAAAAACACAAACGCTCATAAAAGCAAGATTAAGAGAAAAATATGAGTTGGAAGACTTTAAAATTGTTATAGACAAAAAGTGTAAAGAGTGGCTAGGCACAGATATGGAAAAGTATTTACGTCCTGAAACTCTTTTTGGAAACAAGTTTGAGAGTTATTTAAAACAAAAAACGACAACAACTAAAAAGCCAAAATTTCAAAAGCAAAATAATGATTTTGCAGTAACGGAAGAAGGTTTGAAAAAATTTTACGGATGTGAATGGGAGGAATAAAAAATGACAATAGAAGAATTTAACACAGGATTCAATTACTTGATAGGACATTTTCCGAACACTAAAAACTTAAAATCAGTATCTTATGCTTATTTTGAAGATTTGAAAGATACTTTGACTGGAGAAGAATTCATAATTGCTATAAAAAAAATAATCCATAGTGGGAAAACGGAATTTATACCAAAAGTATCTGAAATAGTTAGAGTAGCAAAAGGAAAATGTGATATAGATAAGCAAGTATTTTATGCAAAGAAATTACTGAAAGCAGCGATATATAAAAATGGAAGTAAAGGCATGGTGTGTTTTGAGGATAAGGGGGTACATGCAGTAATTGATTATGCTGGCTGGAACAGACTATGCACAATGAAAGATGATGAATTTGATAATTTTTTAAAATGGGAGTTTGACGACATATACAAAGGATTCTGCGAACGTCCTTATGAAACTTCTGACTATTACAGAGGTACAAGCCGATTATTTGGGCAAATAAAACCTAGAATGATAGGTTATAAAGAAGCCAAGATCGGAAATACAGAAAATATGAATTTTATAAGGCTTGAATATAAAAATATTACAGCACAGATTGAAAATAAGGTCGATTTGTCGGAAATAAAAAATAAAATGCTAATAGGAGGATAGATGAACAGTTATCAAGATGAATTAAAGAAGGTGTTATTAACTTACGATATAGAAAAAATAAAAGAATTTATGCATAAACATAACAAAAATATGCCGAGAAATAACTTGGCTTTTTGGGCAGGGGTACACAAAGGAATATGTAATTTGCCAAACTGTACAAACGAAGAAAAAGAATTTTCGAGAAAATGGTTAAAAAAACATGGATTCAAGGAAGAAATATTTTAGGAGGATAGATGCAAAAATTACAGGAAGAAAAGAAAAGGCTGGAAAGTAACAATGAAATTCTGAAAGAACAAAACAAAATTTTAAATGAACAGATGATGAAAAAGTCTGAAAAGATAAAACAAAATGGTGTTCGGATAGAGGGGAACAACAAGAGGATTAGGCAAATTGAGAAAATTTTGAAAGTTAAGATGAAGGGGGAGAAATAAAATGGACTTGGAATTAAAAGAAAAAACAGGAAAAGAAAAAATAGATGAAATTATTGAGAGTGAAAGAGAATTCTTTTATGGGAGAGGTAAAGATGTAGAAAATATGACTTTATCAGAAATAAAAAAGTATATAGTGAGTTTGGAAAATACTAAAAGGGATTATTTAATCTTGTTAGAAAAAGTTGGTAGAGTGCTTTAAAAATTAAAAATATAAAATCAGGAGGAAATAAAATGTTAGGAAATAACGTAGTAGACTATATGATAAACAGCTGTAAAGGAGCATACAATTTAGAAAATGCGAAATTAATTAAAAAGAACGTGGAAGACAAGAAAGTTCAGTTTGTGTTCAAGAGAAGTGATTTAAAATTAAACATCGAGTTTGCGAATGATAAGATTTCAGGAATTATATATAATAATTTCTTAACTGATTCGCAAAGGGAAAATGTAACAGAATCCGAATATTGCACAAGATTAAATGAAATGCTTGAAATTACAGATATTGATGATATGAATAAACTTGATGAAATTTCAAGAAATATTATCAAAAAAATAAATTCAGAAAAATTGTTTGGAGAAAATCCAAAGGAATTATTACTGAATAGGGAAGACAGAGAAAAACTTGTAAAAATAAAAAGATTTTTCGGACCAGAGCCACAGCTACTGAAACTTTATGAAGAAATTGAAGAGCTGCAAACAGCATATAGAAATTACAGAAAAACATTTTACAAAGATGAGCAAAATTTGGTTGAGGAAATTGCAGACTGCTTTGTTATAGCTCTACAAATCAACAAAGTAAAAATGGTTAAAAATATCATCAAGGGCTTAGTTGACAACACTAAAATTTTTAAAACTGAAATGATTGAAAAAATCATAAGAATGGTTAAGTTTAAAATCAATCGTACAGTTGAAAGAATTGAAAAAGGACAATATGGAACATACAAAATTGAATATAAATCCACTAGAGCTACACAGGAAGCTGTGAGTGAAGAAAAAGAGCAACAGCCGATAAATTCCCCAGCAAAATCATTTAGTGTCGCAGAGAGCAAGAAACAAAGCCGTGAGGAAAAGGAGAAAGCAAAAAAGGAAAACAAGGTTTTTGAGTTTGTGAAAAAGAATGAGCCGTATTATTACCAAGCACGTGATATTCAGTTAAATACTAAGATACAGGCTAAGGAATGTACAAGGATTGTCGAGAAATTTATTGATGAGGGTAAAATAACGGTTACAAAAAGAGGAAAAGATGGAATATATGGAGCAACACTTGCAACTGTTCAAGAGGCGGAGGTCGTTGAATAATGGCAATAAACGCAGGGAAAAAATTTGAAAACGACTTTAAGAACAGCGTTAATACAGATGAAATGTTTTTGCACAGATTCAAGGACGGAACAACAGGAACTGTAAATGGACAGATGATCAGATTCAAAAATAAAAACTTATGTGATTTTTTACTTTTCAAGGACGGCTTGCTTGTCCTTGTTGAGTTAAAATCCTTTTTAGGAAAATCAATGCCGTTTTCTAACATTAAAGATACGGTTGATGAACAGCAGACGTTTTTGTACAATTTACGACTTGAGGCAAAGAAAAAGAATGTAAAAGCGTATATGATACTTAATTTTAGAGATTTGTCAGAAACTTATGCAATAGATATTCATAATTTTGATGAGTTTTACAAAATGACTAACAAAAAAAGTATTAATATAGATGAAGTGAGACAATTAGGAAAACAATTATTTCAGCAAAAGAAAAGAACAAACTACAGATACGAAATTAGTGACTTGTTCAATTAGGAGGAATAATGGGTAAAAGATTAGCAAAAAATAGAGTTAGAAGTATTTTGGAAGAATATCCTGAAACACGAAATGCTGAAAATCCCGACACATACGTTATGTGCCTAATACTTGTTGAAGACGGAATAATAACACAAGATCAGGCAGCTAAAATATACGACGGATATTCAATTAACAACATAGTTAAAAGTCGCCAGAAAATCCAAAATTCAGACAAGGAATACGAACCAAATGAAGAAACTAAAAAGAAAAGGTTTGTAGGATATATGAATTTTAGACATGCTTGGCGGAAAGGAAACTTGGATGTCTAAGAGGATGAGCAGGGAAAACCAAAAATTAATATACTGGTTTATAGACTGCTATGCTTACAAGTTAAAAGGAGTAGACATAAATTGGCAGACTAGCAAGCAAAAGCCTGCCATTTCTGACTACTTTCTTTACAAGGCAAAGGAAGACTTGAAAAAACTTTATATCAAGCACAGTGGCAAGAATATAAAGGGATATGAGCCTTTCAGAAATATGGAGAATAAACTGAAAGACAGAATCAGAAACATAATTGACAAGAATTACACGAAAGAAAGCAAAATCAATATAATCACAAATGATTTAATGGATTTTGTAACTGACGAGATTCAAATGTTATTTATTAAACTGAACGATACTTTTAGCTTGGCACTTAAATTAATGAGCAATGCTGAAGCTGTGGCATTTACTAATTTCCTATTTGACTATTTTTTGCAGAATGATATCGATATGTGGCAAGAGATACACGAACTATACAGGCAACAGGAAAATAGAAATTGGGTGTACTGGATGTTAAAAAAGAAAATATGTGTTATTACAGGAAAGTCAAATGCACAATTAGCACATATTTCAAAAAGTGCTGGAGCATTAGGTGGCTATAAATACGATAAAGGGATAGGAAACAGTTATTTGCCTTTGTCAGCAGAGTGGCATATAGGAGTAGATCATGGAGTTGGTGGCGGTAGAAACAAGTTAATGGCAAAATTGAAAGAGTTGAATATAGAGCCTTTTGAAATAAAGACAGATGAAGAAGTTAAGGAATTGAAGAAAATATATAAAGGGCATTTTAAAGGATTTAAGGAGGAGATATGATAAAAATATATTTATTAGTCATGACAATTTTTTTGGAAATATTGTTTATATGGCTCGAATTGAATGAATTGGCAAATTATTATGAAGCAATCAAAAATCAATTATTTGAAAGTTTTAATACTAGAACGATTCAAAGAAACTTTGCAAGAAAAAGAGCAACAAAAAATATATTTAAAATATTGATTGTAGGTTCGCTAGTGTTATTCGGAATTTATTTTTTGAAATAGTTCAGTCGCAGAAAGTCGTTTTGACTAGAATAATGTCTAAAAATGTAGTATTTATAAAGAAAAATGGCAGTCGCGAAAAGTCGTTTTTATTAGAAATATGAATTTTTATTGAAAATAATAGATTCAAGATAAAACCATTTTGTCGAAGTCAGCAAAATGGTATTGAGAACGTTTGGATGATGTTGGGAAAACGATAAAGTTGAGGAGGAAAGTATGAAAAACAAGGATAGGATGCAATTCAATTTAAAAAACTGGGAAAAACGTGGTTTCTTTGGAAATTTTTGGAGTAAAAATGACAAAAGAGCAAGTTTTGAAAAAATATTGAACAAAGACAAGTATAAAAAGAAATAGGAGGAATTGAAATGAAAAAATTATTATTAGGAATTGCAATTTTAGGATTATTAGGAAGCTGTGCAAGATGGGAAGATTCTAAAAAGGACTACGAAAGCGATACAAAAGGTTTGAAAAGAACGGTGCGAGTTTATACTCTTGACGGGAAACTCTTAAAAGAATATAAAGGAATGATAAGAGTAAGAGATTCAGATGAGAGTGGTAGAATATCGTTAAATTTAATAAGCGAAAACAATCGCAGAGTTACAATTGATAATGCGATTGTGATAACAGAGGAGGAATAAGAATGGATAAAGAAGTGGAACTGTTGGCTAAAAAAGTCATAACTGTAAAAAATGTAATAAGCAGAATTATTGGAAATATAACTATATTCTTAGTAGTTGTAAAACTGTTTAGGCTGATTCAGATTAGCTGGCTAATGACTTTTTTGCCTTGGATAATAACATTCTTAATATTTTTTGTAGTGAGAATTTTAGAACACGCTTTTGTTGGATACGCTTGTTTGAATCCAGAAGAAAAATACAACAAAAAAATGTTTATTTTTTTCAGAAAAATTATAAAAGGATAGTGTATAAAAAATTTTTAAAAGGCTTGAAAATATTGAAAAAATAAGGTATAATTAGGAGGTAAAATTGAACAAAAAGTACGAAATCTTGATTGAAGATGATGTAGAAGTGAGATACTTGCTTGATGACATTTTGGCTTTAAAAAAAACAAAGAAAGAATGTGAAATACGAATTGTTTTCAATAAAGGTAAATTGAATAAAAAAAGATATATAGTGAGAAGTTTATATCATTAAATTACAATTGAATAGGCAAGACTATAGATATATGAGCCATTAGATAGATAGATTTTAAAAGGAGTCTATTTATTTAATGGCTCTTTTTTTGTCTAAAAATCAAAGAAAGGGGGCAAAAATGAAAATAGAGAAAATAAATATTAATTTTATAAAGGAATATGAAAATAATGCAAAGCAACACGATGTGGAGCATATAGAGAAAATAAAAAATTCTATCAAAAATTTTGATTTTATGCTTCCGCTGTTAATAGATGAGGATAATATGCTGTTAGCAGGACACGGACGGCTATGTGCCTTGAAAGAATTAGGATATAGTGAAGTGGAAGTGATAAGGCATTCGCATTTATCAGAGGAACAGAAAAGGGCTTATATAATAGCGGACAATCAATTAACACTTGCAACCGATTTTGACAAAGACAAGATACAAAAGGAACTAATGGAATTAAAAAACTTGGATTTTGATATTTCTATTTTAGGTTTTGAGGAAAGGGAATTAGAGGATTTGGTGGAAGAGATTGATTTTCAGCCAGCATCTGAAGAGGAACAGCCAAGACTTGATAAACTTGATCCAAAATATATAACTTGTCCACATTGTGGGGAGGTGTTCGATGCAAGAGAATATGAATGATTTAAAAATAGACTGGTGTGATTTTAAAGCAGCGGAGTATGCTTGCAAAAATTGGCACTATTCAAAATGTATGCCAGCAGGCAAAGCAGTTAAAGTTGGTGCTTGGGAAAATGGCAAATATATAGGATGTGTTATTTTCTCAAGAGGTGCTAACAATAATTTAGGTACACAGTTTGGATTGAAACAAGATAGGATTTGTGAACTCACAAGAGTTGCATTAACTAAGCATAAGCATTTTGTAAGCGAGATACTGGCTAAGGCAATAAAATTTCTTAAAAGTAAATGTCCAGACTTATATGTGATTATTTCCTATGCTGATACAGAACAAAATCACAAAGGCGGAATATATCAGGCGACAAACTGGATTTATTTAGGAAGAACAGCTGGGGAAAGATATTTTATATTAAATGGCAAAAAGACACATCCAAAATCAATTCATAGTAAATATGGTAAAGGCTCTCAATGTTTGACATTTTTGAAAAAGATAGATTCAAATGCAAGCGAATATCATACAAAAGGAAAACACAAATATGCTTTTCCATTAAATAAAAGAGTGAAAAAAGAACTGGAAAAAATAAAACAGGAATATCCAAAAAGATTTGATGAGGGTGCTGTAATAAGAAAATATGAAAAACTAGATTTGAATTAAAGGACAAGGAGAAATGACAAATGACATAAAAGAAGTGATTAAGTATGAATATGAGAATGGAACAAGCATAAGGGCATTGGCTGAAAAATATAATCAAAAAGTAGGAACTATTAAGAGTTGGATTAGTAGAGAAAAGTGGGTTAAAAAAAAAGAAAATAGTGCAACCATTAAGAAGAAAAATGCAACCACAAAACGCAACCAGTTAAAAATGGTTGCAAATGATAAAGAAGTACAAATAAAATCAGACATAATTAATAATGTTCCAAAAGAAAAAGTTATGGAAAAACACGGAATAAAAAAGAGTGCCTATTATGATAAAGCCAAGAGCATAAGACAAATGAGATTGGAAGCAACTGAAAAACAGGCACAGAAGATTATAGATGAAGTCTATTATGATTTGCCTGACTTTTTAAGAAATATAGCAATTGCTAAAAGAAATACGGCAATAAGGATTATACAAATAATTAATAAAAAAGAAAATTCTGAAAAAGAGGTTGCAGCACTCGAAAAGAAATTAAGTTTAATTGTAAAAACGGAAAAGGAAATAATGCGGACTGGAAAATTATTAACTAACTATGAACTTCTTGAAGTCGAGGCACAGTTAGTAAACGAGGGAATACAGTCTGAAAAAGTTGAAATCGAGAAATCCAAATTAAACTCCGATATAAGTGAGGACAACAAAATAGAAATTAAGTTGGTGGGGATCTAATGGAAATAACAAGAGAAGTAAATAAACATTTTCAGGAATTTTTATTGGATGATAGCCAGCATATTTATTTTCTTTTGGGCGGATATGGGAGTAGCAAGTCGTTTAATGCAGCGGTTAAATTGGTGCTTTTATCATTACAGGAAAAAAGAAAAATTTTGGTTGTAAGGCAGATAAGAGAGAACTTAAAAGAAAGTTGCTATGCGGATATTCAAGACATTATATATAGTTTTGGATTGGAAAAATATTTTTATTTCACGTCAACGCCGATGAAAATTATTTGCACAGTAACGGGAACTGAATTTATTTTTAGAGGATTGGACAATGTTAAGAAAATCAAATCAATAAAAGATATAGACACTATTTGGATAGAAGAAGCAGACGAGATTGATTACAAATCATTCAAAGAGCTGAAATCAAGATTAAGAAGTATTAAGAATAGAAATATATTGATTTTAACAACTAATCCTAACGAGTTTGGAGTATGGACGTACAAGTATTTGACAGAAGTGCTAAAGAGCATTGGTAAAGACGAAAATAATCTATATGTCGAACGGATTATGAAAATAAAGAATGAAGTAAATTTGAAAAAAGGAAATGTATTTTCTGAAAATATATATTTACATCATTCTGTGTATACAGACAATAAATTTTTACCCGACAACTTCATAGCGGACTTAGAAACAGAAACAGATAACTATTTAAGAGCAATAAAGACGTTAGGGAGATTTGGAAGTGCTGGAGATACATTATTCAGAAATTTACATCATATGGAGCAAAGCAGGATAGAAAAATTAATTGAAGGTAAATGGAATAGATTTGCTGGATTCGATTTTGGTTTTGAACATTCTTATAACGCAATAGTCAGAATGGTAATTGATGAAGAATTGAACGATTTGTACATTTATGAAGAGTTTTACGATAATCATTTAACAGATCCTGAAATGTTAGAAATGGAAATTATACAAAAAATGATAGCAGAAGGTGAAGTAATATATGCCGATAGTTCAGAGCCGAAAGCAATTACTTTTTATAATATGAATGGACTTTTGATTAATTCAGTAAAGAAAACAACTGATATGAGCAAGGCTGGAGTAAGAAAAATACAATCTTTCAGAAATATATTTATTGATAAGAATGTATGTCCGAATACATACAGGGAATTAACAGAAATGAAATGGTTTTATAACAAAGACGGATTGATTGCTAAAAATCCTAAGACACAAAAACCATTTAATATTGACCCACATAGTTTTGATGCAATTAAATATGGAATAAGTGAATATACGCCGTATATTTTAAATAAAGATTATTATAAGAGAAAGGAGGAATAAGTTGTTTGGATTTAATTTTTTTAGAAAGAGTAAGCAACAAATAATCTCAATAAATGAGTTTGGAAGAATATTTGATACTTTTTATAAAAATGATAGCGAGAAATTTTTGAACGAATTATATGACAATCCGTTTACATCAAGTGCGATTGTTAGAATAAATGAAGCAATCAATAACTTAGTGTGGAGTACATATAAAAAAGGACACAAAGATAATATAACAGAAGTTAAGGATAGTTTTGTCAATAGGACAATCAGAAGTCCGTCAAACATATTGAATACAGATCAGTTCATTAATTATTTCGCTCTATATTACATAATATATGGAGAGTTACTAATAATGAGAAACGATTTATACACAAAATCAGAACTCGTTATTTTAAAATGTGGAACATACACGGTTGAATATGATGATACAAATGTATTAAACGGAATAAAAAGAATTAGAGTTGGTATGAATGAATATACTGGCGAAATGTTAAAACAGTTTACGTATATAAAAAGTATTAATATTTACGATAATATCGCAGGAATAGGAACAGGGATAAGCAAAGTAAAGTCATTATCTATGTTACATGCCTATTACTGTTATATTACAGCTTGGAATGTGGGAATATTAAAAAATGGTGGAAAAAGGGAAATAATTGCACTTGTAAAAACTTTTTTGAATCCAGGAAAAAGAAAAGAGCTTGAAGACAATATAAAGTCAAAATCAGGAGCAAAAAATACAGGTGTGCCATTAATTATAGATGGAACTGATATAGATATTAAAACTGGGGATTTTAGTCCAAAGGAATTTGATTTTCTGAATGCATTAGATGAAATCAGAAACATTACAGCAAGCGTATTAAATGTGCCTAGTATTCTTATAGGGGATAGGACAAATTCAAAATTCAATAATTATAAGGAAGCAAAAAAAGACTTGTATACAGAAAATATAATTCCAATGGCTGAACAAATTGCTGAATATTTGAACGGAATGTTTAAAGATAAGTTAGGTGTAAATGAACGTATTGACTTTGATACTTCAAAGATTGAAGTTTTAAAAGAAGATAGAAATACAAAAATGGAAAGGCTTAACAATATCACTTATTTGACAATAAACGAAAAAAGAGCTGAGCTTGAATATCCACCAATTGAAAATGGCGACGACATTTTAATCAGCACATCAATGACACCACTTAAAGAAATATATGAAGACGTAAAACCAGTTGAGGAGGAAGATGATGGCGAAGAAGAAGCAGAAAACAAAGAAAGTTAAGTTGACCAACTCACAAAAAAAGATACTGGCAAAAAGACAACTGAAAATGCGTAACAGATTAATACTTAAATTATTTGGACGGCTAAGACTGGTATTTAAGCAACTTCGTGGTGATATTGATATAAATGAGCAGATGTTTTTGAGCGAGTTCGCTTGGGAAACATTTAGCAGTCAATTATTCAACGAATTAAAAAAAGGAATACTTGAAACAGTAAGTGAAACATCTAATTTTCTTGTTACACATCGTGGCATTGATGAAAAATTAATTCCAGCAGTTAAGAATAAAACATTGAAAGCATTAAGTAAAAAGGTAATTGCTGAAAAGGTAACAAATATTACTAAAACGACGAAAGATATTTTAAACAAAATCATAGTTCGTGGACAGGAAAGCGGAACAAGCATAAGGGATATTGCAAGAGAGATAACTCAAAAAGTAAAAGGTATGGAAAAGAAAAGGGCAATGGTTATTGCAAGAACTGAAACGGCTACTACTGCAACAACAACATATCACAATGGATTGGAGCAGGCAGGACTGGAAAAGACTTGGTGGCACGTTGGTGGCGGAAAAACTGACAGAGAAACTCATTTGAAATGTGATAAGGAAACTATCCCAGCAAATGAAACTTTTAGTTGTGGACTTAAACATCCGCATCAGTTGGGAGCACCAGCGAGCGAGATTATAAATTGTCATTGTGAATTAATATAGGGAGGTGTAAAATGGAAAAATTTAATAAAAGTGTCGAAATGATTTTAAAAAAGGATACGGAAGAAAAAGGAATAATTGAAGGGCAATTAATAACTCACAGCGTTATTGACAGTTATGGAGATTATTTTGATAAAGAAGCATTGGATAAAGTAAATAAAGAAAAAACTTATTTTTTATTGCATATGCACGAATGGAGTAAGGAAATCGGAACATTGAAAGTGTATCAAGATGAAAAAGGGAATTTGAAATTTACAGCGAAACTTGATTTGTCAACAGACGATAATGGTAATGCAATAAATCAGGACGCACAAAAAGTTTATTCAATGATGAAAAGCGGAGCAAATTATGAAATGTCGGTTGGCGGATTTCTAAAGCAAAGGGAATATGGGAAAGTACAGACCGACAAGGGAGAGATTGACGCTAGAATAATTAAAGAAATTGAAGTTGTGGAAGGTAGTGTTGTATTAAAAGGAGCGGTACCAGACGCAACAGTGGAAACAGTAAAAGGCGATAATAATATAAATAAAAATAAAGGAGATGATAATATGCCAAAAAATATTGAAGATTTTGAAAAAGGATTGAAACAGAATACAGAGGACATAAAAAAAGCAAATGAAGATTTAGCAACAGCATTGAAGAAAAATGAAGAATTGGAAAGCAAAGTTGAAAAAGCAAATGAAGAACTTGAAAAAATGGGTGAATCTTTAGATGAACTTATAAAAAAAGGTGTGCCTAATCCTGAAACAGAAGAGAAAAAAGAAACTGAAGCATTGCAAAAATTTCTAAGAACTGGAGAAGCTGGAAATTTAAGGGTTGCCAAAGCAATATCTAGTACACAAGTTGCCGTATTAATTCCAAGTGCTTTAGAAAGAGAAATTTTAAAAGAAATAAAAGAAAATTCTCCATTTTTGTTTAACGCAAGAATTTACACAGGTAAGGAATCTTATAGAAGAGTACCAATTAGAAATGAAATAACTCCTAAAAACCAAGCTGTAAAAGAAGGTGTTGGGAATACTCAAAGCGGAGAAATAAGTTACACATATATTGATATAAAAGCTGGAAAAAGACAAGTTCCATATCCGTTGACAGATGAAGCTAGAGAAGACGCATTTGCTGATTTAGTTGGCGAAATTAAAGAAGCAGTTGCAGAAGATTTTGGAATAACGTTAAGTGATTTAACAATAAATGGAACATATAATGAAACAGCAGACCAGTTTATTGAAGGGTTTATGACAAATGCTGATGTAAAAGCCAATGCAGTAACATCTGCTACAGCTGGAAAAGTAACTTGGGAAGATATGGTGAAACTTGAAACAGGAATGAAAAAACAATATAGAAAAAATGCCAAATACTATGTCTCTCTAAAAATGTATGAAGAAATGAAATTATGGAAAGATACAACGGATAGACAATTGTGGAGTACAATCCATAACGGTGCAACAATGATATTCAATGGTTATGAAGTGGTTGTTGATGAGTTTTTAGATGATATAGCAACTGGAAAATTCCCTGCAATATTCTGTGACTTCAAAAAAGGTTACGGATACTACATAAAGAATGATTTTGAACAAGAAACAAACAGAAAAGTAAATGAAGGAATTACAGAAATTTATACAAGAATAAGAATCGGAGGAAAAGTGTTAAGACCAAATGCTTTTAAACCGTTAAAAGTAAAATAGAGGTGGTTTTGAATGCTTATTACTGTTGAAGACTATAAAAGGATAACAGGCAAGACCTTAGCTGATGAAGAATTGGCTAAGGTTGAAACCTTGCTTGGTATTGCAATTAGTCAGATTGAAAATATAACTGGATATAAATTAGAAGTTGAAACGCTTACAGAAAATTATGATTATAATAAGCGAATTTACTTGAATAAACGTCCAGTTGTTGAAATTGTGGGTATTGATTCCAACGATGAATATAAAAGTCGTGGGAATTATATTGAGATAGTTAAGTTTAAAAGTTGTCCTTGCTGTGATAAAGAACAAGAGTTGGAAATAACTTATAAAGCAGGATACGATGAACTGCCTGATTGGCTAAAATACGAAATATGTATGCTTGTAAATGACTTTATAAACAGTATGGATGAAGAAGCAAGCAAGTACAAAACTTATAAGATTGACGACATTTCTTATTCGTTTGTGGATTTTGCAAATAACAAAAGAGAAAAAATCGAGAGTATTGTGAGGCGGATATATGGCTGAAATTGTATATGAATTAGAGGGATTAGAGAAACTGGATAAAGAACTGAAATATTTGAGTTCCCATGCTGTTGAAGTTGGAGTTTTAGGAAATGGAAGTAATAACGGAGTTTCGGTTCAAGATTATGCCATTTTCAATGAATATGGTACAAGCCGTGGTATTCCACCTAGACCTTTTTTTAGACTTTCTGTAGGTACTGCAAACGCACAAAATGAAATAAAGGAATACATGAAAAATCAAGTTGAACAAATCATTCAAGGAGGAATGACTGGTCAACAGGCTTACGAAAATCTAGGAGAATTTGTAGTAAAAAAAATAAAGAAAACAATAGCAAGTGGAAACTTTGCAGCACTTAATCCGCAAACTATAAAGAAAAAAGGACATAGTAAACCACTTATGGATACTCACACGTTATATAATTCAATTAATTACGAGATTGTAGGTGTATAGAATGGCACACAAAACATTTATTCCAAAACGCTTTTTCAGCAAGTGCAAAATATCAAAAAGAACAAGTGAATGGATTAATTCGGAACTTGTTGAAGTTGATGAAAGTAAAGAATTCGAGGGGGCTGTGTTCAATCTTAATAGGCAAGACATGAGTATGCTTACAGACCAAGGAATACAAGTGACTTTGGATACTAAAAAAATATATTGTTACATTGATATAGATTTAAAAGATACTATTGAATTTGAGGGGAACAACTATATTGTAACAACAGCGAAAAACTACATGAAACACGATGAACTTAGAATTTATTATATTGAAAGGGTGCAAGAATGAAAAACGAAAAATTAAGAAAATTATTGGCTAGTTTTGTAGACTTTCAGATTATTCGTGATGATTATGTAGCAAAAAAGCCAAAGGAGTGTGCTGTAATGCACACAATAAGCCTTAACAAGTCTGTATACAGTGCATATAGAACTGTTGAGACAACAGATACACAGATTAAGGAAAAGGCTTTGAGATTAGTTATTGCTTATTTGCAATTTGATTTTTATGCCCCGACACAGACAAGAGCAGAAGAAATGGCGAGCGAGTTGCTTGAAGTAATAGTTTTTAAGAAAAGACACGATTTGGTAAGAAATGGATTCGGATTAAGTGATGACGAGATAGAAATAAAAGATTTAACTTTCCTTGAGGGGAGTCAGTATATTTACAGATTTAGTTTTGATATAGAAATGAACTGGCGAGAATCAAGCGAAAGAACTAGAGAATTAATAAAAGATGTAGAAGTAAGGACGGAGGTAAATAATGGCTAGAAGAAAAATAAAAGTAGTAGTAAATAGACCTAAAAAGCCTTTAATGATGGGAGATTTTAGTAAAATTTTATTTATTACTAAAGAAGCAGACAAGGACTATAAAAGATATACAACTTTAAAAGAAGTGGAAACAGATTTTGGAAATACTTCTTTGATGTATAAAGGGATAAATACATTCCTTTCACAAGAGGATTTTGACGGCAATAGATTGCAGCCTGAACAGTGGTACTGTGTAGGAAAAACAACACCAAACGAAGCGTTCTTAAATAGTTTACCAGAAGGAGAATTTTATGGAGTTGTAGTAAGTTTCTACGATAAGGCATTTATTGCTTTGTTATCTAAGTATCTAACAAGAACAGGAAAATTTGGAGTAGTTCTTAATACAGACGGAGAAAAAACACCACTTAATATTAGAGAAAGTAAAAGAATTTACTACATGTACGGAACTGACGGAAAAGATAATCTTGATATATTCGGTTTGCCAGCATGGACGTTTGTTCAAGGGATAAATGGGAGATGGGCAGATAGAAGAATATTAGGAGTAGACCCGAGTTGCAATGATACAACAAAATCATCTAAACTTGACGAAATGTTTATTAACTATACAGAGAGCGTAGTTGGATTCAACGCAGTGACAAGTGGTTCGTGGTGTGCCGACGGAATAACTCACGCAGACCAAACCATTAAAATAGATGCTATAACTCATGCTGTGGATACTAATTTACACAGATTATTAATAACGCGTAAAAATACAACAATGGACTCCGATGGACTCCCAAGCATTGAAGACACATTGATAAGAACAATGACAGAGTTAGGAAAGCAAGGAGCGTTTGCAAAGAGCAACAATGGAGAATATTTATTTAAAGTAACCGTTCCAAATATAGAAGACACATCAGCAACCACAGGTTTAACTGTAGATGATTATATTAACAGAGTGTTAAGAAATGTAAAAATTGATTTTACATTATCAACAGAAATTGAAGAAATAGATGTTGAATTAGTGTGGCATGATGAACCAATAACAAAATAGGAGGTAGAAAATGGCAAACGATTTTTTGGAAAAGTCGATAGATTTAAGCAAAGTAGATTTAATCATAACGTTTCCAGGAATAGGAACATATATGATTAAGGAAGCTAAAGAAATAGAGAACAAACCAACTGAGGATAGTCATACAATGGGCGACCCTGATATAAAAGGAAATGTTCCTACGATTCAGACAAGAACTACTAAAAGAGAAATAAAAGTTATAACAATAAAAGGAAGTGACGACGATATATTTTTAACTAAGTGCAACAAAAATCCTGACAGCAAACTTGGGACATGTACATACATCGACAACACAGGAATGAATAAAATTGTCGGAGAGGGACGGGGGCTATCTATCCAAAAAGGTGGAGAAAGAAAAAACAATACAAAAGATGTTGACATTGAATACATAATTCAATGTGCGAAATATGATGAAAAAGTTTAGGAGGAATTAGAAAATGGAAAACAAAACAAATGAAAAAATAGAAGAAAAAGAACAAGAAAATAATGTTTTTATCGACAATTTAGGAAGATTAAATATTAAAGGGCAAGAGATATATGTGGATGCTGAAGGAACTTTAAAAGAGTTTGATTTTAGATTAACTAAGCCACAAAATTATCAAATTTATACAAATGCTCTAACAAAATTTTTAACAGATAAAGATGTTACAGTGTTTGCAGCAACTATATTGCCGAAAATGGTAGAAAAACCAAATGAGGCTAGAAAACTTAACTTTTTCGAATATGACGAAGAAGCATTATTTGAATTAGTTGTAGCTATTATTGATTATATGGGTAAGCCCAAAGAGAACAAGAAGAGAAAATTAAACATGACCTTGAAATAGCAGAAGAGGAATATGAAGACCCTATGATTAAAATGAAATGGGAATTCATTGTTAAAAAGGGAATAAAAGACCCTAACATTGTCTTAGATATGGATAATGTTAGATTTTTCCAATGGTGCAGGGCAATAATGGACTTTGAAGAAAAGGAGAAATAAAATGGCTGGTGGAAATAAATTAGAGATATTGATGAAAATAAAATCTGAAGACAGTCCTTTGAATAAATTAAAATCAAAAATGCAATCCTTAATGCCAGCTGCAACTAAAGTTGAAGAAAAATTATCAAAATTAGGAAACAAAGTCGGTGGTTCAGGATTTGAAAAATTAAAATCAAAAATGGCTGGCTTGATTCCCAGTGTTTCACAATTACAAAGTAAAATACAAAACTTTAAATTTGAAAACCTTACCAACGGTTTAATTAACGGAGTCGAAAAAATACCATTAATCGGTAAAAGAGCCGCTTCAGGCTTAGATTCAATTCGTGACAGATTTAATAGGTTGAGGGGTATAGGAAACTCTTTAGGAAGTCTATTCCCAAAGCTAGGAGAGAAAATAAAAGGGGCATTTAAGGCTGAAAACTTAAAAAAATTCAGCTCTAAATTAAAAGATATCGGAAGCAAAATAACAGGAATAATAGGCAAATTAGGTGGATTGTTAGGTAAATTGGGAGCAATCGGTGGTATTGCTGGTGGGCTTAGTTTTGCAGGGATAGCCAAAGCATCTGATGAAAATTCATTAAGAAATTCAAGACTTGGAATGGTAACAAATGATGTTGCTGGATTGAAGCAAAAAACATTTACAGCATCTCAACAAAGTGGGGCGGATTATGGACAACAACTTGATTCAATCGCTAAGTTAAAAATGCTGACAAAAGGATTATTTAATGATGCAGAAGCCGTAAAATTTACGAGTACACTAGACAAAGCGTTTAAAGTGTCTGGAACTTCGGCAGGAGAGGCTAGTGCAGCAATGTATCAGTTAAATCAAGCTATGACATCAGGTAAATTGCAAGGAGATGAATTTAGATCAGTAATGGAAAATGCTCCAATATTGGCTCAAAAGATAGCCGAAAGCATGGGAGTATCCATGGCACAGCTTAAAAAATTAGGTTCAGAAGGGAAAATAACATCCGATGTAATTAAAAAAGCTGTTTTAGGAAGTGCTGATGATATAGAAGCAAAATATAATCAAATGCCATTAACTTTTGGTAAAGTTTGGCAACAAGCACAGAACGCAGGACAGCAAGCTATGGATGGATTACTTACTAAAGTAAATCAATTATTAAATACTCCTATGGGGCAAAAAATGGCTCAAGATTTACAAGGGGCGTTTACTGGATTTGCTGGAATGGCTAACGGAGCATTGGACGGAATATTAAATATTTTTGGAAAATTAAATTTTGCTCCATTGTTAGAACCTTTAAAAGGCATAGGACAAACTATATCTCAAGCATTTAGTGGAATTGGTGGAGAAGGACTTACAAATGGAATTGCGGGAGCGTTAAACGGCATTATCTCTCTTGCTGGAAAAGTTGCAGGAGTAGTTGGGCAAATGATAAGTGGTATTAATTTTGGACAAATAAGCCAAATATTTGGAGATATTATGAATGCCTTTAACTCATTTTGGAGTTCACTTGATATAGGAAGTATCGGAAATATGTTTAGTATGGCTTTTAGCGGATTTATGCAAGTGGTTTCAATGATTACTCCAGCACTTGCTCCAATTTTACAAACATTAGCAGTCATAATTAATCTAGTTGTGCAGTTTGCAACTTCTCTTATGCCTGCTATAAGTGTGATATTACAGATAGGTGCTGTACTGATTTCAGTTGTTGCTACAGCAATACAGATAGTTGTTGGTTTATTTGCTGGTATTACGGGTGTTGTAATCGGAGTATTTTCTGCAATATCCGCAGTAGTTACAGGAGTTATGAGTGCAATACTGGCAATCGTTTCAGGAGTTGTTAACTCGATTGGTGCAGTTGTCAATAGGATAGCCGTATTCTTTACCCAAGGATTCAATAAGGCTAAAAGCATTGCTCAAGGAGCAATTAATGCGATTAAAGGCTTTTTTGACGGACTGGCAGGAACAGTAAGCGGAATCGCCAGTAAAATAGCAGGAATGTTTAAAATCAAGCCACCTTCTTGGCTTGGATTTCTTGGTGGTGGAAAAGGACGTTACATAGGAGACAAATCATGGGAAGGTGGACCCGTTACAGTTGCTGAAAAAGGTGCAGAAATGATTAGACTGCCTAGTGGTCAACAGTTCTTAGCTAACGAAGAAATGACTATGAACTTACCACAAGGTACTAGAATTTCGACTGCTGAAGCAACAAGAAGAATGATGAGAGATCAATTTGGAAACTCTTCTAAGAAAGCAATTGACGGTAAAAAATCAAGTTCTGGTTCAAGCAAAAGCAGTGGAGGAAATAATCAATACACATTTGCACCAACTGTGGTTATTGAAAATACAGGTGGAGATACTAAAGATTTAAAAAGAACAATTAAAGAAATCTTGAGAGAGTTCTTTGAAGAGAAATTTATAGCAATGGGAGGTTAGACAATGGACTTTAGCAATTTGAATGCCAGCAAGGAAAAATTAAAAGGCGATTTCTTAGGAAAAATGGCTTATGAGGGAGCAAAAAACAAAGGTTACAGCATAGGTTTAAATAGTTTTTTAGGAACTGCCGGGGCGACTGCTTATGGCATTGCTCTTGCCTATCCTGATGAAGTTAATAAATTTTTCCAAGATAGATACGGATATACTCTTTTCGAAGAAGCTGAAAGATGTAAAATCAACGGTATTCCTCTTGAATGGGTGCAAATTAAAAGTGATGAAAGAAGTAGCAGTGTTAAAACGCACTCGCTCGAAGATAGAGATAGCACATTGATAAGTAGTAATGTTTCGCATAGTAACAGAAAATATAATATTTCGGTGATTTTAACTGATTTAGTAACAAAAAACGCTGAAAGTATTTATGAACAGATAGTGGAGTTGTGGCAAAAGAAAACACTTTGCACAATTTCTACTGTTGAAACGATAGAGGATATGATTATAACTAAAGTTTCAAGGAGTTATAAAACACAGACAGCGTTGGAATTTGAAATTGATTTTGAAGTGCTGGAATTTGCTTATTTAATGAGAAAAGGCGATATTTTAAGTTCGGAATCAACCACATTGAAAGAGGAGCAAAAAACAGGTGTAGCAGGAACTAAAACAAGCAATATTGAGTATAAGGGGTTTTTAAAATGAGAATAGAAATAGATAAAAATAAAATCCCTTACGTATTTACGTTTAAAAGTGGCAGCGAAGTTTATTTGCTTAGAATAAAGCATTTTAAGACAAACAACCGAATTTATTTGGATATTATGGATGAAGACGGCGAAGTGTTGCTTGAGAATGAAAAACTTGTATATGGTAGACCTGTCGGCTGGTTTATGGCAAAAGATGAAAACGGAAATATTAATAACGGTTTTCTAAATTGTTATATTGTGCCACTTAGTTTCGATAAAAAGGAAATTCCAATAACTTTTGAAAATTTTTGTGAAACTGTGTTTTTAGAATATTTTGATATAGAAGAGGAAGAGGACGATGCTGAATAAATTGTTTTTAGAAAGAACTGAAATCAAGATTGAAACGGATGATGGCGATTTAAATTTTGTTTTTCCAAAAGATTACAACTTAACTGATCTGACAATAATAAATGGAGTTGAAATTAAGTGGAGCTATAAGTCAGTAGATGAAGAGCCGAATGAGTTCGATATAGAAATAAAAGGCTTGACAAATACAACAATTGCAAAAATTAAATTAAAGGACAATATAAGGCTTGTTGCTGGATATGGTACAGATGTAGGAGAAGTAGCGAGTGGTATTATCACTAGAAAAGAAGTGGAAAAAGGAACTTTAAAGCTGAAATGTCGCGAAGTTCCAGCGGACTTCAAAAAATTAGTGAGTGCCGCATATGCTCCGAATACAACAGCAAGCACAATAATTAATGACTTGGCTAGCAAATGCGGATTTACTGTGAAACAATGCGAACTTAAAAATGATAAAGTTTACAGCATTGGCGAAAGCATACTGGGAAGCGGACTTTATGAAATAGGGCAAATTGTAAAAGATTGCGACAGCCAGATGACCACAAAAAATGACTTTATTTATATTTATCACAACGAAATTAACACAGAAAAGGTTATTAAATTGAGTTATCAAAGTGGACTTCTAGAAGAGCCAAAACCTCAAAATGTTGAAGAAATAAGCTACAAAGTCGAAAAGAAAAAAGAAAGCAAGTCAAATAAAAAAGGCGGTAAAAAGTCTAAAAAAGGAAGTAAAAAATCTTCATCAAAAGGGGGTAAAAAAGGTGGCAAAGCAAAAGGGAAAAGCAAATCAAACAAAAAATAATGCTCCAAAATCTAACAAAGGTAAAAAAGATAATAAAAAAGTTACAAAAAAATCAAAGAGTGGCAAACAAACTAAAAAGACTGAAAAAAAAGAGAAAAAAGAAGAGATAAAATATGATTATGAAGTCAAATGTTTATTGATTTATTATCTCAAAAAAGGCGATTTGATTGAATTGATAAGTAACGAAATATCTACTATATGTCAAATCGTCGAAATTACGGATATAAGCGACTTTAAAATGACTTTGAAAGTTAGGGTTGTTAATAATGAATCTGATGTTAAGAAAAATAATGCTGAAATCAAGAAAATTGAAAGTAAGGAAAATAAAAAAGGAAAAGCCACGCAAGTAAAAAGAATTAAAGGGAAAGGCAGAAGAAGATAATGGAAGAATATATAAAGGCAATGTTGGGGAAAATCGACACTTCTTTAATAGCAGAAATAACAAAAGTGTATTCCAATGGTTTTGTAGATGTAGAACCATTGGCGGAGTTTAGAGAAGTTGAATTACCGCCTATCTTACACGTTCCAATGTGCCAGCTAGGAAATAGAAATATCAATATTAAAATCAATTTTAAAACAGGGGATAAAGTTCCTGTTTTGATTTGTAGTAGAGATATAAGTGGATATATCACAAAAGAAGTTAGTACAGTAAATACTAATAAAAGGCACAATTTAACAAATGCTATTGCTCTGCCAATTTTAATTCCTACAGATCTAACAGCTGTCGATATTCCCGGAAGCATTGAAATTAACGGAGATGTAGTTTTGAATGGCAATTTAACGGTTAGCGGAGATGTGAATATATCAGGAACTTTGACGGTTGGGGATATCAAAGCAAAAAGCCTTGATGCAGAAAGTGGAGTTAGTAAGGGCGGAGTTCCTTATAATCATCCGTAGGAGCGTGATTTATGGACATAAAATTAAATAATGCAACTGGAGAATTGTATGTTGAAAAGGGAGATATACAATTTTTTGGAGAAAAAGAAAAGTATTTTGAAGTAATACAGCAAATCGTTTTAATGCTGCATATTCGTGAGGGAGAACTTGAATACGATATAAAATACGGACTAAATTTTGAGAAATTATTTGGTACGCACGGGAATGAAAACGAAGTGTTAGAGCATATAAGAGATAAGATATACAACAATTTTAAGGATTATTTAAGTAGATGTTATGTTGAAGTTTACGAATACGAAAACAGACATTTGAAAGTGAATATTGGACTTATTTTTAATGATAACAAGTCGGCATTGATGAAAGGAGTTGGGATTGGTTGGCGAGAATAACGGTAAATACAGTGCAGGATAACATGAATATCTTGAACAATGAATTAAAGACATTATTAAAAGACGACTTCTCTAATGATAAACGGAGTGCTTGGTATATGCTAATGTATCCAGTTGCAAGGCTTTTGAGAGAAAAAATGGAAAGGCAACAGATACAAGCAGAAAAGATGAATTTGCTGAATTGTGAAGGCATAGAAATAGACGAGCATTTGGCAAATAGTCCATTTTTCTTTAAAAGAAAACAGGAAAGTCAAGCGACTGTAAAAATTGAACTGATAGGGGGAGTGAATGTAACACTTGAAACAGGAGATGTAATTGTTGAAGCAAATGACGGAATCAGATATACACTTTCTGAAAACGGAATATTAAATAATAAAACTACTTTTGAATTTACTTGTGATACAGCAGGAGAACAAGGAAATAAGGAAATTGGAAGCATTATTAAATTAGTTAAGGTTGTAAATGGTGTTTACGATTTTAAGCAAAATGAAATTGCGGCTGGAGGACAAGAACAGGAAAGCGACAACGATTATATAGAGCGTTGGTTTTTAAGCCGTAACGAAAGTGAATGGAATTTGGACGGAATTAGAGCGGAAGTATTAAAGCAGGAAGGTGTAAAATCCGTTTATGCTGACGAAAACAAGGAAATGGCAACCGATGAAAGAGGAATTGAAGGGAAATCAATTGTTTTGATTGTCGATGGCGGAAGAAATGAGGATATAGCGAATGCTATTTGGAAAAAGAAAGATCATGCGATTAAAACTATGGGAGATACAAAAGTAATTGTAAAAGATAGCCAAGGAATTGACAGAGAAATTTCGTTTTATAGACCTCAAAAAAGAGAAGTGGAAATAAATATTGAGTTTACAGCAGCAAAAGACACTAATATTTCAATTGAAAATTTGAAAGGAATTGTAAAGGATTACTTAAAAAACACGGAAGTCGGAGATTATATAACATCATATAAATGTGAAAGTGAGTATATTAGACAGATTTATTCAGCCGATAGATTGTTGAATATTGACGTTACTTTCAAATTTAAAAATAAACCGTCCAGTAATTTTGAAAAAGTACTAAAATTAGGATTTAACGAGGTGGCGGAATATGCAAAGTAATTTCGATTATTTAATATCAAAGTGTCCTTGGTGGCTAAAAAAAAACAAAAATATTCAATCATTTTATAAAGCAACATCTAAATTATTTGATGACATAGATAAGATTTATGATTTGTTAGAAAAACAGCACTTAATTAATTATGCTAAAGATGAATTTTTAGATGATATTGGAGCAAAGTTTGAAGTGAAAAGGCTTGGACAAGATGATGAAAGATATAGAAATCGTATAAAACTTGAAATGATGAGATACAAGTTAGTTCCAAACATAGAAACGCTCTATAAAATTGGAAAAATGTTTACTGGGGTAGCACCAAACATAGAACTAAACGAAAACAACGAACCTGCTCAATATAAAGTTACGTTTCTAAGCGGAGAAAATTTTGATTTTAATTTGGTAGATGAACTTAATTTAGATAGTGTCGTTGGTGGTGGAATTAAAATTAATACACAAAAATATTTGGATAATTATAATGTTGGAATGAGATTTGGGGATAGGCATTTATCTGAAGAAAAAATCAAAAACTATGTTGAAAGAAATCCAATCAACATTACTGAATAGAAAGGAGAAAATATGGCAAAACTCACAAAATTTAAGGAACATCAAGTTGAATTTCCGTCACATTATCGTGTAGAAGAGCAAACGACAAGAGGAGATTCTAAAATAAAAGTAATTACCCCTGAATTTGGAAGAGTAAGAGTTGAGGGAACTCCTGAAAAAGAATCAATTTATAACGGAATGCAACTAGGAAATGTACATACAATATATGCAACAAAAACAACGGATTTAGGGATAGATTACTACATTTGCGAACTTGACGGATTGAATGAATTCGGATTGAACAAAGACCTAAAAATAAGGCTTACAGTAGATAGCGAAAACGAAAATGATAACCCTAAGTTGCGTTTGAACGGAAAAGACTATGTTTTATTAAAAGAATTTAACGAGCAGATAGAACTTGTCGGAGTCAATGATTTAAAACAAAATAAAACGTATGAATTAACATACAACGGCACTCAATTCGTAATAATAAACATTTTAAACTACGCAACGGAGCAAAAAAGCGGAATAGCCAAAATCTATTCTGAAACAGAATCCGAAAGCATAGCAGATAAAGTTAAAGAAGTCGTTAAGGCAGGAAATGGAGACACACAAGAAGTTGTAAACGAAAGACCAACAGGAGAAACAGTGTGGAGTAAACTGATTAAAACATTGGATCATACAAAAATTTTGACTGTTAGAGGATTGGTGAAAATCCTAAGCAAGTTTTTGAAGCCTGCAACTGAAAATGATTATGGACTCGTTAATTTCCAAACAATCAAACAAGTATCACCAAAACCTGACTTGTCTCCCTATATGAGATGGGACAAGGGGTACAGAAACGGAAATAATTCAGATTATGTGATAAGGGCAAATTTATCTGATTTATGGACTCCCAATCTTTTAAACATGTATAACGCCAATGGTGCTTACATGGGAACGTTTCATACAAATGGCGGACGTGCTTATTATAAAGTGCCAAACCGTGCAGGAGGTGCTTGGTGTGAAATTATGGACAATCACGACATGGCGGCAAGAGATACACGTATGAATAACATGGATAGTGATAGGGCTAATATTCGAAATTTAGCCCAAGATGCATGGAACAAAGGACACGATGCACAGATGAACAGAATCCTTACCATGAGACTCGCTGGGTATTACCAAGGATCTCCAGGAAGTTTAGAGGCAAGAGAGCGACAAGGATACGTAGTCACAGGGTTAATTGGAAACGCACCAACTGGAGGGTTTGGGCAAATCCAATATGTTCAAATGAGAGCGTCGCAATTCCAGTATGGAAACGGAACGTGGTTCAATACACCACACGTATAAGAGAATAGGAGGAAGTCATGAAATTTATAGTAGAAAGAACAGAAATAAAAAAACTTGAAAACGGAATGGAGTATATAGCCATTTATGATAAAGATAGTAAGGACTGGTATGAGGAGTTAAAAAAATTTAATAAAGATACATTAAAAGTAATATACAACAAAGATACGTTGCAAGTAGTAAGCAAAAGTAAAGATGCAAGTTTTTTAGCCCCAACAGCAGTTGGAGATGTAATTGAAGAAATTGAAAGCGAAGATGTGACAATAAATCCAAATCAGTATTTTATAGGGGGGGAACTTGTTGAGCTGCAGCCTTACGAAACTATAAAGAACGGTAAAATTGTATTCAATAAAGAATTTAGAATAGAAGAAATCAAAAAAGAACTCTATGATTTAAGACTTGAATATGATATGGCTCCATTTGAGTTTGAAGTAGGTGGAAAAAAATATCTACAAAATAATAGGAGTATAGACCAGTCAAATTTAACTAGAATTGTAGTCATGTGCCAAGCAATGAAAAAGACAGAATTTGAGAACTGGAAATTCTATACGAAAGACGGCAGTGAGAAGTACGTGAATCTAACATTGCAGGACATGATGAAAATGGCAAATATAATGCAGTCGCAAACAACAAAAGCCATGGCAACTGAAACTCTATTGACACATAATTTAGAGAATTTAACTGATGAAGAGTTAAAAGAATACGATGCCAAAGATAGATATGAAAAAGCACACAAAAATATGTAAGGAGGTATTTTATGCATCTCGAAAAAGACAAGCTATATATTAGTTTTCACAAGCCTAAAAGCCTAATTGGATTTTTAATATCGTTAAGAACGTTAGGGAAATACAGTCATTGTGAATTCATTTATAATGACTACGTGTATTTATCAAATCCTGGCGGAGTAAGAGTAAAACCTTTTATTTATAAAGAAAATATGGATATTTTTGAACTGGACAGCCACATTGAAATTCCAATTGTACTGGAAGAGTTTAAGAAACTAAAGGGCAAAGGATACGACTACGGTGCAATTTTTTTCAGCCAGTTGCTGGAGCTGGGAATTGAGCATAAGGACAAATATTTTTGTTCAGAATTATGCATACATCTAATCAACAAGGGATTAGACGAGAGTCTAACGTACAACTTAAAAACATTAAAGGATAGTGACTTTAGCCCTGCAAAGTTGTATAAGTATTTAAAAGATATGGAATTATTAGGAAGAAAGGTGGAATGAAAATGGAAATAAGGAATTTAATTGGAACTGAAATCATGGAGCAGGGGAAAGTGTTAAAAGTAACAGATGCCATGATTGAAGGGGATAATATTGTTCTAATAACTGAAACGGCGGAAAAAGATGCAAAAGAAATTTAAAGAAAAGGAAGTGATTTAGTATGGAAAGATTTGACAAGATTTTTGACTATTTGTTAAGAGTTGAGGGAGGTTATTCTGATGACAAGAATGACAAAGGCGGAAAAACTAAATTTGGAATAATCGAAGAAGAAGCAAGAGACTTTGGATACAAAGGAAATATGCAAGATTTAACAAAGGATTTTGCCAGAAATGTTTATCTAAAAAAATATTATCTTGGGAATAAATTAGATAAAGTTGTAAATGATAAAGTAGCACTATCTATATGCGACTGGGCAGTAAATAGTGGTAGAAATGGAACAAAAAACGTACAGGTAGCATTGAATCAGATTAACGGAAGTGATTTAGTTGTAGATGGAATAATTGGGAATAAAACTTTGGAAGTGTTAAACGCAACAGATCCTGGTAAATTTTTAGAAGTTTACCACAATCTGCAAAGAATTTATTATAAAGGAAAAGTTGAAGCCGACAAAACACAGGAAGATTTTCTGGCAGGTTGGCTGAACAGAGTCCAGAGAAAGGAGGAATATTTGAAAGATTGGGATAAAGAAAATACAGTAACAGAGAATAAAAAATATTCTTTTGCACAATCAAGTCTGGATAAAATGAAAAAAGTACATCCGAGACTTGTTGAAGTTATGAAAGTGGCAATCGAAAACAGCCCATTTGATTTCAGAATCACGGATGGTGCTAGGACAACAGAAGAACAGTTTGCATTATACCAAATTGGAAGAAGCAAACCAGGTAGAATTGTAACAAATTGCGATGGAAAGAAATTTAAATCTAATCATCAAATCAAAGAAGACGGATACGGACATGCTGTCGATATTTTCCCTTGTGGAGTTATAGAAAATGGCGTGTATAGAAAATTCACATCCGAAGAAGGGTATGATGAGAAAAAATTAAAATTGATTGCAAATCACATCTTGGCAGTAGCAAAATCCAAAAACATAAATGTCGAATGGGGTGGAAACTGGAAAATGCACGACACACCTCACTTTGAATTGAAGTAACGTGAAAATGACTTGGATAAGAGCCGAATTTGAACGTTAAAAAACTTTTTGGATAATAAGGTTGGCTAGCAGTCTGAAATTGATTGTAGGGCTTGTTAGCCACGTTAGAAATGATATTAATAAAATTAAGGAAAAGGGAGAGATAAAAATGGATAAATTAGCAGCAAAAATATATTTAACAGGGAAAATTTTAGAATTAGGAAAGACTTTAATTTACAAAACAGAGATAGTTGCAAAAGGAAAAGCTGGAGCAGAAAAATTTAATCAAGTGTATGAAGGCTTTTGGAACAAATTGGAAGAATTATTGGAAAAAGAAAAATCAATTGACAGAAAATTTATTCCTAACTTTGCCGAAGAGATTGGCGAAGAAGTTTTGACAGAAGTTTTAAAAGAAGCTAGAAAAACATTTGATTTAAAAGTTATATTGCAACAAATTTTTGATGTAGAAAAATCAGGAAACAAAAATATACTTTAAATTTCATAAAAAGGAGCAATAATGGGAGAATACATTAAAGATATTATATTTATAGCTTACGGGCTACTTTTGGGAACTTTAGGAAATTTATTGTACAGAGTAAATAATCATTTAAATATCAGTCCTATCATAATCAGGATTTTATATGGAGCTATGGCATTGGCGTTATATGTATTGACATATTTATCCATATATAAGAAAGTTCCTTCGTTGCATTTAATCATAATGATATTGATTATATTTGTAGGATATTTTGTTGAACTTCTTATAGAAGTTCTCGAGGATAAAGTACCTAAGGTATTGGATAAGTTTATCGATAAGTGGTTAGGCGGTGGGAGCAATGGCGACAGTTAGAACCAAGAAAACTATTAGGGATTTAATATTTAAAAATAAAAGACACAAAGATTTTCAAGAAAGTGAAAAAATCAATTTTGCAAACAAAGGTACAGTAAAATTAATTTTGCTTTATACTGTCAGTTCAATTTTTTCTATAGTGCAGAGAGACTGGCAGTACAAAAGAAATATAGAAAAATTGATACTGGAAAACAAATGGCAGAGGATACCTTTGATAGAACAACTAAGAGAAAAATCATTGATAGAAAATCTTATAATAGTCACGTTAAGTATAATAATTTCTTTAATAATACTGTATCATTATAACAAAAAAATGAACGAAGTAAATAAGGGATAGTCAGAAATGGCTATCTTTTTTTGTGCATAAAAAAATTTGTAAATAATTTTAAATATTTTATAAAAAAAGGTTGACACTTTTTATAAAATGTGGTACTATATATATGTAGAAAGGAGGTGGAAATATATGATAGGCAAAATAAAAAAATTGAAGATTAAGAAACTCGATGTCGAATTCAACTTCTTAATCTTCAAAATCAAAATTTATTTTGAATAGGCTCTGGGGCTTTAAGCCCTATCCTATAACCTATTATATCACAAAATGAAAAAAGAAATCAAATTAAAAAAAAGAAAAATTACTTTTGAAGTAAAAAAAACGACTCTAAAAGAAAAAATAATTTTTCTTGTAGCAATGATTATAATAGCCACAATAATTTATCTGGTAAGGAGATAGCATGACGAAACCAAGAAGTCTAAAAAAGGGCGAAAGCCCAAATTGGAAAGTTGGTAGAAAACCAACGGGACTAAAAAGAAATTCGAGACTTTCGATAAGATTGTCGGAAGAAGAGTTGGAAGAAGTAAATGAAATATTTTCAAAAGTGAGCAACAAGAAAACAGACGCTTTCTTGTTAATTATGAGAAAATATTCAGAGAAATTATAAAAAAATAAAAATTTAAAGGAGAAAAAACAATGAAAAATAAAATCTTTGAAAATTATAATCTATATTTAAATGACGGAGATCAATTTAAAATCGAAAATATAAAAGAGTTTGAAAAATATGTGAAATTGGAACTAAAGGATTTTGCAGGAAAAGATGAACTAAATTTACAACCTTCTACAACTGAAGAGTTAGAAGACTCAATAAAAACTATTAACGAAAAGAACAAAAACGGAATTTCGTTTTTATTAATTTCTAAAGAAGATGATGTTCAATCAGAAATGTAATAAAAAAGAGCCTATTTTGGCTCTTTTTCCATATTCTCAATAGCTGTTTCAGTCTTAACTTTCAGAATTTTTAAATCCTGTATTTCCATCTCTTCCAGCTCTATAATTTTAATTTGTTTTAGATTTTCAATATCTTTTTCATCTAAGTTTTTAATTTTTGAATTTTTCATTTACGACTCCATTGTATTTTCAAGTTATCTGTGATAAAATGAAAATGTAATAAGATTATAATAACTCTATCAATACTGCAAATATTGTTAGAGTTTTTTTGCCCTAAAATTTGCCCTAATTTTTGTAAGCAAAAGAATATATTGGGGAGAAAGCAAAATATAAATGCTGGCATTTAAAACTTGCAAAAACAAGGGATTTAAAACTAAATAAAACATTGTAAATGTCTTAAAAATAAATGATTTGAATTTGGGCAAAATTCCAAGAAACTAAGAAAAAATAGTTGTTTATAAAAAGGCACTTATAATGGTGTCTTTTTGTTTACCTAAATTTAAGAAAATTTATTATAAATTTTGAATTATACACTATTTAATAAGAGGAAATCCTTCTCGTTGTTAAAAAGATTTTATTTTTTTATAAGGTATAGTGCTATAGTGAAAGGAAAAATTAGATAATGAAAATAGATGAAGTTCTGGAAAAAATTTTTAATATGAGAACGATTGATAAGAGAATAACTGACGAATCTTTAAATCAAAATAATGAAAAACTGAAAAAAATTTATAAGTTGCTGGGAGAGCCGTGTAAAAATAAGAAAATTATTCATATTGCAGGAACGAATGGGAAAGGTTCGACAGCTACATTTTTAGAGGGTATTTTTTTTGCGGCGGGATATTCTGTTGCAAAGTTTACTTCGCCACATATTTTAAGGTTTAATGAGAGAATTTTGTTGAATAAACAAATGATTTCTGATGAGGATGTTGTGAAGTATTATGAAGTTGTTATGGATATTTTGGAAAAAAACTCGTTGCAGATAAATTTTTTTGAGATAACGACTTTTATGGCTTTACTTTATTTTGAGGCAAAAAATCCTGACTTTATATTTCTGGAAACAGGTCTTGGCGGAAGATATGACGCTACAAATGTTGTAAACTCTACAATTGCAGTTATAACAAATGTGAGTTTTGATCACATCAGTCTTTTGGGAAATTCGCTTGAGAAAATCGCGGAAAGAAAAACTGGGATTATAAAGGACGGACAGTTGTGTATTTATGCCCAGAATTTAGTCGAATTGGAGAATGCTGTAAAAAAGGAAACTGATAATTCAGTAAATGTCTTGAAAAAGTATGAAAATTTACAAGTCGAACTGGATACACAAAATTATAAGACAATTGCGAAGATTTTTGAAAATGAAAATTTGGAAAAATTTGGAAATATTGAAGATAAAAAAAATAAACATAATTTGGAAAAAACATTTATATTGCCACTTTTTGGAAAATTTCAGGCAAATAATTTTCTGATTGCTTATGAAATTGCTAAAATTTATGGTATCAGCGATGAAATTATTCAGAAAGGGCTTGATGAAATTTCGCTGGCTGGGCGGTTTGAGATTTTTTCACAAAATCCAGCTACAATACTGGATGTGGCTCATAATGATGATTCTGTACGAGTTCTTGTGGAAAATTTGAATGAACTTTTTAAAAATGATGAAGTAATTTTTATTCTTTCGATACTTGCAACAAAGGACATTGCAAATATTTTTGAGAAAATTTTGGAAAAAAATTACAAAATTTTTATAACGTCTTTAAAAGACATTACTTACGGACTTTCTGCCAATGAAATAAAGAAAAATCTGGAAAATGCAAATATTTTGACAAATAATATTATTTTTGAAGACAATATTTTAGATGCTTATAATCAGGCAGAACAAATGGTTTTGGAAAAGAATAGCCGGTATAAGGCGATAGTGGTTTGTGGCTCTTTTTATGAAATTGCGAAATTTAAGAAGCTGTTTTTGAAATAAATAAAATTTATAAAAAGTTAGGGAATACAAGGAGAAATGAGATTGATGTTTTTTCTTGTATTTTTTGTGTCTAAAAATATATTATTAAAAAAATTTTATTGGAATTTATAAAACGAAATTATTTATGATATATTTAAAATAATTCATTAAAAATTAATTTTCTAATCAAAAAAAAAAAAAAAAAAACAGACGTATAAAATTTTATTCTGATATACTTATATAGAAAATAAAAATATTTTAAGGAAAGGAATTTTAAAGGATGAGAAAGATTTTAAGAATTTTATTGTTTATTATTTTTACATTAATTTGTGTTTTATCTTGCTCAGATGGAAAGATAACTGAGGATAGTTATAAATCAGAATTTTATAAGCTTGGAAATAAAGAAATAAGTGTTAATGATATAAAAAACGGAACATTAGTTAGAATGATAGAATTTGATAACTATGGCTACTTAAGAGTAGAAATTTTGGATAATGAAAATAATCCAAATAGTGAATTTCAAAAAGGTAGCATAGGATACATAAAAGTACAAGGATTAAAATACATTGAAAATTTATCACGTACAGTTACAAATTATAATGCTGTATTAATACCTGATAATCTTTCTGCTAGTCTTAAATTTAGAGGTGCTATTATAACAAATATAACTAGTTATGCAGGAGAAAAAGTAAGTGATAACTATAATGAAAAAACTTTACTGATGCTTTATGAAAAGAGTAATCTTAACAATGAAATGAAGAACAAAATTGCTGATTGTAGTAATAAATATTCTAAGCAATATGTAATGTCTGTCGTTGGAAATTACGCATGTTCGGAATAAAACTTTTTTAAATAAAAATGGAGGAAATTATGAATAAAAAATGGTACAAAAGATGGTGGGGAGTGCTTTTAATTTTAATTTTTCCAATTATTTTGCTTCCAATAGTTATATATCAAAGCAATTTTAATAAATTACAAAAATTAATTTTATCAATACTTTATAGCATATTTTTATTTTTACCCTTTGTTGTTATTCCAATAGTTACAATTATAACGAATAAACCAATCAATGAAATAAAAGAAGAGCAAACTCAAATTGTCAAACAGGAGATAGAAAAAAATATTGAAATTGAAACTGAGAAAGGAAAAGTAAAAATACCTAAAAATATTAGAAAAATTGTGGTTATGGATGAAGAAGGAGTAATATTCGGTAGTTTAACTAAGGACTGGAATGTTAATAGTGAAATTATAAGATTTAAAGAAAATAACATTTATCTTGATCCAGATGAAAAGGAAAATGAAATCTTACAGGATTTAAATAAAATGGAACCAGAATTAGAGGTTAAGAAAAACAGTTTAGATTTAAATGAAGTGATAGAACTCAAGCCAGATTTAATTATAATTGATGAAAATTATGAAGAATACTACAAAAATTTAAAAAATATTGATCCAACTATTTATTTAAATTTTAAAAATCCAAATCCTAGAAAAGACAAAATGGTAATAAATCCTAATTTAATAAAAAGTATGAAAATTTTAGCAAAAATATTTAATCAAGAGAAAAGGGTAGATGAAAGTATTAAAGAATTACAGAAAAAAATTGATGAAATGAATAAAATAAATGAAGAATATAAAAATAGGTATAGATAATTTTTCAATTAAAATTAGCCTGATTTTTTAGGTACATTTTAAAACAAATAATTAATAAAAAAACTGTTTCATAAATATAAATGATAATGATACAGTTTTTTTTGTAAAAATTTATTTAATAAAATTTCCAATCCCTTTTCTTTCATAAAAAATATGTTATACTTATAATGAGAAAAAGTAAAAGTTCAGGTATGCAGTAAAGAGGAAAATATGGAAAAATATGTGATGTTTCGAGGAAAAGTTATAGATAAATGGTACGACTTTGATAAAAGGGCACATTATCATATTGTTGCAATGGATAGTGAGGGGAAAAGATTTGATTTGGCGGTTAATATTGGGAGTATTTATGAGAAGATGAATGAGATTGTTTCTTCCAATTTGAAGGTTTATTATGATGAGAATTATAATTGCCGAAAGAGAATTGTCCGTAAAATGCTGTCGGAAAAAAATAGTATTACAGAATGTCACAAGGATTTATATCTGGATTACATTAGAATGAAACTTTTTCCACACGAAAAGATGATACAGATGAAGGGGTTTGATGTAACAAGTATTTACTTGACTGGGATTATTGAGAAGAATGTTGTGCAGGCTATGAATAATGATGATTATGAAGTAATTGTGTTTGGAAGGCTTTATGCGAACGGGAAAGGCTTGCATGATATTCATATGAATCAGGGAAGTGTGGATAAATTTAGGAAAAATGATGCTTCGTATTCTGATGGAGGGCTATTTTTTAGAAATAGACGAGATAATAAGATTACAGCTGTATTTATTGCATTTATTACTCAAAGTTTGAATATATCTGAAAGTGTTTAGAGTCAGATTAATAAAAATTAGACGGAATTTATGAGGTCGATTTTGAAATGATTTTTTTATAAAAATAAAATATGGGGAAATATAAAAGTTGGAAAAGAAAAGAGGTGTGAAAAAGATGTCTATAAGAAATTTTGCTACAAAACTTAAAATGAAACGTGAAGAGTTTTGGAAATACATTTCCATATCGCATAAAAAAGCCAAAAATAATAATGAGTTTGTAGACTATTTAATAGATATTCTATCAAAAAAAACAGATGAGGAAATTTTTGATTTTGAAATAATTACATTTGAATTAATGCGTGAAAGTTACAATGAAAAGTTGTGGTGTGCCTCGTATCTTGTGAACGGTGACACAGCGAGCTGGAGTTTTGATTTTTTTAGGCTATGGTTAATTTCGCAGGGAGAAAAAATATATCATTCAATTATAAAAAATCAGGATAATTTATCAAAATATATAAACATATCTTTTGAAGCAAAATTTATGACAAATTATTTTGAAAATGAAAACTTTGCTTTTATTCCAGCCTATGCTTTTTCAAGAAAAAACTGCTCACACAATATTTTAAGCAAGGAAAGTTACAGAATTAACAGTAAAACTATTTTTCAAGATAATTTTATTGATAATTATAATAAAAAATTGAATAATTATAAAAGAAAAATAGGATACATTAACAAAAAATATCCAAAAATAATATTTCACTGGTGTGCAAAATTTCCAAACAGTATGAAAGAAGTGTGTCCAACATTATTTAAAAAAATGTACTTTTAAAAAAACAAGGGAGTGTCTCAATTTATGGGACATTCCTTATTTTTGTAATTAGTTTTAACTAATTTCTGTTACTTACACGAAATCCTATTTAAATAATAGATTTGTTATAAATTTTTTCAATGAAAGATAAAAAAATTAGCATTTCTAAATAATTAAAATATAATTTTTTAGTTTTAATAAATCGACGGAGCTTTTATTTGTTCAACTGCGATTGTCTGACGACTGAAAGGAGGAGTTTCGTAGTTGGGCGAATAAAAGTCGTAGTCTAGCCATAGGTGCAGGATTTGCGGCAATGAGCAATCCTGCGAAAATTAATGTAAGATAATTAATTCCTTATTACTTTTATTTAATATTTCTCTGCCATCTTTTTTAACTACAACGTCATCTTCAATTCTAACTCCGCCCCATCCATCAAAATAAAGTCCTGGTTCAGAAGTTACAACCATATTTTCTTTTAGTTCAATATGTGAAGCACTTGATAAGTAAGGTAATTCATGAATTTCAGCACCGATTCCGTGTCCTAGTCCATGTCCAAAATATTCGCCGTATCCTTTTTCAGTTAAAAAGTTTCTAACGACTTTGTCAACATCATCTGACATTATTCCTTCTTTTATAGTATTTACACCCAATATTTGTGCTTCTAAAACAGTATTATAAATTTCTACGTGTCTATCAGAAATATTGTCTCCATAGTAAACAGTTCTTGTCATATCTGACACATATCCTTCATAATATGCTCCAAAATCCATTGTAATAAATTCTTCTTTTTGAATCTTTTTATCAGAAGCTACTCCGTGTGGCATAGCTGAACGGTATCCGCTGGCAAAAATTGTAGTAAATGAACGGTCCTCAGCACCTAGTTTTCTTTGAATGTATTCCATATATGAAGAAACTTCCTTTTCAGAAACGCCTTCCTTTATAATTTTTAAAGCTTCTGAAAATGCCACATCACTAATTTCTACAGCCTTTTTAATAAGTGCAATTTCTTCTTCTGATTTTACCATTCTTTCCATTACAAGTTTATTTCCAACTGGCACTAATTCCACTTTGAAAATATCTTTTATCGTTTGATAAAGAGAAAATGACACATTTACATCTTCAAATCCCACATTTTTTAGCCCAAATTTTTTTATATATTCTCCAACTGTCTGAAGTGAGCCACGTGAAACTTCCACAAATTCAAATCCCATTTCACTAACTTGTTTAGTCGCTTGTGTCTTGTATCTAAAATCCGAAAAGAAAAAATTCCCATTTTTTGTCGCAAGAGCAACCCCAGTTGTCCCAGTGAATCCAGTAAAATATAGAAGGTTATACAAATCTGTAATAAATAATCCATCAATATTCAGTTCATTTAAAATTCTTGATAATTTTTCAGTTCTTTTTTCCATGTTTTTTCCTCTTTTTTATTAAAATTTTTTTACTTTTAAAGTGTAACACAAATTCAAAATTTTTTCTATTTATTTTTATAAATGATATTAAGAAAAAGTTTAATTTTCTATTTTTAGTTTGATTAATAATTATTTCTTTAATTTATAATTTTTATATTTTTTAACGTAAGGGCATCAGACGCCATGCCCTTACAACCCCGCTTGACGCAAAACTTTCTTATAAAAGAAAAATAGAACTCGCTTTTGAATACAAATTATTTTAATCCAATTAATTTTATTTAACTTAAAGTTTATTTCAAAAGCTCAAACAACTATTTTTCTTCTAACGAAATTTTGCTTAAAACATATTTAGTGAGTTTGTTTAAACCTAAATGGTTTTGTTATTACTCCAGATGAGCAATTGTTAGTTTTGAAATTTATTCTTATTCCTTTAGCGGCTCTTTTGGCTTCATTTAGAAACATAGAACTTGCTCCTGAAGCTGAAATTACTGAGATGCCGCCTCCTCTAGTAAATTTTACTGTAACATTTACAACAACATTAAATTCTCTGTTTAAACGTTGACTGCCTTGTGGCATTTCCAATGTTTCTCTGTATGAAACTGAAAAATCAGTACCTTCATGACATCCACCACCTCGTGTACTTCCAGATTTTTTATCATTTCCATTTCCAAAACTAGTTGAATTTCCGATTGTTCCTGTTCCATTTCCGTTTTTGTTACCTGTGGAGCTTCCATTAGCAGTATTTCCATTTTTATTTCCATGTAAAGTTCCTGAATTTGAGGGAGTGTTTTTATGTCCAGAATTATTGGAAATAGTGGAGTTTGAAGCAGTTGTGGTGTTTTGTACTGGCTTTGTGCTGGCAGAATTTCCTGTAGATTGTGAAATTACTGGTTGTGTGGAAGTTTTAGGGATGGAGGTAACTGGGGGGATAATTGGTCTTGATGAAGGTTTTGGCTGTTCTTTTGGTATGGTCTCTTGGAGTACTTTCGGAGATTGTGGTAATGGTTGCTGTGGTTGTTTTGGCTGTATTGGTTGTGATGGTGGAAGTTCGGGCTGTTTTGGGTTTTTAGGCTGTTTATTTGGTTCTATGTTTTGAGCTTCAGAAATTGCATTGTTTTTATTTTGTGGATTTCCCTTTTGTAACCCAGCCGTTCCGTTACTTTCCTCATTGCTATCTGTATCGACTGTGCTTTTTGTCTTATTTTCTTCTAAAATGCTGTTTTTTAAGTCAACAACAATAGTCTGCTTTTCTTTTTTTTCTTCAAGTTTCTGCTTTAAAACTGGAGTTGTGATTGGAATAAGGAGTATTCCTAAGTTTATTGCAGCTGAAATTATGTAATATTTCATTTTTCACCTTCATTCGTTTTCTTTAAATATCTAATTTTATATAGTTTTAATTTTTATTTTGAATATTTAAACTTATATTTTCTATGTTCATATTTTTTAAAATACTCATCGTATCCACAATGTCCTTATATTCCAAATGTTCATCGGCAGTTAAAGTTATATTTTTTAATGCTTCCTTTGGTAATTTTGAAAATTCGGAAGCTATTTCATTTTGGGAAAGTTCCCTAGTTTTGTCGTCTATTTTTAAGAAGTATTTTTTATCTTTATTTACGATTACTTCTATTTTTGTATCTTCCTTTTTTTCAAGCTGTGCTGATGTTTTTGGAACCGACAGCTGAAATTGGGAATAATTGTTAAATGTAGTTGCAAGCATAAAAAATATTAGCAGCATAAAAATTACATCAATTAAATTTAACATTGATATATCAACGTTTTGACGTTTTCGTCTTTTAGAAAATTTCATATTTTTCTCCTAAGAAATTTGATTTGTAAATTTTACTTGAATTTGTTTGAAGTTAAACTAATCTAAATCAGATAAAATTAGTTTGAATTTGAATTTTAAATTAGAATAAAAAGTTTGTAACAATCAATCTTTTACTCTGCTTAAAAATTGCAATGCCGCTCTTTCCATCTCGGCTACAATAACATCAATTCGTCTGTTAAAATAATTATAAAAGACTAATGCAGGTATTGCAACTATTAATCCAAACGCAGTTGTGTAAAGTGCTTCTGAAATTCCACCAGCCACTATTTTTGCTGTGCTTGTACCATTTCGGGTAAGGGCTGAAAAGGCTGCAATCATCCCTGTAACAGTTCCCAGAAGTCCCAGTTGAGGAGCAGCATTTACAACTGTTCCCAATAAACTCATACCTTTTTCAAGTTCAGTAGTCTGCTCTAGAATACTTTCACTTATGATGCCCTCAATAACCTGTCTATGTGAATTATCAAGCTCATCAAAGTTAATATCCATATTAGAAACAATTTTTGTCACACTTTTAGAAACAGAATCAGTTTTATCTTTACAAAGTTTTAAAATTTCTTCTCTGTTACCTGTTCTAAGTGCTTTATAAAGCTGGTTTTTTTCAATTTCTGATAATTTTTTTTCTTTTGATAGAAAAGTATACATTTTTTCAATAATAACAGCAAGTCCAGATATTGAGGCAAGTAAAATTACCCACATAAATATTCCGCCGTCAATAAGGTATTTTAACATAATTCATCCTTCTTTCTCTTAGTATTTTTGATATAAAATTATTTTACTATAAAAATATTTTTGTGTCAAATATTGCTAAAAAAGTTATTTTTAGAATAAAAAGTAATAAAAAAACAGCCAAAAATTGATAGTTTAATGGCTGTTTTAGAGTTCTATAGCCAATCCACCTAAAAAATTAGAGTAAAAGAATGGATTGGTTATAGATAGAGGCTAACCCTTTATTCTTGTTTCAGGCTAGAATTTATATATTTGTCTTTATTTTAGAGAAAATTTCTTGAAATTACTAGAATTTGTGTGTGTATCCCAATGTGAATACGTTTATGTTTTTGTCATATTTTACTTTTGATTTATCAATATAGATTCCAGGAAGTGAAGTTTGTTCACGTTTTCCATTAGATGAATTGTAGCTTACGTGAGCAATTCCAAATTTCCATTCTGAAGACTCTGTTGGCTTATATGTAAGTCCTGTTGCGTAGATTTGTGAATTTATTGCATATTCTACGTCAGAGAATGACTGTTTTTTTGCTCCTGTATCTGCATAATTGAATCCAGCGTGCCAAGTAAACTTGTCATTAATTTTGTAATCCACCCCAAAGTTTATTTCGTATCCATCGTTATATTTAAATCTATCCATTTTCGCAGATTTGTTGAAATAGTGTGTGTATCCGCTTGACAAAGTCCATTTGTTAATATCCTTTGAAACTCCTAATGCTAAGACTCCTGGCAAGTCACGTCTTGACTGGAATCCATCTGCATATTCAGGATAAAAGAATGAAATTCCTAAAGGACGTCCTCTTAGCAGCATCTTGTTATCTTCCTTCGCTTTTGACTTAAATTTTAATTTTACAGGTGTTTCGTATCTTATTGCAAAATTTAAAGTATCAGCAGGTTTATAGTCAAATCCTATAATTCCTCCAATTCCTTTGGCATCACGTCTTGAATTCATTGACAGATAATTTTTGTTAAGACCAATTGCTGAACCAACTAAAGTATTATATTCATATTGCGCTTCTCCGTCTAATTTTCTATGGGCATAAACATATTTAAGACCACCTGACATTGAGAATGTGTCATTAAATTTGTAAGCTCCACCAAACATTAACTGATAGTAACGATTTTGCCCAGTAAAACGATTTTTTACAACTTTTGCTCTAAGCCTACCCCCTGTAATATTGTTAAATGTTTCTCCAGCAAGTTCGATTCCGGCAACTCCATTATTATAACGAAGAGTGGCTCCACCTGCAATAACACTTAAATTTCCAAAAAGTGAATAATTATCTTTTTTGTACAAAACATTGAATGATGGCGCACCTGCATATCTGTGAGATTTTAATTTTTTCCCGTTTAATGTCATTGATTCATCAACCATTGAGTTCTGAAGGTTTGCATTAAGATAAGTTCCATCATCTAAAAAAGCAGTTCCTGCAGGGTTATAAAAGATACCTTCTACAGAAATTTTTCCTGTTTGAGATGGATTTTGAAAATATGAAGCCGAATTGTTTGACAAATAGTCAATACTTGCAGCATTTGCAAAAATGGCAGTCAAAATCGATATAATAACTATTTTTAATTTCATATGAGTCCTCCTTGTTTTATATATATGTAACTTTATTATATTAAAGATATAAATTAAATATATTTAATAAAAAAAATCTAAGTACATAATAATATAACATGCGTTATATAAAAAGTCAACAAATTTATTTTGATTACAAAATTATTTATTATATAAATTTTTATAATAAATAAACTTTACGATATAAATAAAGTTTTATATAAAGAAAAATTAAGTATTATAAAAAGTTAACAAAGCATATAAAAAATATATGATTAAACCTTTGACAATATATAATTTATATACTATAATTGTAGCATATCATATTAAATATTTTATGACTAAAATTCAGTAAAAGAATTTTGACAGTTAAATAACAATAGCCTTAGAATGTACAGTAAACTGCGTATGAAATTCTGATATAACAAGAAGAATTCATAGATTTTAGTCTTGAATATTTTAAAAATTTTGGAAAAGGTGGTAAGAATTATGAGCGGAGAAAATGTAAAAATGCAAAAAAGCAAAAACACAAGCGTATTATTAGGAGCGGCTTTTATTATGGCAACATCTGCAATTGGGCCTGGATTTTTAGTGCAAACTGCAAAGTTTACAAACAGTTATAAGGCAAATTTTGGATTTGTAGTGCTAATATCAGTTTTGCTTTCTATGATTGTTCAACTTAATGTATGGCGTGTGCTTTGTGTAAGTGAGATGCGTGGACAGGATATAGCAAATAAACTTTTGCCAGGACTTGGATATTTTGTAGCATTTCTTGTAGCTTTAGGTGGACTTGTATTTAATATCGGAAATGTTGGTGGAAGTGCATTGGGATTTAATACATTGCTTGGTATTCCTAAAATGGCAGGATATTTTATTTCTGGCGGCGTTGCAATAACAATATTCTTATTAAAGAATGCGGCAAAGGCTATGGATACACTTACAAAAGTGCTTGGTGGATGTATGATAATCGTAATATTTATTGTTATTTTAATTGTAAAACCGCCAATTGGGATTGCTATTAAAGATACTTTTTTACCAAGTGAAAGTATTTCAAACTTAATTCCTGCAATTTTGACACTTCTTGGTGGTACTGTTGGAGGGTACATTACCTTTTCAGGAGCACATAGATTGATTGATGCAAAAATCACAAAAGAAGAGAATCTGGCTGAAATAAATAGAAGTTCGATTATGGGAATAGGAATTGCAACTCTTGTGAGAGTTCTGTTATTTTTGGCAATATTAGGAGTAGTAGTTAAAGGAGTGTCTTTAGCAGCTGAAAATCCTGCAGCAGATGCATTTCGTCAAGGAGCGGGAGAAATTGGATATAGATTTTTTGGTCTGGTTCTGTTGAGTGCGGCAATCACTTCTATCGTTGGTGCAGCATATACTTCAGTATCCTTTTTAAAAACATTTAACAAGAATATTGAAAAACATGAAAAATGGGTAATAATAGGATTTATTATTGTTTCTACAATTATTATGGCAATTGCGGGAAATCCTGCCACATTATTAATTTTAGCAGGTTCGTTAAATGGATTGATTTTACCAGTAACTTTAGGAATTTGTTTAGTTGCCTCACAAAATAAATCAATTATGGGAGAAAATTACAGACATCCGAAAGTATTGCTGATACTGGGAATAATAGTTGTGTTAATTACAGCTTATCTAGGAGTAGTGTCATTAGGAAGCTTGGCAAAATTATTTAGTTAAAACAGAAAGAAGGTATGAGAATGACAGGGAAACAGTCAGAAGATATAAAAATACTTCCTGAAGGAGATTCGGCAATTTTAATTGAATTCCCAAAAACTATATCGCCTGAGATAAATGGAAAAATTACTTCACTCGCACATCTTATAAAGGAACAGCATATAGAAGGGGTGATGGATATGATACCCGCATTCTGCTCACTCCTTATTCATTATGATCCACGTGTTATTAGTTATGGAAAACTGTTAAGCAGAGTGAATAAAATAATGAAATTAAATTTGGATATGAAGTCAAAAACTAAAAAAGTATATGAAATACCAGTCTGCTATGGCAGAGAATATGGGCCGGACTTGGAATATGTTGCTAAAAATGCAGGTCTTTCAGTTGAAGAAGTTATAAAAATTCATAGTTCAAAGGATTATTTGATTTATATGCTAGGTTTTTTGCCAGGATTTTCATATCTAGGAGGACTTGATGAAAGGATTCATACGTCAAGATTGGCTAATCCGAGAATAAAGATTCCTGCTGGAAGTGTGGGAATTGGAGGGGCTCAAACTGGAATTTATCCGCTGGAATCACCAGGAGGATGGCAATTGATTGGTAAAACACCAGTAAAAACGTATGATTCTGACAGAAAAGTTCCTGTTTTGTTTGAAGCAGGAGATTATATACGTTTTGTGCCAATTTCAGAAGCAGAATTTGAAAAAATTGAAAAAGAAGTGGAAGAAAATAAATATGAATGCATTGTGCATAAAGAGGAGGTGGAATAATGGGATTTCGTGTATTAAAGGGAGGACTTTTGACAACTGTTCAGGATATAGGTAGAACGGGATATCAAAGTCAAGGCTTTGGAACATCTGGAGTTATGGATGTGCGTTCCTTTAAAATTGCGAACATGCTTATTGACAATCCTGAAAATGAAGCTGTGCTTGAATTTACAATGATTGGACCCACACTTGAATTTACAAGCGAAACAATAATTGCAATAACGGGTGGAGATTTTCAGCCATTAATCAATAAAAAACCTGTTCCAATGTATACTGCAATTTATATTAACAAAGGCGATGTGCTTGAATTTCAAGGTGCAAGAACAGGCGTAAGAGGTTATATAGCTTTTTCGTGCTATTTAAATATCCCAGTAATAATGGGAAGCCGTTCTACGAATATGAAGTGCAGAATTGGTGGTTTTAAAGGACGTAATTTAAAAGAAGGAGATTATATTTCTTTTAGGATAAGAAGACGGTATTTACCATATTTTCTTTCAAGAACACTTGATTTAGATGAATTTAATCAGGAAGATGAGGTAATTCGTGTAATAATGGGACCGCAAGATAATTTGTTTACAAATGAAGGTAAAAAAACTTTTTTAAACAGCGAATTTACAATTACAAACGACTTTGACAGAATGGGATGTCGTATAGAAGGACCTTATATTGCTCATAAAGAGTCAGCCGACATAATATCGGATGGAATAGCATTGGGAGCTATACAGGTTCCTGCGCACGGAAAACCGATTATTTTGCTCGCAGACAGGCAGACGACAGGAGGATATCCCAAAATAGCGACAGTTGCAACAGTAGATTTGCCAAAATTAGTGCAAAGAAAAGCAGACCATAAAATTCGCTTCAAAGCAATCAGTGTTGAAGAAGCACAAAATCTTTTGATTGAAGAAATGAATGAATTTACTCAGTTTAGAAAAAAAATTCATGCACCTTGCAAGGAAGTGCTAGATGTGAGATTTGTGTCCAAGAGGCTTGGGACGCTATTTGAGTGAGATATGTAAAAATTAAGGATATTTTAGTCAAATTTCCTGAATTATTGAACTTTTATAAATCAATTTTGAAAGGAATTTGAGCATATTTTTCAGAAAGGAAAATTAAGATGGATTTAGAACAAATTGAAAAATTAGTAGAAATCATAGAAAAATCAACGCTTAAAGAGATTACTGTAGAAGAAGGTAATTTAAAAATAAACTTAAAGCGGGAAAATAATACAGAAATTCAGAATGTTACCAAAAATATAGATAAAAAGCCAGAAGTTCTAGAAGAACCAGATGAAGAAAGCTTTATAACGTCACCAATTGTAGGAACTTTCTATTCGGCAGCTTCTCCAGAAACTCCGGCATTTGTTCGGGTTGGAGATATAGCGAAAAAAGGTCAGCCAGTCTGCATAGTAGAGGCAATGAAGCTGATGAACGAAATAAACTGTGACTTTGATTGCCAAATCGAAGCTGTATTGGTAAGTAATGAGCAAAAGGTAGAATATGGACAGCCATTGTTTAGAGTGAAAAAAATATAAAAAATTATTTAAGTATTTTTGACTTTTATTGTTGAAAATACTTATTTATTTTACAAATAAAGAAAGACTTTGATATAGTAGAATTTATTCTAAGTGAAAAAAACATATATAATAATAGATTTTTATGTAAATTTGTGATAAAATAAAAAGGATAATTTCTTTTGGATATAATGATAGAAGAAAATTAGAAGTAAAAATTAGGACAATGAAAATAATTATCCTTTTCAAAACAAGAGAAGAGGAGGTAAAAAAACGTGAGATGAAATACATAAAGAAATCTTTAATTGTATTTATTTTTCTTTTGATGTCTTTATTTGGGTTAAAGTTGTATATTTCAACTAAAAACTTTAAGAGCATATTAACTTCAATTTTGAAAAGCAGCGGACTGAATGTGGAATTTAAGGATGTCAAGCTGGTAGGATTTAATAAAATTCAAATTGATGATTTAAAGGTTAAAGATATGGCTGGAAATGTCGTTATTGACGGGAAAAGAACTACAGCCGGAATAAGCCTGCTTATGCCAACTCGGCTTAACAGAATTGATGTTTATAATGGAACTGTAAATCTGGAACGTAGAAAAAATAACGATTTTAATATTTTTTATGTAATAAAAAAAGATCCTAAAAAGAAACAAACGTATGATCCGACAAGCAGAATTGGGAAACTTCATATTCACAATGCAACTTTGAATTATACAGATACAAGTTTTGATAAAAAAATATCAAAAAGATTGACAAAAGTGAATGGAAAACTCGAAACTGCCAAATCAAGAGGATTTTCACTTGTTGCAAAAGGCTCTGGAAATAAAAATCAGGATGGAACAGTTGAAACTATAAAAATTGAATTAAAACAGCTTTTGAAGTCAAAACAGTCGATTTATTCAATGTTTGATAAAATAAAAAATAGCGATGAAAGAAGAAAGGAATTCAGGCTTAACTTTAGTTTTGAGAATGTTGGAATAACTGAAGAATTGGGACAATATGTACCACTTGAAATGATTAAGACAAAAGGTGGGCTGCTTACTGGTGTCCTAAAACTGGAAAATGATAAATTAAAAAAAACAATGCAAGCGATAGGAAGCCTGAAAATTAAAAACGGAAAATTAAGTTATGAGGATTTAGATGGAGATATTGAAAATGTAAATGCTGTAATTGACTTGAAAAAAGACAGAATTACAGTCAATGCGAACACTAAATTGAATGAAAGCCCCGTAACTTTAGCATTATCCTACCTTGTACAAAATCAGAAATTAAATTTAAAACTAGTTACAGATAAACTTCCTTTTGAACAGGTCGCACGGTATAAAATAATCAAGGATTCAAAAATTAAGGCTGAAGGACTGGTTACAGGAAATCTTGAAGTAAATGCTGATACCAAAAACAAAAAAACAACACTTGATGGGAAATTTTCTTCAGATAACATAAAAATTTCAAACTATAATTTTCAAAATATAAAAACTAATATGAGAATTGCAGATGAAAAACTGACTTTGACTAATACTGCATTTTTATTTAATCAGGAATTTTCGGGATTTAGAATTAACGAAGATGTTAAAGTTGAAAAATTTGTGTATGACTTGAAAAAGAAAACTGGAACAGCAGATTATGTCTTAAATAACTTAGGCTCGGATTTCAGTATCAAGACAGTTACTGGAAGTGCTAAAATTTCTCCTGAAAATATAATAACAGGAACAGTAAGATCAAATGTTTTAAACGGGAACTATGCTGTAAATACAAAAGCACAGACAGTAGTAGTAAATGCCAGAAGTAATAGTTACTTTAATGTGAATTATGGCGGAAAGAATTACACAATAAATCCTGATGTTGATAATTTGATTGTAAAATTTAATGAAAAAAATATGCTTCGTTCTGGACAAATTAATGCGAAAATAAAAGATTTGTCAATGCCATTTGTAAATAATGTGAATGCAAAAATAAGAATACATAATGGAAATTATAATATAAATGGAACAGCAGGAATAAAAGGAGGCGGAGTAGTAAATATTTCAGGAGTTACAACTTCAGATATGAAGCATTCCTATTCCTTAAAATTACCTAAAAATGTAGATATTGCAAAACTATTAAGAGCAAATGGCTATAGTTTTAAAGGTTTGGATAAAGCAAAACTGCCAGCAGCGCTTACAGCAAAAATTAATGGAAATGGAAGTAAAATTTCTGGAACCTATCAACTTTACAGCCCTTATGGAGAATATCTGGGAGAATATGAAAAACTTAACGCAAGCGGTAAAATTAACGATTTATCAAATTTAGACATAACAGTTAATACAAATGTAGATGAATTGTGGTTTGGTTACCAGAGGCTTAAAAATGTTAGCGGAAACCTGAGAATAAAAGATAATGTTGTAAACATTGCAAGCATTCAGAATGAAAATTTAAATGCAAGCGGAAAATTTGATATGAAAACTGGAAAAATGGATATAAATGCAGGATTGAAAGATTATATGCTTTATAACACTTCTGGACCAAAGGTTAATTTAAAAGTTGGAACATTGGATGCAAATTTATCAGGAACAGTAGACAAGCTTTCAGGATCGGTAACAATGCCGTCTGCAATCACATCGGTAAATTCTAACTATGTGGGAGACACAAATGCGCGTATTAACATAAAAGATGGAGTTATAAATTTTGAAGATGTGACTTTGCGTGAAAATAGCCTTTATGGAACTTATGACTTGAAGACAGGTATTTCAAATATTGGAATTAGTTTAAATGAACCTGATATTCCGAAACTTTTAAAAATGAAGGATTTAACATTTGGTACAAGATCAGATCTTAGTTTAAAGGGTGATTTAAATAGCTTTAATCTGGCAGGGCAGGTAATCCTTGGTAATATGAGCTTTAAAACTTATAAAATTCCAGATGTTGTTGCAGAACTTGAATATTCCAATGGAAATGTAGACAAATTATTCAAATATGGAACATTTGACTTGCAGAAACTTAGATTTGTCGGAGATAATCAGGAAATATTATTTGAGACAAATACTAAATTTGATCTGGCAAATGTAGATATTGACTACAGGATAGAAAAACAGAAGTTTTCGCTTGATTCTGTACAGGATTTGAAGGATAAGGGATATAGTGGAGATATTGACTTTGGATTTATGTATCGTGGAAGTTTTGAAAACTTTACAACAGGAGTTCAGATAAAGTCAGATTCAATTAAACTTAGCGGATTCCCAGTAAAAAATCTTGATATTGATTTACAGGCTAACGAAAAAAACTTGAATATTGGACAATTTTATTTGGAATATGAAGACAATCCGCTTCTTGTAAACGGATATGTACAATTTGTACCGATAAAATACAATGTTTCTATGCTGGCAAAAGATTTTAACCTTGATTTTTTAGGGCTTAATAAAGATGTACAGCAAGCAGGCGGAATGGCAAATATAGATGCAATTTTCTCAAGCGAATCTACAACAGGGCATATTCTGTTAGATAAATTTAATTATAAAACAAAAGATAAGTCAACGCTTGTAGACAATGTAAATGCTAACATTGATTTGAAAAACAATAAGCTTGTTGTAAAACGGCTAGATGGCGGATATAATGGCGGAACTTTCAAAGTTACAGGAGATTTAGACGTTCCATCAATTCCCGCAGACTTTATGAAGACAAAACGGTTGGAACTTGGAAAGTTTGAATTAAATGCAAATCTTAATAATGTTGGACTTCATTATGGGAAAGGAATAGACTTTGCACTTACTGGAGATGCTGTATTTACTGAAAATAGGCTGTTTGGGAATTTTGTTATTGATAATGCAGAAATTCGTGAATTACCAAATTTCGGCGGAACAGAATCTGAATCAAAAACTGCTTCAGCAGAAGAGCAATCTAAGAAACAGGAAGACAAAACAATTGTAGAAGGAATTGTAGAGGAAGTAATTGACAAAATACTGAAACAATATACAGTGAATTTAAACGTGCGGACAGGAAATCATGTAAAAATAAATATTCCTAATGTAAGTATTGTAAGGAATATAAAGGGTACAGTAAAAGGAGCTTCTGAAATCACATATAATAATAAAGAAATTGGAATGGATGGAGAATATATGATTACAAGAGGTTCATTTTCCATAAATGGAAATGATTTCAAAATAGATGGTGCAGAAATAAGATTTGTTCCATCAACTAACAGTACGTCGTCGTCCATATCAAATCCTTTTGTAATATTTGATGCAAGTACAATAGTAAATGGGGATAGAATAGATATAAATGTAAATGGGAATATAAGTTCGCCTGAAATCAAATTTTCATCGTCTTCAGGAAAAACTCAAGAAGAGATAATATCTCAACTTGCATTTAATACTGTGGTTGGAAATGGAGTTAAAAAGCCAGGTGAAAATAATGAAGAAAATTCAGCTGATGGACTGGTCGTAGCAGGCTCTTTAGTAAATACTGCATTAAATGAGTTGATTTTTTCGTCAGTAACTGGTAAAATTAAAGATATACTGAAAGTATCTAAATTTTCTGTTTCAACAAATGTTAAGCAATCAGATAAAACAGGTAAATACAGTGCAGCAACTACCCTTACAATACAGGATAATTTGTATAAGGATAAGCTGTTCTGGAATGCATCGGTTAAATTTCCGTATCAGAGTTCAAAAGTTGAGGAAAGAGATCCGATTGGATATAATGCCTGGTTAAGTTACAATGTTACAAATGGCTTGGACTTACGAGTTGGAGGAGAAAGTATAAATAAAAGCAGAGTTAGTACGAATATGAGTAATGGTTCAAGAATAAATTATTATTTTGGAATTGATTTTTCAACAAGAGGTGATACATTCGGAGATATTTTAAGAAAAATATTTAGGAAGAGAAAACTTGAAACACTAAAAAAATAGGAGGAAAAATGTCAAACCAAAAACTGAAAAGTAAAATTTATGCTTTGATTATTGCGGTAACTTTATTTGTATCTGTAAATAAGGTAACGCAGGCTAAAGAAAAAAGCAGAATAACTAAAACAAAAGAATTGTCAGGTAACAAAAAAAGCAGCATAGCCAATGAAGAAGCGGCAGTAGAAGAGGAAGAGGAAGAAGAGGATAATGAAGATGAAATTTCGGATGTTAAAATTCGATATACTCCTGAAGAAATAGAAATTGGTAACGAAATAGCGGATGTGAAAGGTAAGAAGAGAAAGAATAAAAGAACTTCAATTCGTCAGGCAAGAGGGAAAAATAGAAGAAATAATATATTTGAAACTCAAGCTGAAACAAGAGAAGACTTGAAAGTTGGCTCAATTCAAATTTCACAAACAAAAGAAATATCATCTGAATTTCTATTATCAAAAATTCCTGTAAAACCTGGAGATGACTATTCGAATAAAAGTTTGAGCGATATTTACTTGTCACTTAAAAGATTGGGATATATAACAGAGGCAAATGTTTATCCAAAAATTCAGGGAAATTCTGTAAATATAGTAGTTGAAGTCGCAGAAGTTGAAAATGCGGCAGCAATTCTGGAAAGACAAAAAGTTCAGGAAGAAATGAAAAAAGAGACAGAATACACAATATCAAGCATAGATATTGAAGGTACAGAAATCCGTAGCAAGGAAGAATATTTAAAAGACTTGCCAATAAAAACAGGAGATATTTTTATACCTCAAAAAGCGCTTGATGGAGCACAAAAAATATTTAAGTCTGGATATTTTGCAAAAGTTAATCCAAAAATTGACAGAAAAATTGATAATACTGTTTCTATAGTTTATGAAGTACAGGAAAATCCAATTATTCAAAGTGTAAATTTTGAGGGTAATACGCTTTATAAAAATGCAGACCTTGAAAAAGCGTTAGGTGTAAAAAGAGGTGAAATCTTAAACGGAAACTTATTAAATCCTGATGAAAATGGAGTAATTAAGTTATATAACAAAGATGGATACTCTCTTGCAAGAATTGAAACAATAAATGTTTCAAATGAAGGAAATGTAAATATAGGATTAACAGAAGGAATTGTTGACTCTGTAGAAGTTCAGAAAGCTCCTTCAAAAAATGATAATCAAAGACAGTCTGCAAAACGTTCTACTTTGAGAACAAAACCTTATGTGTTTGAAAGATATATGGAAATAAAACCAGGACAAGTTTTCCAAACTAAAAACATAAAATCGACAATAAGTGAACTTTATAGAACAGGAATGTTTACTGAAATTGTACCAGTCTTTGAAGGGAAAGAAGACGATCCAAATGCAAGAATTGTAAAACTGCTTGTTGAAGAACGTGCAACTACTACAATTAACGGAAGTATCTCTTATGGAACATCTGTCGGATTAGTAGGAGAACTTAAATTGTCGGATTCTAACTTCCTAGGAAGAGGACAAGATGCTTCAGCCACTCTTTCTGCTTCGAATAAAGGAGACAAGACATTTGAACTTAGCTGGTTCGATCCTTGGATAAAAGGAACTGAAAGAGTTCAGCTTGGAGGATCAATTTACTGGACTCAGTCTGTAGATGACAATGCTGATGCTGATGAAGTGGAAAAAGTTAAAAAATATGGAACACGTTGGCAAATTGGTAAAGGGCTGAATAGTGATATTGATGTAAGATTTATTGCAAGATACGATAATTATAAAGAGTTATTTGCTAATAAAAAAGTAAATGATAAATATAGATTGTTTGCAATGGGACCAATATTTACTTACGATACAAGAGACAATAAGTTTATTCCTACAAAAGGAATATATGGAACAATGGCATATGAAAGAGGGGAACTTATAAAAGATCCTAGAAAGTATGACCAGTTTGAAATAGATTTAAGAGCTTATCATCCAACATTCTTTGGTGAAAAGAATGTAATGGCGTATAGGGCAGCATGGGGAACAACAGGAAGTGGAACTCCAGAAGCATTAAGATTTAGCATAGGTGGAGCTGAATCTGTACGTGGATATGATTATAGTGCGTTTGATGGATTTGACAAATTCCATGCAACTATCGAAAATAGAACAAAAATTAATGACACATTACAGTTAGTAGCGTTCTTTGATATAGGAAATGCATGGCAAAATGAATCGAAAGATCCTCGTACTGGTAAAAAAATCTATAAACCAAACAGAAAAGATGCCCATGACTTTAAAGACCTTAAGAAAGGTTATGGAATCGGAGTAAGATTGAATACACCAATTGGACCATTAAGATTTGATTATGGTTGGCCAATGGATCCTGAGAAAAAAGGTGAGAAAAAAGATAAAGGTAAATTCTACTTTAGCTTTGGACAATCGTTCTAGTTTTTCATGTTAATTAAAATATAAATGTAAGTAATTATAGGGGGTGATTAATTTCATCCCCATAATTTTATAAAAATAAAGAAGGAGAGATCCAAAATGTATAATATAAAGGAAATTGCAAAACTGATAAATGGAGAAATCAGAGGAAATAATGAATTGAATTTTGCAAGGCTTGCTCCATTTTTTCATTCAAATGAGAAGGAATTAACATTTGCAGCTGATGAGAAAATGTTGAAAAATATGGATAGATGTAATGCAGGCGCTGTGATTGTTCCTGATTTGCCAAATTTACCTGCAAATAAGACTTTTATTGTTGTAAAAGGCAATCCTAGGGAACTCATGCCGATATTGCTAAATTATTTTAAGCCTAAATTACAGCCGTTTGAAAATCAGATAGAAAATTCTGCACAAATTGATGAAAGTGCAAATGTATCAAAAATAAATACTTATATTGGACATAATGTAAAAATCGGAAAAAATGTTGTTATCTATCCAAATGTTTCAATTTTTGAAGGAACTGAAATAGGTGATGACTGTATAATTTATTCAAATGTTACGATACGGGAATTTACAAAAGTTGGAAGAGGTACAATCTTGCAGCCGGGAGCTGTGATAGGATCTGACGGGTTTGGATTTATAAAAATTAACGGAAACAATGTAAAAATTGAGCAAATTGGACACGTAATATTGGGAGAAGAAGTTGAAATTGGAGCAAATTCGTGTGTTGACAGAGGAGCGATTGGAGATACAATTATAAAAAAAGGTACAAAAATTGATAATCTTGTTCATATTGCCCATAATGACATTATTGGTGAAAATTGTCTGATTGTAGCCCAAACTGGTATTTCTGGAAGTGTGGAAGTTGGAGATAATTCGACTCTTGCAGGACAGGTTGGAGTAGCAGGACATCTTAAAATTGGAAGTAATGTGGTAATTGCCGCAAAATCTGGAGTTACTAATGATGTGCCAGATGGTAAGCAAATGTCAGGTTATCCGCTTCGTGAACATATGGAAGACTTGAGAGTAAAAATGGCTATGGGAAAAGTTCCTGAACTAGTAAAAAAAGTAAAACGATTAGAAAAGGAACTAAAAAAATAGCGCTAAAATAAATTTATTTTCCAGCTGCTTATCAAAATTTCAAAACTTCCTTGACTTATTAATTTAAATAATGTAGAATAAATAATGGAGAATAAAAAAATATCATAAATAGAGAAAGAAGGGAGTTATAGATGAAAAAGATACTATTAGGAATTTTTATGCTTTTATGTATAGTTAGTTGCGGGTCTGGGCCTGATGGAACAGTTGCAAAATTTATTGATAGCGTAAAGGCTGAAAAAATGAAAGAAGCCGCGAAATATGCAATAGACGACAGTTTTGAGGGGAATCTGGATATAAAATATAATACTAAAATTCAAGAATTGCTTTTTAAGACATTATTAAAGAATCTTGAATATAAAATAGTTAAATCAGAAAAACAGGATAACGAGACTACCATTGTAACTGTTGAGGTTACTAATGTGGATGTTGAAAAAATATTCTTGCAAGTTTTTAGAAAAATGACACAAGAAACTTTTACAAGCAACGGATCACATTCATTATCAGTTGAAGATAGATTCAAACAGGAACTTGAGGCAAAAGAAAAGCCAAAATCAAAAAATGTAACAAAATTTGTAGTTAAAAAGACTGCTAATGGAGAAAAATTAGTAATAACAGCTGAAAATATTGATGTATTGCTTGGTAAATTGAATACAACATTATCAAATCTAAACACACTTGGTGGAAATGAAGAAGAAACAGCAGTAGAATTGCCAGAAACAGGACCATCAACTGGATTATCACAAAAACCTGAAGAACTTAGAAATCAAAATAAATAAAATAATTTAATTATTAAATAAAACAACCATTTTTTCACTTTATATAAGTGAGTTTGGTTGTTTTTTATTTAAAAAAATTTTTTGTATTAATTAAAATAAAATTAAAATAAGTTGATTTTTAAATATTTTCATTGTATAATTGTAGTGTAAAAATAAAAAAGGGAGGAATTGTAATGGCTACATCGAGTTTTTTAAGATTGCCAGAGTTTAAAACTGAGAAGGAAATAGATGGCTTAATAAAGGCATTGGAGAATGATAGAAAACCCAAATTGACTGGTGTAAAAGCTGAAAAAATAACGGATGAAAAAAGAATTAGAAGGATATTGGATAAAAAAAGATGAAAATATCAAGACTGTCAATAAATGATTTGTTGAAATACGATACAGAAGAATATATAAGAGAAAATATTTTAAATAAATTTAGTAGCAGTGAAAATAATAATGTAGAAAATTTTTTACATAATAAAGCAATATTTTTTGAAAAAAGTTCAATTTCAACAACACATTTAATTTTTGATAATAATGATACTTTATTAGGTTATTTTTCGGTAGCAAATAAAAGTTTAATATTACCAAATGAAAGATTTGAAAATTTAAGTAATAGTAAACAAAAGAAATTAATGCAAAGTGGACAGAAGGTTGGTAATGGATTTTACTTAGTAAACAGTTATTTATTAGGACAATTAGGGAAAAATTTTAATTTATCAGAAAGTGAACAAATAAAAGGAAATTTTTTATTATCACTTGCTTTTGAGTTATTGCTGGAAGCAAAGGAATTGATAAACGCAAAATATGTATGGTTGGAATGTAAAAATTCAGAAAAACTTATAGATTTTTATAAAAAATTTGGCTTTGAGAAAATAGATAATTTTATTTCTAAAGATGGATTGGTTGTTATGATGATGAAATTGGATAGGAAAAATTGATTGAGAATGAAAAATACTATTGTTGATTTAGACGGTGGTATTTTTTTGTTTTCTATTGGGTTTGGAAATGAATTATCTTGTTTTTTTGTATAGAATATGATATTCTAATAATGTAATTTTTAAAAATAAATTTTAATCAAATTGAGATTGAATTGATAAAAATTAAGTAAATTTAGATTCGAGTAGGAATAATTATAATTTTGAAATAAAGAAGGATGTTAGAAAATATGGGAAGATCAGAAATAATTAGAGGGACAAGCAAATGTGCAAGATTTTTTGTCTGTGATACGACAGAGATTGTAAAAGAGGCAAAGAAGATTCATGAACTTGATCCGATAGCGACAACTGTTTTTGGGAAACTATTGACAGCGACAGCTATGATGGGGAAAGATTTGAAAAATGAGAAGGATTTAGTGACAGTTAAAGTAAATGGAGATGGATCTTATGGAAATACGCTTGCAACTGGAAATATGAAAGGGGAAGTAAAAGGTTATATTGGAAATCCTGAAGATAAATTTCATCAGATAATTGACGAAAATGGAAATTTTATAAAAGATGAGACTGGGCAAGTGAGATTTATTGGAAATGGGACGATGCAAGTTATAAAGGACTTGGGACTGCGTGATCCGTTTTCTGGCGTTACAAAAATAAATGAAGAAGATATTGCAGATATAATTGCTCATTATTTTCTTTTGTCAGAGCAGATAAAATCAGTTGTTGCACTTGGTGTAAAACTGGATGAAAATGGAGAAATTAAAAGGGCTGGAGGTTATTTGATACAGCTGTTGCCAGGTGTGGAAGATGGATTTATTGATAAACTGGAAAATAAATTACAGCAGATTAGGACAATTACTGAACTTCTGGAAGGTGGAATGAGCCTTGAGCAAATTGTGGAGCTGCTTTATGAAGATATTTCTGTATTTGAGGAAGAAATTGATGTTGATGGTGCACATAAAAAGGTTTATGTGGAAGATTTTGAAATTTTGGAAAAATCAGAGCTGGAGTATAAATGTAATTGCACTAAAGATAAGTTTTACAAGGGATTAATCACGCTTGGAAAAGAAGAAATTGATGAAATTCTGGAAGAGGAAGGCAAAATTCAGGTAGAATGCCATTTTTGCGGTAAAAAATATGTTTTTGGAAAAGAAGATTTTAAAAATTTATAAAATAGATTTGCTTGGAATTATATAGGTTTAAACGATTTTAAATAATTGTAAAAACAATAATAAAAAAAACTGGAAAGGAAGAGAAAATGTCAAAATTAAAAGTAGGAGTAATACGTGGGGGAGTTTCAACTGAAAGAGAAGTTTCTTTAAAAACAGGAAGTGAAATTGTAGCAAACTTGAATAGAGATAAATATGAGGTTTTTGATATTGTGATTGATTCAGAAAAGGAAGTTTTTGAAAAAGTAAAAGACTTGAATCTGGATTTTGTTTATATCGCTTTGCACGGTGTATTTGGGGAAGATGGGAGGATACAGGCGATTTTGCAAAGTCTGGGAGTGGCTTACAGCGGGCCTGGAGTGATGTCAAGTGCAGTCTGCATGGATAAAGAATTTTCAAAAAGAATTGTGGCTGGATATGGAGTTAGAATTGCAAAATGGAAAAGTGTACGTGTAGGTGAAACTGTTGACTTTGAAACAATAAAAAAAGAATTGGGAAATCGTGTTGTAGTAAAGCCAAATAATGGCGGTTCAAGTATTGGAGTAAGTTTTGTGGAAAATCAGGAAGAACTTGAAAAAGGGCTGGAACTTGTTTTTAGAATGGATAAGGAGGTTTTGATTGAGGAAGTTCTGCATGGTGTAGAAATAAGCGTACCTGTAATTGATGGTGAAGTTTTTCCAACACTAAGAATTGAGGCTCTTGCAGGAGATTACTTTGACTATGAATCAAAATATGCAAAAGGTGGGGCAAATGAATATGTATTTGAATTTCCTGAAAAAGTGCAGGCTGAAATTAATAAATTTGCAAAAGACAGTTATTACGGACTAAAATGTGAAGGATTTGCAAGAATAGACTTTATGGTGGTAAATGAAGAAACGCCATATTTTATGGAAGTAAATACATCGCCTGGAATGACATCTGCCAGTTTATTGCCAAAAAGTACAGCTTCAAAAGGTTATGATTACTCGCAGACATTGGACTTATTAATAGAATCTTCAATAAAAGTGGAAAGATAAATAACTTAAAAATTTGAAAAAATATAGAAAATAAAAATATAAAAAGGAAGTGGAAAGTATGGAAAGAATAGCAAGTTTTACAGTAGATCACATCAGATTAAACAGAGGAATTTATGTGTCAAGAATAGACGAAGTTAATGGAAATTATTTGACAAGTTTTGATATAAGAATGAAATTGCCAAATAGAGAGCCAGTAATAAATATTGCTGAACTTCATACAATGGAGCATTTGGGAGCAACATTTTTGAGAAATCATCCAACTTGGAAAGATGAAATCGTATATTTTGGGCCTATGGGATGCAGAACAGGATTTTATCTTATCTTAAAAGGAAAATTGGAATCAAAGGACATTATTGACTTAATGAAAGAACTTTACAAATTTATGGCAGAATTTAAAGGAGCAATCCCAGGAGCGACTGCTATAGAATGTGGAAATTACTTGGATCAAAACTTGCCAATGGCTAATTATGAGGCTAAGAAGTATTTGGAGGAAACGCTGGAGCATTTGGAAGAAGAAAATTTAAATTATCCTGAGTAGGAATTGAAATTGTTTGAATTTTTTGTATAAAAAGGAGATTTATGAAAAAAATATTTATATTATTTTTACTAACAGCAAGTCTTGGATTTTCTGCGAATTATAAGGTGGAAGTTAAGCCAAATGTGAAAATTCAAAAGTCAGAAATTGAGAAAAATAATATTGAAATTGAAAAAGCTTTTTCTGAATATAAGAAGGCAGATGTTTCTACTGCATTAAAAGAAGTTGATAAACAAATAAATGAGCAAAAAAATACTGTTGAAGCAATGTTTTTTGGAGAAATTACAAAAGCATTTTTGAAAAAAAGGGAGATTAATATAAAAAAAATTGAATATGTGTCTTCTTCAAAAGCAGATTTAATAATTAGCTCGAAGTCCCCAGTATTATCAAATAATAATTTTGGTTTAGATGAAAAAGATCAAGAAAAAATGAGAAAGTTATTTAAAGAAAGAACAGGAAAATCTATGGAATATTTGGCGAATATTCCAAAAAAAGAATTTCAAGAAAAATGGTTACCTAAGTTAATCGATATAGTTTCAGAAAGAGTTTTAGAAAAGATTAATAATGCAAAAAAATTTGAAGAACAAGAAGACAATATTAGAGCAGAAAAAATTAATGGAAAATGGAATTTTTTTACAGAAGAGGAATTAAAAAAATGAGTAAAATAATTGATACGCATACACACATTTATGATAAACAGTTCGAAGATGACTTTGATGATGTGATGAAAAGGATTGAAGATGAGCTGGAAGGGATTGTAAGCATTGGGTTTGATTTGGAAAGTTCACTTAAAAGCATTGAACTTGCGAATAGATATTCGTTTGTGAATGCGGTGATTGGAGTTCATCCTGTGGATATAAAAAAATATAATGATGAAGTAGAAAAAGAACTGGAAAGATTGGCATTGACTGAAAAAAAAGTTGTCGCAATTGGGGAAATTGGGTTGGATTATCATTGGATGGAAGATCCGAAGGATGTTCAGATTGCTGGATTTAGAAAGCAGATGGAACTTGCAGAAAGGGTAAAAAAACCAGTTGTTATCCATACAAGAGAAGCTTTGCAGGATACGCTTGATGTTTTGAAGGATTATAAAAATGTTGGCGGAATTTTGCATTGTTATCCAGGTTCTCTGGAAGCGGCAAAACCGTTTTTAGATAGGTATTACTTGGGAATTGGTGGTACTTTGACGTTTAAAAATAATAAAAAGACGAAGGAGCTTGTGAAGGAGTTGCCTTTGGAAAAAATTGTTTTGGAAACAGATTGTCCGTATTTGACACCTGTGCCTTTTCGAGGGAAAAGAAATGAGCCGATTTATACAAAATATGTAGCGGAAGAAGTTGCTAGAATTAAGGAAATTTCGGTAGAGCAAGTTATTAAAGTAACTACTGAAAATGCTAAGAAAATTTATGGAATATAATGGAATTTAGAAATAAAATAGGAGATAAAATGTGTATTGAAAAAGAAAATAAAGATTTTAAAAATCCAATAGAATATAAATTAGAAAAAAAAGATGGAAATGCACGTGCTGGAGTTATAAAAACACCAAATGGAGAGATAAAAACACCAGTATTTATGCCAGTTGGAACGCAGGCAACTGTAAAAGCTATGACTAGAGAGGAATTGGAAGAGATTAATTCTCAAATTATTTTAGGAAATACATATCATTTGTATTTACGTCCTGGAGATGAGCTGGTAAATGATTTTGGCGGTCTTCATAAATTTATGAGATGGGATAAGCCAATACTTACTGATAGTGGCGGATTTCAAGTATTTAGTCTTGGAGATTTGAGAAAGATAAAAGAGGAAGGGGTTCATTTTCGTTCGCATTTAGATGGATCAAAACATTTTTTATCGCCTGAAAAATCTATTTCAATTCAAAATAATCTAGGAAGCGATATTATGATGGTGCTGGATGAATGCCCGCCAGGACTGTCAACACGTGAATATTTGATACCATCCATTGAAAGAACTACGAGATGGGCTAAGCGTTGTATCGAAGCAAATAGAAATAAGGATAGACAGGGGCTTTTTGCAATTGTGCAAGGTGGAATTTATGAGGATTTACGGGATAAAAGTTTTGAAGAACTATATGAGTATGACTATGGATTTGCTGGGTATGCTTTAGGAGGACTTGCGGTAGGAGAGCCACGTGAGGATATGTATAGAATTTTAAAATATAGCACGCCGAAACTGCCTGAAAATAAACCACGTTATTTAATGGGAGTGGGAGAGCCCGTGGATATGCTTGAAGCTGTGGAGCATGGAATTGACATGATGGATTGCGTTCAGCCTACAAGAATTGGTAGACACGGTACTGTATTTACGAAGTATGGACGTCTTGTCATAAAAAATGCGATTTATTCAAGAGACGACAGACCACTTGATGAAGATTGTGACTGTTATGCCTGCAAAAATTATACGAGAGCGTATATAAGACATTTATTCAAGGCTGGAGAAATTTTGGGACAAAGGCTTGCAACATATCATAATTTGCATTTTTTGCTAAAACTTATGGATAATGCACGTGAGGCAATTATTGATGGAAGATTTAAGGAATATAAGGAAAAAGTGCTGAAAAACTATGCCATTGGAAAAGAAAGTGAATGGATAAAGCCAAAGTCAATATAAAATAAAAAAATGCAGGGAATAATAACCTTGCAATTTTTTTATATTTTTAGATTTAATACTAACTTCCATTTAAATAATAAAATTATTACAAACTTTTCTAATAAATGGCATAAACCTAATATTTGTAAATAATTAAAATCTCAGAAATTTTATAATAAATATTTTTTCTTAAACAAAATAATTTAATAAATCTTAGTCTAGCCATAGGTTGTAGGATTTTTGGCAATGAGCAATCCTAAGAAAATAAAAAAATATAGTAATATGAAAAAACATTTATTAATCAATATATCTAAAAAATAATAAAAAACAATTTAATTGAGTGATTGTGAATTAGATATCAAATAACTTTATTATAAAAATTTATTCTTATTTTTAAACAGAGTTTAACATATACTCAAACCTATTTAAAATTAAACTGCTAAAAATTATATAGATTTAGGATTTGAGTAAAATAGTCATAGCCTTTTGAGTTTAGTTTTAAAGCAGTTTTACTATGATTACGGAATAAAGAAGAAACCTCCCCGAAAATAGTTTGAAAGGGTAAAAAGCATAACAAATATTTCACTCACAACAACTCTAAAACTTATCCATTCTAAATCAACTAATCGTGGAAAACATTTGAAAAAAAGTTGAAAATAATTAAATTCATTATGATATTCCTTGTAAAGCATATTTGTAACATCAAAAGTATTTACTAAATAAACAATCAAAAATGTAACTATAAATAATGAAAATGCGTCAAAAAATGAGAAATCATCAGCACCAAATCCTTCAAATCCATTGAATTTATGTGAAAAAAACATATATCCGATATAGGATGTAATTGGGATGGAAATGCTAAAAATTAGTGAAATAAAATTTTTATTAAAATAAAAAGCAATGTAGTAAATGATAATTCCTATAAAAGAAAACAAGATTGCACCAAGCAAGCCAAATAGGATTTGTTTAGATTTATATTTAAAGTCCTGTATTAATTTTGTATTTTTCATATTTTCCTTTCTAGATTTTATAAAAAAATCCGATCTACCGTTCTAACTTAATTTTTGGTTGCCTGTAAAATGTTACAGGTGGTAGTCATATTTATAAATAGTACAGAATCCGTACAAAACATAAAGCAGTCGTGATTTTACTGAGACTATTTATAAAGGGATAACCCCATTAAAAAAGAGTAAAGCCCAAAAATTCGTTGTTAGTGGCGTATAGATCAGAAATCTAATTTTTATTTTAATGTATTATATTAGATATTTGAATTTATTACAATTTTATTGTAATGTTATTTCTTCAATATTATAACTGTTATGTGAAAAAATGTCAAACATTCTTTTTGGAAAAATTAGAAAAATTTATTGAGTAAATATTATTTTCTATTTTTGTTAAAATCTTCTTTTTGCATAAGTTTGAAATTTCTCTTGACAAAGCAGGTCTTGTTACTTCAAATTTTTTGGCTAGTGCTGAGATGCTTGGTAAAAATTTTATTTTATTGTTTTTTGCATTTTCATTTATATAACTAAGAATTTTTTCTTCAATAGTCTTGTGTGTGAAGTTAAACCATATACGTTTGGATAACAGCTGGCTTTTATTGGAAATTTCATTTATAAAGTTAAGTAACAGCCTTTTATCTGATTGTATTAAATTTAAATATTTTTCCTTGTCAAATAAAAGAAATTTGGAATTTTCCAATGTTACCAAATCGACTGGAAAGATATTATCATTTCCAAACAAGAATGCAGAAGCCAGAACTTCGCCAGATTTCATCTGATTTATAACGATTGTATCTCCATTAAATTTTTGCATTTCTCCATGTGTTGTTCCATTTATAATAATAATCACTTGTTTTAAAATATCTCCACGAAAAAAAACTATTTCGTTTTTTTTATAATCTTTTATTTTAAAGTCAACTTTTCTTAGGCAATCTGAAATTTCTTGAGGATTTAATCCTTTAAAGAGTGATACATTGGCTAAAAAAAGAGACAAATCTTCTATTTTCATAGGGTACCTTCTATTCTATATTTTTGTATATTGTATTTATAATAATTTGAATATAAAATATTTTGTATATATTATCATTTTTAATTAATTATTTCAAGAAAAATTTCAACTGTATAATAAAGTTATTTAATTTCAAATTTTAGGATTTAAGATAGTTCCAGCATAGAGATAGAGAAAAAAACAATGTATTGGCATTGATAAAAAAAGCAATATGTGATAAAATAAAAGAAAATGTAAAATATTAAATAAATAATGGAGGAGAAACTATGAGAAAAGTAATAGTAGCTGGAAACTGGAAAATGAACAAAACTGCAAAAGAGGCTGCACAATTCTTCAATGAATTAAAACCTTTAGTAGCAGACGTAAAAAATGCAGGAATCGTAATAGGAGCACCATTTACTGCATTAGAAACAGCAACTAGAGAAACTGCAGGAAGTAACATTAAAATTGCTGCTGAAAATATGAACGCTAAAGAAAGCGGAGCATATACTGGAGAAGTTTCACCATTGATGTTAAAAGATTTAGGTGTAGAATATGTAATTTTAGGACATTCTGAAAGAAGAGAATATTATCACGAAACTGATGAAATCATCAATGAAAAAGTAAAATCAGCATTGGCTCATGATTTAAAACCAATCTTATGTTTCGGAGAAACTTTGGAAGAAAGAGAAGCTGGAACTACTAACGATGTTGTAAAAACTCAAATTACTGGTGGATTAAAAGATGTAACAGCTGCTGAAATGGCAAATGTTGTACTAGCTTACGAACCAGTATGGGCAATTGGAACAGGTAAAACTGCTACTCCAGAACAAGCTCAAGAAGTTCACGCATTCATCAGAGGATTATTAACTGATTTATATGGAAAAGAAGTTGCAGAAAACGTAACAGTTCAATATGGTGGATCAATGAACGATGCAAATGCAGCTGACTTAATCGCTCAAACAGACATTGACGGTGGATTAGTAGGAGGAGCAAGTTTAATTCCTGAAAAATTCGCTGTAATAATAAAAGCCGGAGATGCAGCAGTTAAATAATTATTTTGAAAAAAATTAATTGCTTATTCTCTTGTTTTGTAAATTATAGGAGGAACTAATAACGTGTTAGAAAATTTATTAATTATAGCTCTAGTAATTTTATCAATCATCATGATAAGCGTAATTTTACTACAGCCAGACAGAAGCCAAGGTTTAGCAAAAAGTTCTGCTAACATCTTGGATGAAGAAAAAGAAGGAATTGAAAAATTTACTGAAATAGTCGCAACATTATTTCTAGTTGTTGCAATCTTATTCCAAATTGTGAGATAATTTTTAAAAAGTAAATTTTTTGGATTTTTTATAAAAATATTAAAATCACAGTTAAAAATATTGGCTGTGATTTTTTCTAAAAAAATTTTTTTAAAATCATTGACAATGTGTTGAATACGTGTTATAATGAATTTATAAGTTGAAAATGATTTTTTGTAAAACTTTTCAACTCTCCCTAATTTTCAAATACTTTCTATTAGAAGTTATTATTAACGTTATTTTAGAAGGGAATGATATTTATGTCATATAGAAAAATCGAAAAAAGATTTAGAAAATTAGGTGGAAAAGTTGTACGTATAAGAGGAAGTCATTATCAATGGATGATCCCAGGTGTAAAAGGTGTGGTCACAGTACCATATTCAAAAGATATACCTGTAGGAACATTAAGAAGTATTGAAAAACAAGTCGGGATTAAACTCTAGTCCCTTCTTGCTTTCACCAAAAATTATTATCCCATAATTTGGATGGGATTTAGAGCACCCCAAAAATGAAGGGGACTAAAACGCTTTTGCTTGCTAGTCTGCCAATTTATGTCGATTTAGAGCACCCCAAAAATGAAGGGGACTAAAACTGGAGCCAGAAGGATTTGACACGGCGGAAGTGATTTAGAGCACCCCAAAAATGAAGGGGACTAAAACTACATAACTTCATCTAATTGTAAGTATTTATTGATTTAGAGCACCCCAAAAATGAAGGGGACTAAAACTCATTTTCATCACTCCTAT